>NZ_CP033334.1:610833-916250 GCF_013170705.1 Mesorhizobium loti | reverse complement strand
GAATCCCTTCGCTCCGCTGACAACTGTCCCCTTGCCCCACGGCATCAACCGGTCGTTTTTGAATTTCCTGTGGGTCACGAGTTCCATTTCTCATCTCCCATCTCTGGTGTGACGTGCCCGGATCATAAAGGCTGGTCGCAAGGATAGTGCTGCGAGGCATGGTCGCCAGTCCGCGGCCGGCCGCCTGGTGAAACCTGGTCCTTGCGAAACCGCGTGACGAAGCCGAAAATTTTTCTTGGCGCGCTGTCGAAATCGGTCGTCGCCGCGCGACATACGTCTGGCCCCGCAAGGACGCGGCCTTCGAAACCACGGGAGATGACCCATGCGATACATGCTGATGATCAACAACGACGAAGCCGCGATGGCGGCCATGCCGATCGAGAAGGCCCGGCAGATGAGCGCGGCCTATAGCGCCTATACCGACGCGTTGAAGAAATCAGGCGCGTGGCTGGCCGGCGAAAGGCTGCGCCCGACCCAGGCGACCACCTCGGTGCGGATCGCCGACGGCAAGACCAATGTGATCGACGGCCCCTATGCCGACACCAAGGAGCAGCTTGCCGGCTTCTACATGATCGAGGCGGCCGACATCGATACCGCCATCGAATGGGCGGCGCGCTGTCCGGCGGCCAGCACCGGCACGGTCGAGTTGCGGCCGATCTGGGAAATGGCCGACTACCTGCCCAAGGATTGACCGCGTTGGACAGTCGCCCGGATATCGCCCGGGCGGCCGCCGAGGCCGCCGCCAGGCAGAGCTATGGCAAGCTGGTCGCCTGGCTCGCGGCGCGCACGCGCGACGTGGCCGCGGCCGAGGACGCGCTGGCCGACGCCTTTGCCGCGGCGCTCGAACGCTGGCCGAAATCGGGCGTGCCCGAAAAGCCGGAAGCCTGGCTTTTGGCCGTGGCGCGCCGGCGTCGTGTCGATGCGGTGCGGCGGCGGCTCACCCGGGAGGCCGCCCGCGATCATCTCAAGCTGATCGCCGAGGAGATGGAGGCGCGCATGACCGACGAAGATCTGCCCGACGAACGGCTGCGGCTGATGTTTGCCTGCGCGCATCCTGCGATCGAACCGGGCGTGCGGGCGCCGCTGATCCTGCAGACCATCCTCGGCTTCGATGCCGCGACGATCGCTTCCGCCTTCCTGGTCTCGCCGGCAACGATGGGCCAGCGCTTGGTGCGCGCCAAGACGCGCATCCGTGAAACCGGCATTCCGTTGCGGGTTCCGGAGCGGGCCGAACTCGGCGAGCGGCTGGACGCCGTGCTGGAGGCGATCTACGCCGCCTTCGCCGAAGGCTGGTCCGATCCGGCCGGCACCGAGACGCGGCGCCGCAACCTCGCCACCGAGGGCATCTGGCTCGGCCGCCTGGTCGCCACGCTGATGCCGGAGGAGCCGGAAGCGCTTGGCCTGCTTGCGCTGATGCTGTTTGCCGAGGCGCGCCGCGCGGCCCGGCGTAGCGCCGAAGGCGAGTTCGTGCCGCTGGCCGAACAGGACTGCGACCTTTGGGACCGCGCCCTCATCGATGAGGCGGAGGCGCTTCTTTCCCATGCCGCGGCGAGCGGCGTGGTCGGCCGCTACCAGCTTGAGGCAGCCGTGCAGTCGGCCCACGCCGCGCGACGGCTGACCGGCCGCACCGACTGGGTGGCGATCCGCTCGCTTTACGACGCGCTGTTTTCGATTGTGGGATCGCCGGTGGTGGCGATCAACCGCGCGGTTGCGCTCGCCGAAACGCAGGGCGCCATGGCGGGGCTGGCTGCCCTCTACGTTCTGGGTGACGACAAGCGGCTGAATGAATATCAGCCTTACTGGGCGGCGCGGGCCGGTCTCCTGGCCAGGCTTGGCCAGGTGCCGCAGGCGACCGAGGCCTATGACAGGGCGATCGGCCTGGAACGCGATCCTGCGGTGCGCCGGTTCCTGCAAGGCAAACGCGCAACGCTGCGAAACTGAGCTTCAGCCCGGCCACATCTCGTGCGACGTGTTGAGCGTCCTCAGCAATGGATGCTCGCGCAGCTTCGCCCACAAGCGTTCAATATCAGGCCATGCCGTCCGCGCGCTTTCGATGTCGGGATGCCAGGCCACGAGCATGACGAGATAGATGTCGGCCAGCGACATCGCCTCACCCACCAGCCAGTCACGGCCGCGCAAGGCGGCGTCGAGAACGGCGAAGCCGCGGTCCATCTCGGCGACGGCTGCCTGCTTGACGGCTTTCGTGCCGTCGGCATCGGCCGTGTAGCGGTAGGCGTAATACAGCCGCAGGATCGCGGGATAGAGCACCGACGACATGAACGCCATCCAGCGCAGGAACTCGACGCGGGCCGGCGCGTCGATCGCCGGCGCCAGGCTGGCCTCGGGATGGCGTTCCGCAAGCAGAATGCAGATCGCCGCCGATTCGGTCATCGAGCGCCCGTCCGGCAAGGTCAGCACCGGCACCTGGTTTAGCGGGCTGATGTCGAGGAACGCCGGATCGGGCCGGTCGGACTTCGGCACGTCGATCTGTTGGAACGGCGCGTTCGCCAGCGCCAGCGCGGCCTCGACGACGAAACCGCCGCTGCCCGGACGTGTATAGAGCTTGTACATGGAATTCTCCCCCCCGGCCTGCACCCAAAGCAGGCCGATGGGGATATGAACCGGAAGCAGGGTGCCGCTCAAGCCGGCGGCAGGCGCCACCGGCGGTTTTTCAAAGGGCCAGCAGCCGCGACGAGTTACGCGCCGAGCCCTTCGAACAGGATCGTCGACAGATAGCGCTCGGCGAAGGACGGGATGATCACCACCAGGGTCTTGCCCTTGTTCTCCGGCCGTGAGCCGACGACGATCGCCGCCTGCAGGGCAGCGCCCGACGAGATGCCGACCGGCACGCCTTCGAGGCGGGCAACGAGGCGCGCATTGGCAACCGAATCCTCATTCGAGACCTTGACGATCTCGTCATAGATCGTGGTGTCGAGGATCTTTGGCGCAAAGCCGGCGCCGATGCCCTGGATCTTGTGCGGGCCGGGCTGGCCACCCGACAACACCGGCGAGGCTTCCGGCTCGACGGCGACGATCTGGACCGAGGGCTTGCGCTTCTTCAACACCTGACCGACGCCGGTGATGGTGCCGCCGGTGCCGATGCCGGCGACGAAGATGTCGACCTCGCCCTGCGTGTCGTTCCAGATCTCCTCGGCCGTCGTCGTGCGATGGATTTCCGGATTGGCGGGGTTTTCGAACTGCTGCGGGATGATGGCGTTGGGGATCGTCGCGGCCAGCTCGTCGGCCTTGGCGATGGCGCCCTTCATGCCTTTCGGGCCTTCGGTCAGCACCAGCTCGGCGCCGAGCAGCGCCAGCATCTTGCGGCGCTCGATGGACATTGTCTCAGGCATGGTCAGGATCAGCTTGTAGCCCTTGGCGGCTGCGGCGAAAGCGAGCGCGATGCCGGTGTTGCCCGACGTCGGTTCGATCAGCGTCGTCTTGCCGGGTGAAATCTTGCCCGCCGCCTCCAGCGCCTCGATCATCGCCACGCCGATGCGGTCCTTGACCGAAGCGATCGGGTTGAAGAATTCGAGCTTGGCCACCAGGTTGGCGACGATCCCCTTCTCCTTGGCGAACTTGTCGAGCCGTACCAGGGGCGTGTCGCCGATCGTGTCGGTGATGGAATTGTAGATGCGGCCGCGGCCGGGGACGCGGGCGGAGGTGACGGGCTTGTTCATTGGTTTCGCTCCCAGGATTTCAGGCGAGTGAGAATTTCAGGCAAGTGGCATTGCAGCCGGCAAGATAGGGCTTTCAGCCGCGCAACATAAGCTGTCGGCCGGAAATATCCGAGTGGGGCGTTTGTCTAAAACGCCGTTGTCCCGGAAAAGCATTTCGCGGAAGGGCCCGACCTCGGAATGTTTTGGCTGAAAGAGTGCTACTGGCGGGCGGCGATCGCTGCCGCCGCGCCGACCATGAAGCCGGCGGCGGTGCGGTTCAGCACCTTCAGGGCGCGTGGCGATTTCAGGAACCAGCGCGCCTTGGCGGCGAGCGCCAGGTAAGGGACCAGCACGACGAACAGGACGACGACCGTCAGAGCGGCGAGAATGCTGTAGTCGGCCAGCGTGATGGTCTTCAGGTCGACGATGGTCGGCGTGATGGCGAGGTAGAAGATCATTGTCTTGGGATTGCCGAGCGTGACGGCGAGGCCGGCGGCAAAGCTCGAAACCAGCCCGCCCTTGCCCTTCCTGGCCTCAACCGTTTCGGGCGTGATGCCGGCGGTCCAGAAGCGCCAGCCCAGAAACGCCAGATAGGCGACGCCGGCCCATTTGATCGCCAGGAACACCATGCCGAAGGTCTGCGCGACAAAGGCGAGGCCGAGCACCACGGCGGTCAGATAGGTGAGGTCGCCGACCATCAGGCCGAAGAACATCGCCAGCGCCGAACGAAAGCCGGAGCCGAGCGCACGCGCGACAAGCGCGGTGATGCCGGGGCCGGGGATGGCGGCGGCGATGCCAAGGGCGGCGCTGTAGGTGAGGAAGCCGGTGAGGGTCATGGATTCGGTCTCGGATCGGAAAGCTTTATCGCATGGCGCGGGCCACGGTTGAATTCCCTGGGTGTCCGAATCCGTTGCACCAGACATGCCGGCCTTCGTCCTGCGAGGTCCCCTCATCCGGCTGCTTCGCGGCCACCTTCTCGCTGTTCGCGGGAAGAGGGATGACGCCGGCGCCGGCAATCCGGGATGAAGGGCCTGTGCCAGCCGAGCAAGATCCATCAGGAGCGGGCGCCACCATAAGTCACGCGCCAGATGGTGCCGTTGCCGTCCTCGGTGACGATCAGGGCGCCGTCGCTCGCCACCGCCACGCCCACCGGCCGGCCCCACACCTCGCCATTGGAGACCACGAAGCCGGTCATGAAATCCTCGTATTCGCCGGTCGGCTTGCCGCCCTTGAACAGCAATCGGACGACCTTGTAGCCGGTCCTGTTGCCGCGGTTCCACGACCCGTGCAGGGCCACGAAGGCGTCGCCCCTGTAGTCCTGGGGAAAACCGGTGCCGGCCGGAAAATCCTGGCGGTCGTAGAAGGCGATGTTGAGCGGCGCCGAATGCGCCTGCATCAGCACATCGGGAATGGTTGCCTTGCCGGCGAGATCGGGCCGCGCTCCCTTGTGGCGCGGATCCTCATTGTCGCCGATATAGTACCAGGGCCAGCCGTAGAAGGCGCCGTCCTTGACGGATGTTGCGTACTCGAACGGCACATTGTCGCCGAGCGCATCGCGCTCGTTGACGACGCACCACAGCGCCCCGGTCGCCGGCTGCACGGTCATGCCCGAACAATTGCGCAGGCCGGTGGCGACGATGCGGCCGTTCTTGCCGTCCGGGTCGAAGGCCAGCACGTCGGCGCGGCCGTCCTCGGAGCCCCATGTCGCGCCAAGCGGCTTCGACTTGATCCACGCTTCTAGGCCGCCATCCGGCGCCTTGCCCATGTCCTCGGCGATGTTCGAACCCGAGCCGACCGACAGATAGAGCGTCTTGCCGTCAGGCGAAAAGACGATGTCGCGCGTCCAGTGGTGGTTCGAGGGAATCTTGTCGACGATGGTCTGCGGTTCGCCGGCGGCTTTCAGCTCGCCATTGCGGTAGGCAAAGCGCACGATCCTGTCGCTGTTGGCGACATAGACCCATTGCGGGTCATTGCCCGGCGGATAGAAGGCGATGCCATAGGGCTGGTTGAGATTGCGGGCAAAGATGGCGTCTTCGGCGGGCTTGGCACTGTCCTTGGACAGGCGGTAGACGCGGATCTGGTTGGCTTCGCTGTCGGCGACGAACAGGTCGCCGTTCGGCGCGATGCGCACGGCGCGCGGATTGTCGATGCCGGAGGCGATCAGCTCGGCCGAGAATCCCGCCGGCAGTCGCGGCTTCGCGCCTGCCGGCATGTCGGCGAGCCCGGCGCTGTTCGAGGCGGATTTGGTGAGATAGGGCTTCGGAAGGTCTTCCGGCTTGATCAGGCGGCGTATACCTGGCTTGTCGGCGCGCCAGTCGCCGAAGGCGGCCGCGCCTTTCAGCACCGGTTGGTCCGCCTGCTGCGCGAAGGCCGCTGTTGCGAGAAAGAGCGCTGGAAGCACCAGGCCGGCCGATCGGATCATCTTGTCCTCCATCTGGTCGCGAAGGAAACCAACGGCAGGTCTGTCCAGAGGTTCCGCCTCATACGATGCGTCGAGGAGCGAAAGACCGGTTTCCGGTCTATGTCCCGGCAGCGTAAAAATCGTCGTCGAGGCGTTTTTCCAGCGCGACGAGATCCGCCGGCAGCGGCAGGCCCATGGCGCGCATCTCCCGCAGTTTTTCGCGCAGCTGTTCCTGGATTTCGTGCTGGTCTTCCGGTTGGTTCACCATCTCCTCGAGCAGCAGGCTGATCCGGGCCTTGAATTCTTCGAGCGCCATTCTTCTTCTCCTTGCTGCCCGTCTCTTGCTATCCGGGGCGCTACCTTAACATGCGCGATATCAGCTGCGCGGTATAATCGACCATCGGCACGATTCGGGCGTAATTCAGACGGGTCGGGCCGATGACGCCAAGCGCGCCGACGACGCGGGCATCCTTGTCGCGATAGGGCGCGACGACCAGCGACGAGCCGGACAGCGAGAACAGCTTGTTTTCCGAGCCGATGAAGATGCGCACGCCCGATCCTTGCTCGGCGAGATCGAGCAGCTGGATCAGCCCGTCCTGCGTCTCCATGTCCTCGAACAGATGCCGCAGCAGTTCGATGTCGGCCTGGGCGGTGACGTTTTCGAGCAGGTTGGCGCGGCCGCGTACGATCAGCCTTGCCGGCAGGCCGCTTTCGGCGCCCGCCCACACCGCAAGCCCCTTCTCGACCAGGTCTTGCGACAGCGTGTCGAGAGCGGCTCGCGTCTCTTCCTTGATGCGGGCGATCTCGGTCCGCGCCTCGGCCAGCGTGCGGCCGCGGATATGCGCGTTGAGGAAATTCGAGGCCTCGTGCAGCTGCGAGACGGTGATGCCGGCGGGCAGCTCGACAACGCGGTTCTCGACGTCGCCATTCTGCGACACCAGCACGGCAAGCGCCTTGGTCGGTTCCAGCTGGATGAATTCGATATGCTTCAGCGCCACCTCGTTCTTGGCGGCCAGCACCAGGCCGGCGCCGCGCGACATGCCCGACAGCATCTGGCTGGCCTCGGTCAGCATGTGCTCCAGCGTCGCACCCGAACCGGAGGCCCGCACCTGTGCCTCGATGGTGCGGCGCTCCTCGTCGGAAAGGTCGCCAAGCTCCATGAAGGCGTCGACGAAGAAACGCAGGCCGGCCTGCGTCGGCAGCCGGCCGGCCGAGATGTGCGGCGCGTAGATCAGCCCGAGGTGCTCGAGGTCGCTCATCACATTGCGGATGGTGGCCGGCGACAGCGAGGAGGGCAGGATGCGCGACAGGCTGCGCGAGCCCACCGGCTCGCCGTCCCTGAGATAGGAATCGACAATGCGCCGGAAGATGTCGCGTGAGCGCATGTCGAGTGATTGAAGTGCGAGCGGTTGCGAACCCGGATCGATTGCCTTGGTCATTCGGCCAGAAACCTCCTTGTTCAGGATATAGACTTCGGCACGGCGGGCGCAACCCGGTGTCTGTGTCGGATCGTCCGGTCCGTTTTCCTTTGCGCGCTGCCCCCCATGCGTCTAAAAGCCGGCCACGATTCCGAAAAATGACTGGAAAGAAGCCCGAATGCGCCCCTCCAAACGCCAATTCGACGAAATGCGCGCCATCTCCTTCGAGCGCGGCGTCTCCAAGCACGCCGAAGGCTCGTGCCTGGTGAAGTTCGGCGACACCCATGTCCTGTGCACGGCGAGCCTCGAGGAGAAGGTGCCCGGCTGGATGCGCAATTCCGGCAAGGGCTGGGTGACGGCCGAATACGGCATGCTGCCGCGCTCGACCGGCGAGCGCATGCGCCGCGAGGCCTCCGCCGGCAAGCAGGGCGGCCGCACGCTGGAAATACAGCGCCTCATCGGCCGTTCGCTGCGCGCCGTGGTCGATTTGCAGGCGCTGGGCGAACAGCAGATCACCGTCGACTGCGACGTCATCCAGGCCGATGGCGGCACCCGCACCGCCTCGATCACCGGCGGCTGGGTGGCGCTTTATGACTGCCTGCGCTGGATGGAAGCCCGGCAGATGGCCAGCGTCGCCAAGGTGTTGAAGGACCATGTCGCGGCGATTTCCTGCGGCATCCATGACGGCCAGCCGGTCATCGATCTTGACTATCTCGAGGATTCCTCGGCCGGCACCGACGCCAATTTCGTCATGACCGGCAAGGGCGGCATTGTCGAGATCCAGGGCACCGCCGAGGGCGAGCCCTTCTCGGATGGGCAGTTCGCGGAATTGATGGGCCTGGCCAAGAAAGGCATCCAGCGCCTGGTCAGCCTGCAGCAGATGGCGGTGGCGTAAGCCATCGATTTTCTGGTGACCCCCTCCGCCATCCTTGAATCAGCCCTGTACGTCACCGATCTGGCGGCGGCGGAAGAATTCTATGTCGGCGTGCTCGGCCTCGATCTGCTCGGCAAGGTGGACGGCAGACATCTTTTCTTCCGCTGCGGGCCGGGCGTGCTGCTGGTCTTCAATGCCGAGACGACCAAGATACCTCCGGCGCCGGACGCGCGGCTGAAAGTGCCGCCGCATGGCGCGGTCGGCGAAGGTCATCTCTGCTTCGCGGCGAGCGCTGCGGAAATCGTGGCCTGGAAAGCCCATCTGGAGGCAAAAAGAATTGCCATCGAAAGCGAATTCGAATGGCCGCAAGGTGGCCGTTCGCTCTATATACGCGACCCCTCGGGCAATTCGATCGAGTTTGCCGAGCCAAGAATCTGGGGGCTTTGATGCATTCTCTTGATGGAAAGAAGATCGTCGTCGCCAGCCACAATGCCGGCAAGCTGCGCGAATTCGCCGATCTGATGGGGCCGTTCGGCTTCGAAGCGAAGTCGGCGAAGGACTATGGCCTGCCGGAGCCGGACGAGACCGGCACCACTTTCGAGGAGAATGCCTACATCAAGGCGCTGGCCGCCGCAAAGGCGACCGGCCTGCCGGCGCTGTCGGACGATTCGGGCCTCTGCGTCGACGCGCTCGACGGCGCGCCCGGCGTCTACACCGCCAACTGGGCCGAAACCCCGGACGGATCGCGCGACTTCGCCATGGCCATGCAGCGCACCGAAGTGGCGCTGCAGGAGGTCGGCGCCGCTCTGCCGGAACAGCGCAAGGGTCGCTTTGTCGCCGTCATCTGCCTCGCCTTTCCCGACGGCGAGGCCGAATATTATCGCGGCGAGGCCGAAGGCACGCTGGTCTGGCCGCCACGCGGCGAGCTTGGCTTCGGCTATGACCCGGTGTTCCTGCCCAATGGCTTCGAAAAGACCTTCGGCGAGATGAGTGCCGAGGAAAAACACGGCTGGAAACCAGGCCAGGCGACGGCGTTGTCGCATCGCGCACGCGCCTTCCAGAAATTCGCCAAAGCGAGATTGGGAGAGGCATGAGCATGCTGCTCGACCGGGCCCCCGGCTTCGGCGTCTACATCCATTGGCCTTTCTGCGCGGCCAAATGCCCCTATTGCGACTTCAACAGCCATGTCCGCCACCAGCCGGTCGACCAGGAGCGCTTTGCCGCCGCCTTCGAGGCGGAACTGGCGACGATGCGCCAGCGCACCGGGGCGCGTGAGGTGACCAGCATCTTTCTCGGCGGCGGTACGCCGTCGCTGATGAAGCCGGAAACCGTGGCCAGGGTCCTGGACGCCGTGGCGAGGAACTGGACGGTGCCTGAAGGCATCGAGGTGACGCTGGAAGCCAACCCGTCCTCGGTCGAGGCCGAGCGCTTTCGTGGCTATCGCGCCGCCGGGGTCAATCGCGTCTCGCTCGGCGTGCAGGCGCTGAACGACAAGGATCTGCGCTTCCTCGGCCGGCTGCACAATGTCGATGAAGCGCTGCACGCCATCGGCCTCGCGCGGGAAATATTCCCAAGGCTGTCCTTCGACCTGATCTACGCCCGGCCCGGCCAGACGCCGGAGGCCTGGGCGGCCGAGCTCGAACAGGCGATCGGCCATGCCGCCGATCATCTGTCGCTCTACCAGCTGACCATCGAGGAAGGCACGCCCTTCCATGCACTGCATGCGGCGAAGAAGTTCATCATTCCCGACAATGACCATGCCGCCGACCTCTATGCGCTGACGCAGGAGATTACGTCCGCGCATGGCCTGCCGGCCTACGAGATTTCCAACCACGCCAGGCCGGGCGCCGAGAGCCGGCACAACCTGACCTATTGGCGCTATGGCGAATATGTCGGTGTCGGTCCCGGCGCGCATGGCCGCTTCGTCGAGAATGGCCGCCGCACGGTGACGATAGCCGAGCGGATGCCGGAAACCTGGGCCAACCTTGTCGAGGCCAAGGGCCATGGTGTCACCGGCGGCGAGATCCTGACCCGCTCGGAAGAGGCCGACGAATTCCTGCTGATGGGGCTGAGGCTCGCCGAAGGCATCGATCTCTCGCGCTACGAGGCGTTTTCCGGGCGCGGCCTGTCGAGCGCGCGGCTGTCCATGCTGCAGGGCGAGGGGCTGGTGGCGCCGATCGGCAATGCGCGCCTGCGCGCCACGCCGGCCGGCATGATCGTGCTCGACGCCGTGGTGGCCGACCTGGCGCGCTGATCCTTGAAAAACGTCCTTTTCGTCTGCAGCCAGAACCGCTTGCGCAGCCCGACCGCCGAGCAGGTGTTTTCAACGCGCCGGGACATCGAGGTCGCATCGGCGGGGACCAACCATGATGCCGACACGCCGCTGACGCATGAGCTGGTCGCCTGGGCCGACATCATCTTCGTCATGGAAAAGGTGCACCGCACCAAATTGCAGAAGAAATTCAAGACGAGTTTGAACAAGGCCCGAATCATCTGCCTCGATATACCGGATAACTATGAATTCATGGATTTGGAGCTGATTGAGCGCCTGAAGGCGAGCGTTTCACGCTATCTGGGGTGACAGATGGCTTGCCGCGCGTGCCTGACCATGACGCGTCGGCCACCGCGCAATCCGAACCCGAGTCGACCTCAAAGAAGAAATCCTGATGGTGAAAATCGCCGCCGTCCTCCCAGGATTGTTGGGTGAGGCCACAGCCTGCGTAGGAAAACACGTCGATCTTTGTGGCTCGCGGCGCCTGGATCCATTGCTCGCCAACTTTATGGAACATGTAGTGTGACGTGGCTGGATCGTCTGAACGCATATGCAAGTGGATGCCCGGCATCGCGAATTGCGGATCAATGTCCAGTTGCAGATAGGCGGCGGAGAGACCTTGGACGGTTATCCAGTCCCGGCTGGAAACAGGCTGGTTGATTGCCGGGTAGCGAATTCTCGCGAATTCCCGTTCCTCGGTTTCGCCGACCAGTACCCCTCGGAGCGAAAGCGTCTTGCCAAAGAGGCCGCTGGCAGCCGTTGCCCTGAACTTGACCGTTCGTGGGCTTCGGGAGGCTGATGAGGAGCCGGCCTGCGCGTTGTTTCTTGTATCGGCCGGGGACGTGAAGGCAAAAAGGCCGACCGCAAGGGCCAACATTCGCGGACCAACCAGCTTTTCAGTCGCGACGCGCCTCAATTTGTCAGCGATCTCGTCAGGCGTCGTGCTTGAAACGGCGCTTGCCGCGATCCTTCTCGGCATGCGCCTCTCCGCTGCGGGCCGGCTTGGCGTCGGCCTTTTCGCGGCGAACGCTGTGCTGGTCGTTCATCGGATGCGGGGGCACGCCTTCCCTGGCGCTTTTCGTTTCAAGACGGGTGATGAAGATATCGAAGCGATTGGGCATCGTTCGGTCAGTGCTCCGTCGTGCTGTCTGGTTTGTTGTCGGAAAGCCTGACATTGGTGGGCAAGGGCTTGGCGGCCCACTTGGTCGGGCTGGCGTCGTTCTCGGCGGGCAGGCGCTTTTCCCTGGGCGGGGAGGTGCTGTTGCGGCCGGCATAGTAGGGCGCGAAAGCGTCCTGTATCTTCAGGCTGTCCATCCTGTCCTCCCTTGGGAATCAGGGGCTAAATCTGCCAAACCCGGTTTCGTTCCCTACTGTGGCGAAGGAATGGCGCTTAGCTTACATCGGCGTGAGTTTTGCAAGCCGGCACCAGCCGTGCCAAACAAGATCTGGCAGGCCAGACAGGGCTGAACGGAGACGGCATCGGTGACTGACGAGACGGGCAAGCGCAGCTATGTGGTCGGGCAGACCGAGATCGTGGCCCGTCCGCTCGGGCCGGCGCTCTATCTGGTGGCGACGCCGATCGGCAATCTCGCAGACATCACGCTGCGCGCGCTGGAGACGCTGGCCGCCGCCGACATCGTCGCCTGCGAGGACACGCGGGTGTCGCGCGTGCTGCTCGACCGCTACGGCATCCGCCGCCGCACCACGGCCTATCACGAACACAATGCCGGCGAGGCCGGGCCGAAGCTGATCGCGGCCCTTCAGGCCGGCCAGAGCGTGGCGTTGATTTCCGATGCCGGCACGCCGCTCGTCTCCGATCCCGGCTACCGGCTGGTCGGCGAGGCGATCGACCACGGCATTCGTGTCGTGCCGATCCCTGGTCCGTCGGCACCGCTTGCCGCGCTGACAGCGTCCGGTCTGCCGTCGGACGCCTTTCTGTTCGCCGGATTTCTGCCGGTGAAGGTTGGCCAGCGGCTGGCGCGGCTGGAAGCGCTGAAGGCCGTACCGGCAACGCTGATCTTCTTTGAATCGCCGCGCCGGCTGGCCGAGTCGCTGGGCGCCATGGTCGAGGCGTTGGGCGGCGAGCGAAAGGCTGCCATCGGCAGGGAATTGACCAAGACCTTCGAGGAAATGCGCATCGGCGCGCTGCGGGCGCTGGCCGACCACTATGCCGCGGCCGATACGCCAAAGGGCGAGATCGTCGTCTGCGTCGGTCCCGCCGAGGCCAAGGCGGACGAGCCGGCGGATATCGACCGCCTGCTGTTGTCGCTCGCCGCCGAAATGCCGGCCTCCAAGGCAGCGGCGGAAGCCGCGAAGATGACCGGGGGCCAGAAACAGGCTCTCTACCGTCGGCTTCTGGAGCTCAAGGATGCTTCCGGAGAGGGGAGTGGCTGAGCGCCCCAGCGCCAGCCGCCAGAAAGCCTATCGGCGCGGCCATCGCGGCGAATGGCTGGCGGCGGCAGCTTTGATGCTGAAGGGCTACCGGATTCTCGCGCGCCGCCATCGCACCCGTTTCGGCGAGATCGACCTGATCGCGCGGCGCGGCGACCTGGTGCTGTTCGTCGAGGTCAAGGCGCGCCGCACGCTGATGGAAGCCATGGAGGCGATCAGCCATGAATCGGAGCGCCGCATCGAGGCGGCGGCCGACATCTGGCTATCGCGCCAGGCGGATTATGGCAGGCTGTCGATGCGCTTCGACATGGTCGCGGTGCTGCCATGGCACTGGCCGGTGCATGTCGAGAATGCTTTTTATGGACGGAATTAGGGGAGCATTTGACCGGCGTTGCTCGCCCTTCGCGGGCTCAGGGCGTTCGTCGTTCGGAAAGCCAAGCAATTGGCTTTCCGTCCGCTGCGCGGAACACTCCTCACCCCCAAACCATCAATGCCAGCAATCCGACAATCCCCACCACCAGCCGCCACCAGCCGAACAGCGAGTAGCCGTTGCGCGAGACGTAATCGAGCAGGAAGCGCACCACGAAGAGCGCGGTGACGAAGGCGGCGACGAAGCCGATCGCGATGATCGGCAGGTCGGCGGATGTGAGCACGTTGCGGTTCTTGAACAGGTCGAAGGCAAAGGCGCCGACCATGGTCGGAATGGCGAGGAAGAAGGAAAATTCCGCCGCCGCCCGCTTGTCGACCCCCAGAAGCAGCGCGCCGACGATGGTCGAGCCGGAGCGCGAGGTGCCGGGGATCAGCGACAGGCACTGGAAAAGCCCGATCTGCAGGTAAAGCCTGGTCGGGAACCGCTCGACGTCGCGATAGACCGGCTTCAGGTTCATGCGGTCCACCACCAGCAGGATGACGCCGCCGATGATCAGCATGATGCAGATCAGCCTCGGTGATTCGAACAGCACCGTCTTGATGAAGTCGTGCGCCAGCGCGCCGATGATCGCCGCCGGCAGGAAGGCGATCAGGATGCCGATGACGAAATGCCTCGTCAGCCGGTCATGCGGCAGGTCGAGGAGCATCTGCCACAGGCGGCGGAAGTAGACGCTGAGGATCGCCAGGATCGCGCCGAGCTGGATCAGGATCTCGAAGGCCTTGCCGGTCGAATGAAAGCCCAGGAAATGGCCGGCAAGCAGGATGTGTCCGGTCGAGGAGACCGGTATGAATTCGGTCAACCCCTCCAGCAGGCCCAGCAGCAGGGCTTCGACGAAGGTCTGGCTTTCCATGGCTACCTCGGCTTTTGCTCGACGGCTAACAGAACGGCTTGCTTGTCATGGCGTTGAACTGCCCCTATAGGTCGCAACACCCTGACGGCCCGCTAACCGGGCGGCCAAGACTTACCGGTGCGCCCGGCGATTCGCCAGTCCACACTCGTGCGCTTTATCATCGCGGAACCATGCTGACGCTTTTCCATCATCCCATGTTCGCCACCTGCCGCTTCGTCCGCCTTGCCTTTGGCGAGTATGGCGAGGAGCTGGCGCTGATCGAGGAAAAGCCGTGGACGCGGCGCAAGGAGTTCCTGGCGCTGAACCCGGCCGGCACGCTGCCGATCCTGCTCGCCGAAGGCGATGTGCCGATCGTCGGCGCGACCGTGATCTCGGAATATCTCGACGAGACGCGCGGCGTCTTGAAGCGCGACAAGCGGCTGTTCGCCGAGGACCCGATGCAGCGCGCCGAAATCCGCCGGCTGATCGACTGGTATCTCAACAAGGCCGAAAGCGAAGTCACCCGGCATCTGGTGCGCGAGCGCGTGTTGAAGCCGATCATGCCGGAAACGGCCGGCGGCGGTTCGCCCGATTCGGGCGCCATCCGTGCCGCGCGCGCCAACATCCGCCAGCACATGAAATACACCAACTGGCTCGCTGGCACCCGCCATTGGCTGGCCGGCGGCAGGGTCACCTATGCCGATCTCGCCGCCGCCGCGACGCTGTCGGTGCTCGACTATCTCGGCGAGATCGATTGGCGCGAACACGCGGCGGCGCGCGAATGGTACACCAGGGTAAAGTCGCGGCCCTCCTTCCGGCCGCTCCTGACCGACCGCGTGCGCGGCCTGTCGCCGGTGTCGCATTATGCGGACCTCGACTTCTGACGCCGCAAAACTGCGCGCGCTGATCGACGCGGAGGCGCATCGCGCCGGCTTCGATGCCGTTGCCGTCACCTCCCCCGATGCAATCCCGCTGGCCCCGGCCCGCCTCGCCGAATTCGTCGCCGATGGCTTTCACGGCTCGATGGACTGGATCGCCGAGACGCTGGAGAGGCGCAGCGAGCCTTCCACGCTTTGGCCTGAGGTGCGCTCGATCGTCGTGCTGGCGATGAATTACGGCCCCAATCATGATCCGCGCGACCTGCAGGCCCGGCACGACCGGGGCGCCATCTCCGTCTATGCGCGGAATCGCGACTATCACGATGTGATGAAGGGCCGGCTGAAGGAAATCGCCGGCAAGATCGTGGCGCGCGCCGGCGGCGACGTGAAGGTCTTCGTCGACACGGCCCCGGTGATGGAAAAGCCGCTGGCGCAAGCCGCTGGCCTCGGCTGGCAGGGAAAACACACCAATCTGGTCAGCCGCGAACACGGCTCCTGGCTGTTCCTCGGCACCATTTTCACCACGGCCGAACTTGCGCCCGACCGGGCCGAGATCGATCATTGCGGCTCCTGCCGCGCCTGCCTGGACGCCTGCCCGACCGATGCCTTCCCCGCGCCCTACCGGCTCGATGCGCGGCGCTGCATCTCGTACCTCACTATCGAGAACAAGGGGCCGATCCCGCACGAATTCCGCGAAAAGATCGGCAACCGGATCTATGGCTGCGACGATTGTCTGGCCGCCTGCCCCTGGAACAAGTTCGCCCAGGTAGCCTCAGAAGCAAAGCTCGCCGCGCGCGACGATTTGCGCGAGCCGCCGCTCGCCGAACTGTTGCAGCTGGACGACGCGGCCTTCCGCGCCTTCTTCTCCGGCTCGCCGATAAAGCGCATCGGCCGCGATCGCTTCATCCGCAACGTGCTGATCGCCGCCGGCAATTCCGGCGATGCCGGGCTGCCCGGCCCTGTCCGTGCGCTGCTCGGCGACGCCTCGCCGCTGGTGCGCGGCGCGGCAATATGGGCGCTGGCGCGGCTGGTGCCAGATGCCGAATATGCCGAAAGGGCCGCGACCGGCCTGATGACCGAGAATGATGCGGCGGTGCGCGAGGAATGGCGCCTGGCGCGGCCAGACAGGGCACATGTATGAGCGAAAAGCGGATATTCATCTTCGGCGCCGGCTACTCCGGCAAGGCTTTTGCCCGCGCCAATCCGGGCGCCGCCACCATCCTGGGCACGACGCGCTCGCCCGACAAATTCCAGGCATTGCGTCAGGCTGGCATCGCCCCGCTGCTGTTCGACGGCGTTCTGACTGGTGAAAACGCCGAAGCACTGAACAAGACGACGCATCTGGTGATTTCAATCGCTCCGGAAGAGGCCGGCGATCCCGTGCTGAATGCCGCCCGCGACGCGCTCGCCAAAATGCCGGCGCTGCAATGGATCGGCTATCTCTCGACAGTCGGCGTTTACGGCGACCATGGCGGTGCCTGGGTCGATGAAAAAGCCGCGTGCCGGCCAGTGTCGAAACGCTCCGTCATGCGGGTCGAGGCCGAGCAGGATTGGCTGAAGCTCGGCGAGCATATCGGCCGGCCGGTGGCGATCCTGCGCCTGTCCGGCATCTATGGTCCGGGCCGCAACGCGCTGGTCAACCTGGAAAACGGCACCGCGCGGCGGCTGGTCAAGCCCGGCCAGGTATTCAACCGCATCCATTGCGACGACATTGCCGGCGCGCTCTGGCAGCTGATCGGGGACAACACAGGCGGCATCTTCAACGTCACCGATGATGAGCCTGCGCCGCCGCAGGATGTCGTTGCCTACGCCGCTTCGCTGATGGGCGTCGAGCCGCCGCCGGAAATTCCATTCGACGCCGCCCAACTTTCGCCCATGGCGCGGTCCTTCTATGGCGAGAACAAGCGTGTCGCCAATGCGGCGATCAAGGCGGCGGGCTATCGCTTTCGCTTTCCCGATTACCACGCTGCCTTCGACCATATGTGGGCAAGCGGCGATTGGCTCGACGGCGAGGCGCGCAGCCCGATGAAGGGCTAAAGCAATTCCAGGAAATAGTGTGAAGCGGTTTTCCGTCCGGAATTGCGTCAAAACAACGAGATAGAGCGGTGAACCGCTCTATCGATCGCCTGGCGGCCGACGTGCTATGATTCGGTTTCGGGATTGCGGTGGGGATCCGGTTTCATGAACTCAGCGATGCGTCCATATTTCGGCAGATCGTCACGGTTGGCGGTGGCTCTTGGCCTGCTTGCCCTGAGCGGTCTCGCCGCGCGGCCGGCACTCGCCGAGGAACGGGCAAAAGACCTGTTCGGCGCCGAAAAGCTGCCGGCAGCGGCCGCGGCGCAGTCGATCGGCTTCTATTCCAAGGGCTGTTTTGCCGGCGGCGTCGCCATTCCCATGGATGGCCCGACCTGGGAGGTGATGCGGCCGTCGCGCAACCGCCGCTGGGGCCATCCGGCAATGATCGCCGTAATCGAGAAGCTTTCACGTGACGCCGCCGCCGATGGCTGGCCAGGCTTGCTCATAGGGGACATTTCGCAGCCGCGCGGCGGTCCGATGCTGACCGGCCACGCCTCGCACCAGATCGGCCTCGACGCCGACATCTGGCTGACGCCGATGCCCAGCCGTCCGCTGTCGATCGCGCAGCGCGAATCGATGAGCGCCACCTTGATGGTCGACGAGAAGACGCATCTGGTGAAGGACGCGCTGTGGAAGCCGCAGCACACCGCGCTTTTGAAGCGTGCCGCGAGCTACCCCGAGGTCGAACGCATCCTGGTCAATCCGGGCATCAAGAAAAAGCTATGCGACACCGTCAAGGGTGACCGCACCTGGCTGCGCAAGATCAGGCCGTTCTGGGGTCACGACTATCATTTCCACATGCGCATCGGCTGCCAGCTGGGCTCGCCCAACTGCAAGGCGCAGGAAGCGACGCCGGCCGACGACGGCTGCGGCAAGCCGCTGGCCTGGTGGTTCACGGAAGAACCGTGGCGTCCCAACAAGAACCCGGACGCGCCGAAGGCACGCGACGTGATGACGATGGCCAACCTGCCCAAGGAATGCCGCGCCGTGCTCGACGCGCCCGGTCCGGCCTCGGCCGAGGCGGCGACCTATCACGGCGGCGCCATCCCGGTCGCGGTCGCCGAACCGGAAGCACCGCCGCTGCCCGCCACCGCGGCCAGCGGCACGGCCGGCCTGCCAGGCACGCTGAACGCCTTCACGTCGACGCCCGAGGTCGGTGTGCCGGTGCCACGGCCACGCCCGCCAGCGCACTGATCGATGCGTCGGCGTCGGCCGTCTCAATCGGTTTAGCATCGCGTTTTCCGCGAAATAGTGGCCGTTTGGCCGCAGAACCTCGCCCTGCGCGTCGCCCGGTTCGAAAACCGTTTCCCTTTTCAAACTCATGCGCTAGTCAACGGAAGAACGGCGAGAACGCCGTCAGGGGCGCCGGGGACGGACCAGAGCATGCCAAGCGTAAGCGATACCGACACGTCGTTGCGGTTTCCGATCCTGATCGGCGACATTGGCGGCACCAATGCGCGCTTCTCGATCGTGCTCGACGCCAATTCGGAGGCCGGCGAGCCGACCATCGTGCAGACCGCCAACTACAACACGATCGACGAGGCGATCCAGTCGGCGGTTCTCGACCGCTCTTCCGTTCGCCCGAATTCGGCGGTGCTGGCGGTGGCCGGGCCGGTCGATGGCGACGAGATCGAGCTCACCAACTGCCCATGGGTCGTCAGGCCGAGGCAGATGTTCGCCAGTCTTGGCCTGAGCGACATCGTCGTGCTCAATGATTTCGAGGCGCAGGCGCTGGCCGTCGTGGCGCTGGGCGAAGAGCATATGGAAAAGATCGGCGGCGGCGCGCCGGAGCCCAATGCCGGCCGCGTCGTGCTTGGGCCGGGAACCGGTCTCGGCGTCGCCGGGCTGGTCTACGCGCTGCGCCACTGGATACCGGTGCCCGGCGAAGGCGGCCATATGGACATCGGCCCGCGCACGCCGCGCGATTTCGAGGTTTTCCCGCACATAGAGAAGCTCGAGGGCCGCATTTCCGGTGAGCAGATCCTGTGCGGGCGCGGCCTGGTGAACGTCTACAGGGCGGTGGCCATGGCGGACGGCAAGCCGTCACCTTTCACGACGCCGGCGGAGATCACCGGTGCGGCACTGGCCAAGACCGATCCGGTGGCCGAGGAAGCGCTGCGGACTTTCGTCACCTGCCTCGGGCGCACGGCCGGTGACCTTGCCTTGGTGTTCATGAGCCGTGGCGGCGTCTTCCTCACCGGCGGCATCGCGCAAAAGATCGTGCCGGCGCTGAAGGAAGGCAATTTCCGCGCCGCCTTCGAGGACAAGGCGCCCCACAGCGCGCTGATGCGCACCATGCCTGTCTACGTCATCACCCAACCGCTGGCCGCACTTCTCGGCCTTGCCGCCTATGCCCGAAACCCCTCGCTGTTCGGCGTCCAGACCGCTGGCAGGCGCTGGCAGGCCTAGCTCTTCGACTGGATGCGCCTATATCCCCCGCGAGCGCGCTTGAGCCGCCCGCGACGAAGTTAATCAGCCGCGGGCATAGGCAAGCCGGCCTCATGACGTTAAGAGGGGTGCCGAATTCGCAGCCCGATCCCACGAGGCGGAAAACCACAAAGCGCTCCTGATTTGACACTTCAAGCCCCCAAACAGAAAGTCCAGCCTGGCGAGGTCACGGCGGTGCTCCGCCGCATCCTCGCTGAAAACGGCAATGAATATCGCTGGACCTATGTCGTCGCCGTCACCTGCCTGCTGATCGTTTCCGGCACCACTGCCTTCACGGCGTGGATCATGGCCCCGATGATCAACCAGATCTTCTACGAACGGCGCGGCGATATGCTCTGGTTGATCTGCGCCGGTTTCATGGGAGCCTCCCTGCTGCGCGGCTTCGCCGGTTACGGCCAGGCAGTCGCGTTGGCCAGTATCGGCAACAATCTGGTCGCGCGCTACCAGAAGCGCAGCTTCGACCATCTGATGAAGCTCGGCGTCAACTTCTTCAACGATACACGTTCCGGTCGGCTGGCGGCACAGGTCAGCGAGAATGTCGGCGGTGTTCGTGACCTGCTGTCGCTGACACTGACCTCCATCAGCCGCGACGCGGTTACATTGGTCGCTCTCGTCGGCGTGATGATCTATCAGGATCCGGTGTTGTCGCTCAGCTCGCTGCTGATCGGGCCGCCGCTGATCTGGGCCGTCGTCTACATCACCCGCCGACTGCGGCGTATCAACCGTGAATCCGTCCTGATCAATTCGCGGCTGAACGGGTCCGTGCAGGAGGCCACGCAAGGCATAGCCATCGTCAAGGCCTTCACCCTGGAGGAAGAGCTGTCGCGCCGCATCGGCATCATGGCCGATACGGCCGAGCAGCGTAACAACAAGATCGCCCGCGTATCGGAGCGGCTGTCGCCGATTTCCGAGATTCTGGGCGGTCTCGCCATCACTGCCGTGCTTGCCTATTCCGGCTACCGGGCGCTGTATCTTGGGCAGCCGCCGGGCGCGGTGTTTTCCTTCATCACCGCGCTGATCATGGCCTACGATCCGGCAAGGCGCCTGGCGCGCACGCAGGTCGGGATGGAGCGTGCCCTGGTCAACGCGCGCATGATCTACGAGTTGCTCGACCTGGAGCCGAAACAGGGCGATGCGCCCGACGCTGTCGATGCCAGGATCACCACCGGAGAGGTGCGCTTCGACAATGTGACGTTCGGCTACAGCGCAGACATGCCGGTGCTGAGGGAGCTGAGCTTTGTCGCTGCCGCCGGCAAGGTCACGGCCATCGTCGGCGCGTCCGGCGCCGGCAAGTCGACGCTGGTGGCGCTCTTGCAGCGCTTCTACGACGTCGACCAGGGCAGTATCGAGGTCGATGGCCAGGACATCTCGAAGGTGACCAAGCATTCGCTGCGGCAATCCATCGCCTACGTGGCGCAGGCGCCTTATCTGTTCGAGGGCACGATCCGCGACAACATCCGCTACGGCCGGCTGTCGGCCACGGACGCCGAGATCGAGCAGGCGGCGAAACAGGCGGCAGCCGACGAGTTCATCCGCCAGCAGCCGCAAGGTTACGACACGCCGGTCGGCGAAGGCGGCTCGACCCTTTCCGGCGGCCAGCGCCAGCGCGTCTCGATCGCCCGTGCCATCGTGCGCCAGGCGCCGATCCTGCTGCTCGACGAGGCGACCTCGGCGCTCGACAACGAGGCGGAGGCGCGCGTCCAGGAGGCGCTGAGCCATGTCATGCAAGGCCGCACGACCATCGTCATAGCGCATCGCCTGTCGACGGTGGTCAATGCCGACCACATCATCGTGCTGGAAGAGGGACGGTTGGTCGAGGAAGGCACCCACGCGACGCTGATGGCCGACCCTCACAGCATCTATGCCCGCTTCCACCGCATCCAGGGCAAGAAGGGGCTGGGGCTTGTTGATGACAGCAAGCCGATCCAAACTCTGGTCCGGGCCACGCGTGCGAAGAAGACTGCTGTGAGGAGCACATGAGCGAAGCAAGCGATATGGGCCTTGTGGTGGTGGGTGCCGCCGGCCGCATGGGCCAGACGCTGATCCGCGCCATCCATACCATTCCGGGCGCTCGCGTCATCGGCGCTGTCGAGCGCGCGGATTCGCCCTACCTGGGCAAGGATGCCGGCGAACTGGCAGGTATCGGCATCATCAATGTGCCGATATCGGACGATCCGCTGCCGGTCTTCGCCAAGGCTGACGGCGTGCTCGATTTCACCACGCCGGCCTCATCGGTCGAATTCGCCGGCTACGCGGCGCAGGCGCGCATCGTCCATGTCATCGGCACGACCGGCTGCTCGGCCGACGACAATGCCAGGATCGCGGCGGCGGCGCGCCATGCGACGGTCGTCAAGTCGGGCAATATGAGCCTCGGCGTCAATCTGCTGGCGGTGCTGGTCGAACAGGCGGCGCGCGCGCTCGACGCCGATGATTTCGACATCGAGATCCTGGAGATGCACCACAAGCACAAGGTCGACGCTCCCTCCGGCACCGCGCTGCTGCTCGGCGAGGCAGCCGCGGCCGGGCGCGGCATGGCACTTGCCGGCAACGACGTGCGTTCACGCGACGGCCATACGGGTGTGCGAAAAACCGGCTCGATCGGCTTCGCCACGCTGCGCGGCGGCTCGGTGGTCGGCGACCACAGCGTGATCCTGGCCGGCACCGGCGAGCGCGTCACGCTGTCCCACCACGCCGAGGACCGCGCCATCTTCGCCCGCGGGGCCGTCAAGGCGGCGCTGTGGGCACGGGGCAAGAAGCCAGGACTGTATTCGATGCGGGACGTGCTCGGCCTGAGCTGAAGCGGCCGATCTGCCAAATTTGCCAATTTGAAGGAGCAAACATGTCGAGAACCCTCGTGCTCGTGCGCCATGGCCAGAGCGAATGGAACCTGAAGAACCTGTTCACCGGCTGGCGCGACGTCGACCTGACCGAGCAGGGCCACGCCGAGGCCAAGGCCGCCGGCCAGAAACTCAAGGCGCGCGGCCTGAAATTCGACATCGCCTTCACCTCGGCGCTGATCCGGGCGCAGAAGACCTGCCAGCACATTCTCGACGCGGTCGGCCAGAGCGACCTGAAGACCATCCGCGATCAGGCGCTCAACGAGCGCGACTATGGCGACCTCTCCGGCCTCAACAAGGACGATGCGCGCAAGAAATGGGGCGAGGAGCAGGTGCATGTCTGGCGCCGTTCCTACGACGTGCCGCCGCCCGGCGGCGAAAGCCTGAAGGACACCGGCGCCCGCGTCTGGCCCTATTACCTTCATGACATGCAGTCGCACGTGCTGCGCGGCGGCACCGTGCTGGTCGCCGCCCACGGCAATTCGCTGCGCGCGCTGATCATGGCGCTGGACGGCAAGTCGGGCGAGGAGATCGTCAAGCTGGAACTCGGCACCGGCGTCCCGGTCATCTACCAGCTCAACGCCGATTCGACCGTGGCGTCGAAGGAAGTCCTGGAAGGCTGAGGGTTCATGAGCCGGCAAGCGGAGGCCGCGGCTTTTGCTTTGGGGGGCGCTTTTGCGGAAGGCGAAGTCACCTTTCGGGACCACGGTCCAAAAAGCGCGTTGACAGCCATCGCTTGCCCGCTTACATGAGCCCGCACCAGCCCAGATGGCGGAATTGGTAGACGCGCACGGTTCAGGTCCGTGTTCCGCAAGGAGTGGAGGTTCGAGTCCTCTTCTGGGCACCATTTTTCCCGACTACCAACGGGATCAAGTCACCTCGTAAAGTCGATGATCTGCCTCGCTCATCTCTGTGCGAGGTAGCTTGTATTGTGCGTTAGCAAGATATCAGTGGACGCCAGCCATCGCGCTCGCGTCATAGATTGCCAGTCGTCACCCAAGCATGAAATCTGTTGAAACAGAGCAAGCGGTCAATGACATCGCCGCGAGAAATTTGATGCCGTTGGCTTTCCAAGGATCATGTTGCGAGACACGCCAATGCAGGACGAACTAGAAAGCCTCTTCGTCAACAACGAAAAGCTGCAGCAGATCCAAGCCTATATCAACCGCTTCAATCCGATCAGGGTCATGCGGATGGAAGGGATGGAAATCCGCCATTCCGCCATTCTCGCCTGGCTGATGGACCCCCAAGAAACACATGGGTTCGGGGACCATTTCCTGAAGTCGTTTCTTGCCGAAGCGTTGCGCGGGAATAGCGGTCGTCGCCCCTCGGCTTTGGAAGTCGCACAAGCCGATTTGCGCGATGCCGATATTCGTCGAGAATGGAATAACATCGATATTCTTGTTCTGTCGCCTCGCAATGGTTGGGCGTTCGTTGTGGAGAACAAATTCCACAGCGTCCAGCATGGCGGGCAGCTAAAGAAGTACCGTGATCGAATAGAGGAATTGGTTGATCTATCGCGCGGCAGCCCGCAAACGAAACTGTTGATACAAGGCGTCTTCCTGACTTTATCAGAAGAGATGCCGGAAGACAGTTCCTATGTAACAATTCGTTACGCGACTATATGCACGTTCCTGCAGCGCTTTCTGAAACAGGAATCCTATCAGATTTCTGCGGAAGTACGAATTTTCTTGAACCACTATATAGAAATCCTAGAGGTCGCGACTGGCATGAGCAAAGAGCTATTGGAAATGCAAAAACTGGCTCGGCAGCTTTATCGTGAGCATAGGAAAGTTCTTGAATTTGTCCAAACACACGGCGCGGGTTCAGATTTTGCCTTGGCGGCGCGAAACCTCTTTGGCGAGAATACGGACTACCTAGGTCAGATTTCCATTGGTGGAAGGGACTATATCTTCAACGCCCTTTCGAACTCAAATGTGAGCTTTCTCCCGCTGAATTGGTATGAGGCATTGGGTGAAGACACCTTGGAATGGCCTGGTTGCGAAGATTGGTGGGCCGGCTATCCACTTATCGTTTGGCTCGACATGTGGAACAATCCTCAAAAAAACGGGGGTGGGTTAAAATTGCACGTTGAAGTGGGGCCTCTTGCCGATCACGAATTTCGCAAGGGGGTCATCGAAAGGATCCAGTCTATTGCCGAAGAGAAGAAACTAGCCAACATTCGCTTTCAAAATGGCGCGACCGATAAGGCGAAAAAATTTTCCAAGTTTTTTAGAAATAATACGGCGAATGTCGAGGACGTTCAGAATGTTGAAATAATTGAAGATCAAATAAAAGTTCTTCTAAAAAAATTCCAGCCAGAATTTGACGCGGTAGGGTCTATATTGTCGGAATTCAAGCGTTATGGAAAAGCTGATACTTAAGCCGTGCAGAAATTATGCGTAGGGATGCAAGAGGCGCCTCATAGATGCTGCAGTGTTCCACTGCGCGTGAGTGTTTTCTGAGGCCACGCGATCTATCTCAGGGTAGATCCATCTGATGTCGCGGATTCGCCGCTTTGACCGTCCCGTGAGCGAGGGAGCACGGAATTTGCGCTAGGTTCGTGACCGAAGAAGGCCGCGGCCGCCGCGGCAAACCTCCCCTCCCGGCTAGTCCCCGAACAAACCGCTTCAAACCGCGCGGCTGCTTCGCTACGCTCGCAACCATGTCTCAATCCAGCACCGCGATCTTCGGCGCCCGGCGCGATCAGGCCTTCCCAACGCTGAGCGAGGCCGACATCGACCACATGCGCCGTTTCGGCGAAGCCAGCTTCTATGCAGCCGGCGAGCACATCATCAGGGCTGGCGACGTGGCGCCCGGCCTGATCGTCGTGCTGTCGGGCAGGGTCGATATCACCCAGGATGGCGGCCTCGGCCGGCACGAGACGATCGTCACCCATGGTCCGGGCAGCTTCGTTGGCGAACTGGCGCAGCTTTCGGCCCGCCCCTCGCTGGTCAATGCCGAGGCCGCCGAGCCTGTCGAGGCGTTTGTTATTCCCTCTCGGCGCGTGCGCGACCTTATGGTGCAGGAGGCCAATCTCGGCGAGCGCATCATGCGGGCGCTGATCCTGCGCCGCGTCGGGCTCCTGGAAAGCGCCACCAGCGGGCCGATCATCATCGGACCATCAGGCAATGCCGATGTCCTGCGGCTGCAAGGCTTCCTCGCCCGCAGCGGCCAGCCGCACCGTGTACTCGATTCCGCCAGCGACCCCTGCGCGAAAACCCTGGTAGAGCGCTTCGACGTCGATCCTCACCATCTGCCGGTCGTGCTGTGCCCGAACGGCAGGCTGCTGATGAATCCCGGCGAGAAGGACCTCGCCCGCTGCATCGGCCTGCTCAGGCCGATCGATGCCGATACGCTGTATGACGTCGCTATTGTCGGCGCCGGGCCGGCGGGGCTGGCGGCGGCGGTCTACGCGGCGTCGGAAGGGCTGTCGACCATCGTGCTCGATTGCCGGGCTTTCGGCGGGCAGGCCGGCGCCTCCTCGCGCATCGAGAACTATCTCGGGTTCCCCACGGGCATCACCGGCATGGCGCTGATGGCGCGCGCCTACAACCAGGCGCAGAAGTTCGGCGTCGAAATGGTGATCCCGGACGAGGCGAAGCTGCTGAGTGCCGCGGCCGACAATTCAGGCGCCCGCTACCTGCTCGATGTGGGCGATGGCGAGACGGTGCGCACCCGCAGCGTGGTGATCGCCAGCGGCGCGCGCTACCGGCGTCTCGATGTCGCCAACCTGTCGCCGTTCGAGGGCACGTCGGTGCATTATTGGGCTTCGCCCATCGAAGGGCGGCTTTGCGCCGGCCAGGAGGTGGCGCTGGTGGGCGCCGGCAATTCGGCCGGCCAGGCGGCCGTCTACCTCGCCAGCCATGCGCGCAAAGTCGCGCTGCTGGCGCGCGGCGGCAGCCTCGATGCCTCGATGTCGCGCTACCTGGTCGAGCGCATCAAGGCGCAGCCGAACATCGAGGTGTTGACCGAGACCGAGATCGAGGCGCTGGAGGGCGAGGAAGGCAATCTTGCCAGCGTGCGCTGGCGCAACCGCGTCAGCGGGCAGCAGACGACACGCCCGATCCGCCATCTCTTCCTGTTCATCGGTGCCGATCCGAACACCGACTGGCTGGCGCAATGCAACGTGGCGCTGGACGCCAAGGGTTTCATCCGCACCGGATCCGAGCTCGGACCGGACCGGGGTCTGATGGAAACCAGCCGCAGCGGGGTGTTTGCCATCGGCGATGTACGTTGCGGTTCGGTCAAACGCGTCGCGGCGGCTGTCGGCGAGGGCGCCCAGGTGGTCGCGGCGCTGCATGCCTATCTCGCGCGGGACGCCAGCCACGCCGCGGACAGCAATTTCACGAAAAGTGTGTAACGGTTTTCGCGGGAAAAGCGCAAAAAAGGAAGAGTTGAGCCTCAACTGGCCAGGAGAGTGTGATGGCGGATGAATGCAAGCATGCGGCTGGGATCAAGGACGTGACGCCGAGCGCGCTCGGTTGCGAGGAGTGCCTGAAGAGCGGCTCGTGGTGGGTGCATCTGCGGCTCTGCCGCACCTGCGGCCATGTCGGCTGCTGCGACGACTCGCCCAACCGCCACGCGACCAAACATTTTCACGCCACCAGCCATCCCATCATCGAGGGCTATGATCCGCCGGAAGGCTGGGGCTGGTGCTATGTCGACGAGGTTTTTCTCGACCTCGGCGACCGCACGACGCCGCAGAACGGCCCTATCCCGCGCTTTTATTGAGGGCGCCGAGAGATCCGAAGAAAAGCCCGGTTCGTGCGGGCTTTTCTTTGGCCGACGCATCGCGCCATCCGATGCCCTGTTGTCAGCGAACTGACAGGTTGCCTGTTCCAGTGTCCACCGAATCACGGTCATCACAGCCCGGCCCCTGGACGTTCCCTTCATAAGAGGATCGTCGCCCGCCAAAGCTTTGACATGATCGCGGCTAGTTTAGAAACGTTCAAAACTGGAAACTCGCATGCACCCCACCTACACAAGCGCGCAGAAAGCCATTCACTGGGCAGTGTTCCTGCTGGTCATCGGCCTTTATGGCTTGACTTACGTCGAGGAGGTTTTTCCGCGCGGCGATCCGGGGCGGGCGATGGTCTGGTGGCTGCATATTTCGTTCGGGCTGCTGCTTTTCGCGCTGGTCGTCATCCGTGTCGGCCTGCGGCTGACGCTGGGGACGCCCGGCCTGCCGCAGGAAATGTCACCGCTTGAACGAAGTGCGGCCAAAGTCGCGCATCTTGCGCTTTACGCGCTGCTGATGGCCATTCCCGTGCTCGGCATCTTGCTGACCTGGTACAGGGGCGATGCCTTGAGTTTCTTCGGCCTTTTCACCATCCCGGCTCCAGTTCCGCCGGATCGCGACACGGCCCGGTTCATCAGGGAGCTGCACAGCCTCTGCGCCAATTCGATCCTCATCCTTGCCGGCGTGCATGCGGCAGCGGCGCTGTGGCATCATTTCATCCGTAGGGATGACGTGCTCAAGCGAATGCTGCCGGAAGGCACGCCCTGACAAGGCGCACGCCATCTTCCTTTGATCAGTCCCGCTTCGGCGTCACCGGCGCGGATGCCGGATTGTCGACGCTGTTCTCATTCACCTGGAAGGCTTTTCCTTCGACCTTCTTTTTCCTGAGGTCGTCACCGGTCTCAGGCTGCGGCGGGCGTTTCGGATTTTCTTCCGTGTTGTCGTTTATATCGAAAGCTCTGGTCATCATGTCCTCCAAGGGCTGTCCTGGGACACAATGTCCGACGGTGCGTGGGGTTCCGCCGGCAAGGCAAGGGCGCTCCCTAGCGGTCAGGCGTTTGTAGCCGGACCGCGACAGCGTCCGCCATCGATCCGTCGGTCCATGTGCCGACGTCCAGGAAACAGGGACAAGGCCGCCAACGCAACCATCATGCCGGCTTGTGCTGCCGCACGATCCTCCATTCGTGCCAGATCAACACCATGACGACCGCATCGAAGACGGTCAGGACCAGCAGGCCGAATGATTGGGTGTATGAGTAGCGGTAGACTTGATAGACCATGAACAAGCCCAAAGCCGCGAGCGAGGCAGGGTAAGACCAGAGCTTGCCTCTCAAAAGCCCGACCACCAAGGCAAGTTTTATCAGGCCGTGGCTAAGCAGGTAGAAGGCATAAAACTCCTTGCTGGCGACCGAAAAATGGCTTGCCATCCGCGACAGATGGCCGGCGATGAAATCGTTGGGATCCTCGATCAATTCCTCCGCGGTGAGGGCATTGACCCAGGAGGCAATGGTATCGGTGGTGACGACATAGAGCAGAATTCCGCCGACGCATTCGGTCAGGGCATGCGCGCCCTTCAGCCATAGGCTGACTTCGAAGATCTGGTGGATGCGGTGTTCATCGATGCGCTTCAAGAACCCACCTCACAACCAACCACGAAAACCCATGCCGATGGATGTCGCTCCAAAAACGCAATCGGGAGCGCCATTGCGCTGTTGCACCTTACAGGACGCGGCTTCAAGATCGGCCGGTGAAGTATCGATATGCCAGCCATCCCGCCAGCGCGACCGAGACGACCCATATGCAGGCGATGATCACCGCCGCGCTGCGGCTCACGGGCCTGTCGACGGCAAGAGCGGCGGCCTCCCTGTGCTCTGCCATGACCTCGGGCGGTATCATCTTTACCACGGCAAGGATTCCCAAGGGAACCAGGATCGCATCATCGAGGTAACCAACCAAGGGGATGAAATCGGGAATCAGGTCGATTGGAGACAAGGCGTAGCCCGCGACACAGACGGCAAGCGCCTTGGCGTACCACGGCGTTCGGGGATCGCGCGCGGCAAGGTAGAGCGCATGCACGTCGCGCTTGATCGCTCGGGCCCATTCGCGCAGTGCAGTAGCCATTGGATGACTGTAGCGCCAAAGGATGACGCGCCCAATAGCGCACATCGGCCGGCATTCGCGGCCGGCTGTCGTGACGTCTATCGCACCGACCCGGTTACCGTGCGGTCGACATCGGGAACGGATTTGCGTTCGTTGCCGGCAAGTGCCGCTATGATCAGCAGGCTGGCGACAACCGGAACGAACAGCACGGCGACACGGGCCTGTACGTGGAGAATGGCGCGCCATTCGTTGCTGCGCTTGTCGGGGCTGTCGCTCATCATACTCACTTCGCCATGGACCCCCCGGGAGGTCACATAGAGGTGAACGGTTAAACAACTCCTTCCGACTTCGTTAACGGGAGATTCAAGCCTGGAGCAATTCCAGGAAAAGTATGAACGGTTGCCATCCGGAACTGCTCTAAATCAGCTGAGCCCGATGCGCCTTGCGCCTTGCCGGAACAGCGCCTCGGCATCGGGATCGAAGCGGAACGTGCCGATGAAATCGTCGGCGCGGTAGTCAGGCAGTGTCTTGCGGATGGCGGCGGCAAAGCCGCGTGCCTCGTCGAGCCGGCCGGCCAGCGCCAGGCAGTGCGCGGCAATCGCCAGGATGATGGTATGCGCGTTCGGCCGCGCCGCCGCCTTCAGCGCCCAGTCGGCCGCCTCTTCGAACTGGCCGAGCCGTACATGCGACATCGCGCGTGACCCCAGCATGCCGAACAGCAGCGGGTCGAAGGGGCTGAGATGGCGCGAATGGTCGGAGGAACTTATCGCCGCCCGCGGGTCGCCCGACTGCGAGTGGACGAAGGACAGCGCGTAATGGCCGAGCGCGAAATTCGGGCTGAGATCCACCGCCCGCCCCAGTTCGGACAGCGATCCGTCCTGCTCGCCGCGCAGCCACAGCGCCCGGCCCATCGCCCAGTGCGCGGCCGGATTGTGGTCGTCGACCAGCAGGCTGTGCCCGGCGCTCTCATAGGCCAGCGCGCTTTCGCGGTCGCGGTCGCCCCAGCGCTGGAACGCGTTCTGCCAGTGGGTGAACGACAGGCCGGCATAGGCGCGGGCAAAGGTGGGGTCCAGCTGCAAGGCCTTGTCGAAGAATTGCCGCGCCTGCTCGTTCTCGGCCTGGGTGAAGCGGTACATGTGCCAGAGGCCGCGATGGTAGGCCTCCCAGGCGTTGAGCGAATTGGGTGCCTTCAGCATGGCGCGGTTGCGCTCGACCGTTTCGATCTCGGCCGAGATCGACGACACGATGCTGTCGCCGATATCGTCGAGCACGGCAAAGATGTCGTCGGGCCGGCGCTCGAAGGTCTCGGCCCAGACGATCCTGGCCGTGCGCACCTCGACGAGCTCGACGCTGACGATCAGCCGGCCGGCCGTGTTGCGCACCATGCCGGTGGCGACATAGTCGACGCCAAGTTTTCTGCCGGCTTCTTCCGGCGCGATGGTCTTTTCGGCCAGCGCAAACACCGATCCGCGCGCGATGACGAAGAAATCGCGGAGTTTGGCGAGGCGGGTGATGATGTCATGGGTGAAGCCGTCGGCAAGCCCGCCGCGTGTGCCTTCGCCGGCTTCCTCGACAAACGGCATCACCGCCAGCGAGGCCTGGCTTGGCTCGACCGTGCCGGCATCCGATGGGACTGCCAATTGCGATGGTGTGGACAGGCAGGCTGGTTGCGCCTTCAGCGAGTTGCCGGACCGTTGGTCACGGATTGTCTGCCAGGCCGCGCGAAGCGGAGCGAAATCAAGCTCTTCCGATTGGAACAGGCGAGCCGCAGAAGCCAGATGCTCCTCGGCCGCGCCGATGGCGCCGCGCTCCGCCAGATTGGACAGCAAGGCCAGATGCGCGCGCGTGTCGAACGGCGCCAGCTCGACCCATTTGTCGAGTTGCATGGACGTTTCGGGCGAGCCCGCCGGATGGTTTACGGCAAGCTGTTCGAGCACGGCGGCGTGGTACGCCTGGAAACGTCGGCGCTGGGCGATCAGCCAGCTGTCGAAAAGCGGGCTGCGCTCGAGCTCCAGCCCGTCGAGCAAATCGCCGGCGAAGAGTTCCGACAGCGCCCGCAACCGCTCCCTATCGAGCGTGCCGATCCCTTGCGCGGCGGCGCGAGTGACGTCCAGTGCATCGACAAGGCAGCCATCGAGATCAAGCGCCACCGTGTCGCCCCGTGTCTCCACCCGGCGCCGGACCGGCGTGTCGAGGGCCGCGCGCAGCTTGCTCAGGTACCAGCGCAACTCGCCCCGCGGATCGTTGGGCACGTCCCACAATAGCTCGCACAGGCGGCTGCGCCCCACGGCGTGCGGCGCCAGCGCCAGATAGGCGAGCAGCGCGCGCAGCTTGCGCGATGCCGGCAGCGCGACTGGCGTCCCATTACGCAAGATTTCCAGCGGTCCGAGCAGGCGCACGGACAGGCGCGGCATGTCGCCGTCCAGCCTCGATGGTGCGGATTCCACGTCCGTTTCCACGCCTGCTCCCACGCTGGCCCATCGGCCCTTGCTGTATCACCAAACACGACACGGCGCATCCGGCGGCGAATTTCCACGCCGGGTATCGTTATTGCCGCATCGTCGGCACGCCAGTCCTAACGCGGCCATGTCTCGAAACCTCGCCGCCCAAACCGTCGGTTTGTAACCGGCCTGTGAAAATGAACACGATCGAGGAGATCAACGATGTTGAATAAGCAGAAAATCAGGACCACGACCGGACGCGGCCGCCTGTTCGACAGCATTCTCGACACTGTCGGCGATACGCCGGTGGTGCGCATCAACAATCTCGGACCGACCCATGCGACGATCTATGTCAAGGCCGAGTTCTTCAACCCAGGCGCCTCGGTGAAGGACAGGCTTGCGCTCAACATCATCGAGGAGGGCGAGCGCAGCGGCGCGCTGAAGCCTGGCCAGACCGTGGTCGAGGCGACCAGCGGCAACACCGGTATCGGGCTTGCCATGGTCTGTGCGCAAAAGGCCTATCCGCTGGTCGTCACCATGGCCGACAGCTTCTCCGTCGAACGCCGCAAGCTGATGCGCATGCTGGGCGCCAAGGTGGTGCTGACGCCGCGCGCCGAAAAGGGCTTCGGCATGTACAAGAAGGCGGTTGAACTGGCCGAGGCCAATGGCTGGTTCCTCGCCCGCCAGTTCGAGACGGCGGCCAATGCGGCCATCCACGAGGCGACCACGGCGCGCGAGATCGTCAATGATTTCGCCGGGTCGCGGCTCGATTGCTTCGTCACCGGCTATGGCACTGGCGGTACCGTCGTCGGCGTGGCGCGCGTGTTGCGCCGCGAGCGGCCGGACACCCGCATCGTGCTCTGCGAACCGGCCAACGCCCAGCTGGTCGGCAGCGGCAAGGCGCAGCAGCGCGGCGCCCATGGCGCCCCCGCCGCCAGCCATCCGGCCTTCGAGCCGCATCCCGTCCAGGGCTGGACGCCGGACTTCATCCCCAATGTGCTGCAGGAAGCGATCGACGCCGGCCTCTATGACGAAGTGATCCCGATCGCGGGGCCCGAGGGCATCAAATGGGCCAAGGCCCTGGCGCAGAAGGAGGGCATCTTCACCGGCATTTCCGGCGGCGCCACCTTCGCCGTGGCACGGCAGGTCGCGGAGAAGGCGGCGGCCGGATCGGTGATCCTGTGCATGCTGCCCGACACTGGCGAGCGCTACATGTCGACGCCGCTGTTCGACGGCATCGAGGCCGAGATGGATGCCGACGAGATGGCGCTGTCGCGCTCGACGCCCGGCTGCCAGTTCCCGGCGGCCTGACGGGAGCCCGGTCATGGATATCGCGCAGGAGGCCCTCGGCACGGTGGCCGAGGAAACGCTCGACCCCGCCGACTGGGCCGCTGTGCAGGCCCTGTCGCATCAGGTAATCGATGATGCCGTCGGTTATCTCAGCGATATCAGGGACCGGCCGGCCTGGCGGGAGATGCCGGCGGATGTGAGGGAAGCTTTCTCGGCACCCTTGCCGCGATCGCCGGCGCCGCTGGCCGCTGTCTATGGCGAGGTCTCGCGCACCGTGATGTCCTACCCGATGGGCAACGTCCATCCGCGTTTCTGGGCCTGGTACATGGGCTCGAGCAACTTCACCGGTGCGCTCGGCGACTTCCTGGCGGCAATCCAGGGATCCAACCTCGGCGGCGGCAACCACGCCGCCGGGCTGATGGACGGCCAGGTGGTCAATTGGTGCAAGCAGATGCTGGGCTTTCCCGCTTCCGCCTCCGGCACGCTGGTCAGCGGCGGCTCGATGGCCAACATCATCGGGCTGACGGTGGCGCGCAACACCAAGGCCGGCATCGACGTGCGCGAGCACGGCGTCGCCGCGATCGAAAAGCCGCTGCGCTTCTATGGCTCGGACCAGGTCCACTCCTGCCATCGCAAGGCGATGGAAGCGCTTGGCCTCGGCAATCGGGCGCTGCGCCGGATCCCGACCGATGCCGGGTTGCGCATCGATATATCGGCCTTGCGAGCAGCGATATCGGAGGATCGCGCGGCGGGTTTCAGACCGGCCTGCGTCATCGGCAATGCCGGCACGGTCAACACCGGGGCGATCGACGATCTGCGGGCGCTGGCCAAACTCGCTCATGAGGAAGACCTGTGGTTTCATGTCGATGGCTGCATCGGCGCGCTGATCGCGATTGCGCCTGATAACGCGCATCGCGTTGCCGGCATCGAATGGGCCGATTCGGTCGCGCTCGATCCGCACAAATGGCTGCACGCGCCATTCGAGGTCGGCTGCGCCCTGGTCAGGGACGCAATCGCGCATCGCCGGACCTTCGCGGTGACGCCGGAATATCTGGAATCGATGCCGCGCGGTCTTGCCTCAGGCGAATGGCTGCACGACTACGGCCTGCAGACGTCGCGCGGCTTTCGCGCGCTCAAGGTCTGGATGGCGCTGAAGGAGCATGGCGTCGACAAGTTCGGCCGCCTGATCGACCAGAACATCGCGCAGGCGCTCTATCTCGCCGAACGCATCGAGGCCGAGCCGCTGCTGGAGCTGGCGATACAGCCGACCATCAATATCGTCTGCTTCCGCTACCAGCCTGGCGTCAAGGGCGAGGCGCTGAAGGCGCTCAACACCGAGATCATGCTGCGGTTGCAGGAGCAAGGTATTGCCACCCTCTCCGACACCACCGTGCATGGCGAGCACTGGCTGCGCGTGGCGATCGCCAACCATCGCACAAGGCGCGACGACCTCGACCTTCTGGTCGGTGAGACGCTGCGGCTCGGGCGGGAGATCACGGCGCAGGGGCCTTCCGGGAAATAGCCGGAAAACGCGAGCGACAGGCACGGGCGGCCATGCGATTCTGCGGCGATGATTCGGGAGGCCAGACCGTGACGCTCTTTCGTATGGCCGTGCTCGTGGCGCTGGTCTGCACCAATTCAGCCAAAGCCGCCGACATGGCCTTCTTCGTCAAGAACCTGCACAGCCGCGCGGTTGCGGTCGAGCTGTTCAGCCGCGACCGCGAGACGGTCTGGCCGGGCAACGACAAGGTGTTCCTGATCGATCCGGGCTCGCAGAAATCGGTGCCGCTGTCCTGCAATCAGGGCGAGCGCATCTGCTATGGCGCCTGGGTCGACGGTAACGACCAGATCTCGGCCGGCGTCGGGCCGGACAACGACCAGCCTTGCGACAATTGCTGCTTCATCTGCGTGGAACACTCCACCGAGACGATCGATCTGGTGCCGTGATCGACCGGCACGTCAGTCCGGCAAACCGGCCTTGCGGAAGCCGTCGACGAAATGCTCAAGCATCGCGGTGTCGCGGAATGGCTCCGTCCAGACCCAGTGGCGGGTTGTGAAGTGCGGGTTGCCGACGAGGAACAGCTCGACCTCGGCGCGCGCCTCGTCGAGCCGGCCGAGTTGGGCCAGGCTTGCCGCCAGGAAACGGCGTGAGCTCGTCCGGTAGGTCTCGTCCCGGCGCAGCGTCTCGACGGCGGCCTCGTAGTCGCGCGCCGCATATTGCGCCTGGCCAAGGGTGAGATAGTACCAGCTTGCCGGAAACGGATTCAGCCGGAACGCCTTGCGGATCTGCTCGAGGCCTTCCGCGACCCGCCCGGCCAGTGTCGTGATATCAGACAGTGTCGCCCAGGCGTCCGCCTCGTTGGGGTCGAGCTCGAATGCCCTGGCGAATTCGGCATCGGCCTCTTCGAAGTCGCGCTCATAGGCAAGCAGATTGCCGAGCACCCAGTGGCAGCCGGCATCATTGGGGTCGATCGCCACGGCCTTGCGCGCCAGCTCCAGGGCAATGCGACGGTTGGGTTCGACCGGCTCGCCCCAATGCACCCATCCCATCCAGTGGTTCATGGCAAGCCAGCGATAGGCCTCGGCGTAGTCCGGATCGAGCGCCAGCGCACGCGTCAGCATCAGATGCGCTTCCCGTGCCGACTGCGGTGAATCGTCGATCAGCTTGCGCGCCCGCACGCACAGATCGTAGGCCTCGAGATTTGTCGGCCGGTTGCGTGCCGGCGGCGCGCGCAGCCGGCCGAGCAGCGCCTCCACGATCTTGGCCGTGGCCTCGTCCTGGACGGCAAAGATATCGTCCAGGCCGCGATCGAAGCGTTCCGCCCACAGATGCTCGCCGCTCACCGCGTCGACCAGCTGCGCGTTGATGCGCACGCGTCCCGCCGCGCGCCTCGCACTCCCTTCCAGGAGGTAGCGCACGCCAAGCTCCTCGGCGATCGCGCGCACGTCCATCGCCTTGCCCTTGTAGGCAAAGGTCGAGTTGCGCGCGATGACGAACAGGCCCGGGGCCCTGGACAGGTCGGTGATCAAATCTTCGGTCAACCCGTCGGCGAAGGCCTCCTGCTCGGGGTCGTTGCCGAGGTTGACGAAAGGCAGCACCGCGATCGACGGTTTGTCGGGCAGCGGCAAGGGTTTTCGCTTCGCGCGGTCGAGCTGCTTGATGGCGCCCGTGAAGCGGTAGCCGACGCGCGGAACCGTCGATATCCATTCGCCGCCGTCGGCGGGCGGCCCGAGCAGCTTGCGCAGCTGTGCGATCTGGACCGTGAGGTTGCCTTCCTCAACCGCCGTGTCCGGCCACACCGCGTCCATCAATTCGGCTTTCTCCAGGATTTCGCCTGGCCGTCCGACGAGCGCCGCAAGCAGCTTCAGCCCGCGATAGCCGACGGCAACGGGATCGTCGTTCCGAAGCAGCGTTCCCGCACCCGGATCAAGCACGAACGGACCAAAGGCAAAGCGCGATCCCTGCATAGCGCGCATCTATAGAGCAATTCCGGGAAAAGCGTGAAGCGGTTTATCGGAAAACGCGATGCGCTTTCACCGGGGAATGACGCCAAAACAAAGGGTTAGAACCCATTTGCAACTTTTGGGAACTATTTGGCAGGGCTTAATTACGGCGCCGTCGGTATCCTGCAGAATTCAGCCTCTTTCAGTTCGAGGGTTGCCCATTCTCAAACCGTTTGGGCTCCAAGCCACATGGAGGTTGCCATGACCAATAGCTTTGCATCGGCCCCGCATCAGGCCGTACGGCGGGGAACCCCCGTGGGGCAGGCCTCGCGTCGTCGCTATAGCCTTGCGACCCTGCGAAACACCATCGCGGCCTGGCGCGAACGGACACGCTATCGCTGGGACCTCAAGCGAATCTCGGAGGTCAATCCGCATCTGATCGATGATATCGGCCTGACCAGACGACAGGTCGAGGATGAAATCGCCAAGCTGCCGTTCTGGCAGCGATAGGCGAAGTCTTGAGATCAGGCGTCGGATTAAGTCTTGGATTGTCGCCATCATCCCTTTAGCGCCCGCCCGCGTCATGGCATGATCCCCTCCATCGGCCGTGGGGGCCGATTCTTCATCGGGGGCTTCCATGTTTTTCACGTTCGCGCGCCGGCTAGCCGCCGCGTTTTCGCTTGCCGTCCTGTTTGCGCCTGCCGCCCATGCCGGCGACGTCACCTTTACAGTCAAGAACAGCCATCCCAATGCCATGCGCCTTGAGCTCTACAGCCAGGATCGCGACTATGTCTGGCCGGGCGAAGGCAAGGATTTCTACCTCGACGACGGCGAAACCAAGTCGCTGCCGATCTCCTGCAACGAGGGCGAATCGATCTGCTACGGCGCCTGGGTCGATGGCGACGAAGGCACCTATTGGGGCGTCGGTCCCGGCAACAAGGAAAAATGTGACGACTGCTGCTACACCTGCAGCGGCGGCGAGACCGAGGAGATCGATCTCGTCCCCTGACCGGTTTGCCAGCTTGACGGTTTTCCTGTTCGAGCCATAGCCTGCGCCGAGACGATCACCCCGGGCACGCCGCGCGGCTTCCTTTGAAACGCGGCGTGCTCCAGGCAACAGGAGCACCGCGATGGCCGGCATGGTCGAAAGCGATAAAATCGACGTCGGATTTTCCGGCAAGCGCTGCATCCATTCGCGCAATTGCGTGCTCGGCGACCCGCATGTCTTCGTGCCCAATGCGCCGGGGCAGTGGATCCACCCCGAGGCGGCCAGCGTCGAAAAGATCGTCGCCATCGCCGAAAGCTGCCCGTCCGGCGCCATCACCTATGTCAGGAAGGATGGCGGGCCGCAGGAACAGCCGCCGGTGGTCAACACCGTGCGGTTGCGCGAAAACGGCCCGCTCGCCGTCCACGCCGAGATCGTGCTCGACGGCGAGACCTTTTATCGCGCCACGCTGTGCCGCTGCGGCGCATCGGAAAACAAGCCCTTCTGCGACGGCAGCCACGGCAAGGCCGGCTTCACCGCCACCGGCGAACCGGCACTGAAGGACGCGCCGGCGCTCGAAGCACGCAATGGCCCGCTGAACGTGACGCCGACCACCAACGGCCCGCTCAAGCTCGAGGGCAATGTCGAAATCGTCACCGGCACCGGCCATACGATCGACCGCACGCAACGCGCCTTCCTCTGCCGTTGCGGCCACTCGGCCAACAAGCCGTTTTGCGACGGGTCGCATAAGAAGGTTGGGTTTGTGGGCTAAGGCAGGAATCTCCCCCCTCGAGGGGGAGATGGCCGGCAGGCCAGAGGGGGTCGGTACGACGGGACGCGACCTCCTGCGGCAGAACGTTGGCGCGTGAGGCGCTGGCATCCTTCTTTTCAAGGCTAGAAGGTCGTCGCATCCGGTCGAACCGACCCCCTCTGTCGCCTTCGGCGACATCTCCCCCTCGAGGGGGGAGATTACACTGGCCCAGCGCTCGCGCCTTTATCCGTAAGTCCGTATCGGCTAAGGGGCGGGGCAGAAGACCTCTCGGACCCGCGAAAAAATGACCGCCAAGACCAAGCCAACCCCCCTGTTCCTCGGCATCGACACCGGCGGCACCTATACCGATGCCGTGCTGTGGTCTGAAACCGAAGGCCCGCAGCAGGGGCCGAACAAGGGCAAGGTGCTGGCCAAGGCCAAGTCACTGACCACCAGGCACGATCTGGCCGTCGGCATTTCCGGCGCCGTCGACGCGGTGCTCGAAAAGGCCGGCACCGATCCGGCTGACATCAAGCTGGTCTCGATGTCGACGACACTCGCCACCAATGCGCTGGTCGAGGGCCAGGGCGGCCGCGTCGCGCTGGTCATGATCGGCTTCTCCGAGGCCGACCTCGCCCGTGACGGGCTGAAGACGGCGCTCGGCACCGATCCGGTGGTGTTTTGCCCGGGCGGCCATGATGTCCACGGCAATGCCGCCAAGCTCGACCTGTCCGGGCTTGAAGCCGCCTTGCCGGAACTCGGCGCCTCGGTGTCCGGCTTTGCCGTCTGCGCCTATTTCGCCACCCGCAATCCGGCGCACGAGATCGCCGCCCGCGAACTGATCCGCGAGAAGACCGGCCTGCCGGTCACGGCAAGCCACGAACTGTCGGCCAAGCTCGGCGGCCCGCGTCGGGCGCTGACCACGCTGCTCAACGCCAGGCTGATCTCGATGATCGACCGCTTGGTGGCAGCGACCGAAGGCTTTCTCACAGAGCGTAACATCGCCGCCCCGCTGATGGTGGTGCGCGGCGACGGCGCGCTGGTCTCGGCGGCGTTCGCCCGCCAGCGGCCGATCGAGACCATTCTCTCCGGCCCCGCCGCCAGCCTGGTCGGTGCCCGCCACATGACCGGGCTCGACAATGCCATGGTGTCCGACATTGGCGGCACCACCACCGACGTCGCCGTGCTCGACAACGGCCGGCCGCGGCTCGACCCGGAAGGCGCCACCGTCGGCGGCTTCCGTACCATGGTCGAGGCCGTCGCCATGCGCACTTTCGGCCTGGGCGGCGATTCCGAAGTGGCGCTGGAGGATGGCGCGCTCAACCCGAAAATCCTGCTTGGGCCGCGCCGCCTGGTGCCTTTGGCGCTGGCCGGCATGGCGCATGGCGAGGCGGTGACGTCAGAGCTCGAGCGTCAGCTGCGCGCGCCCAACACCGGCCGCATGGACGGCCGCTTCGCGGTTCGCACCGGCGTTCCAGACAGGCTCGCCGCCGGGCTGACCGCCCCGGAAGCGCGGCTCTACGAGGCGATCGGCGCGACCCCGCTCGCCCTCGACAGGCTGCTGACGTCGAATGCCCAGAACGCCACCTTGAACCGGCTGGTCTCGCGCGGGCTGGTGCATATTTGCGGCTTCACCCCGTCGGACGCGGCGCATGTGCTCGGCAAGCAGGCCAACTGGGATGCCGCCACCGCCCGCCTCGGCGCCGACCTGTTCGCCCGCAAGCGCGACGGTCGTGGCCAGCCCATCGCGGCTTCACCGGAGGTGATCTCGGAGCGGGTGCTGGTGACGCTGACACGCTGGTCGGCCGAATACATCCTTGAAACCGCTTTCGCCGAGGACGGGCTCGATGGCGCCGCGACCGTGGCGCACGCGCTGGTGCAGCGCGCCGTCGACGCTCATCCCGGTATCGCCCGGCTGAGCGTCGCGCTCGACCGCCCCGTCATCGGCCTCGGCGCCTCGGCGCCGCTGCATTATGCCGGCCTGGCGCCCCTGGTCGGCAATGACTGCGTGGTGCCGGAAGACACCGATGTCGCCAACGCGCTCGGCGCCGTCGTCGGCCAGGTCAGGGTATCGGCCGAAGCGCGGGTCAGCCAGCCCAAGGAGGGCCTGTTCCGGCTTGCCTCGGGTGAGACGGTGCGCGATTTCCTCGACGAGGCGGCTGCGATCGCGGCGGCCGAGGCCGATGTGCGGGCGATTGTCGCCGAGCGCGCCCGGGACGCCGGCACCGACAACGCCGAGATCGACGTCGCGACCGAATTCAGGGTTTCGACGGTCGAAGCCCAGCGCATGTTCATCGAGGCGCATGTCGTGGCGGTGGCCTCGGGACGGCCAAGGATCGCGGTGTAGCGGCTGATCTCCCCCCTTGAGGGGGAGATGTCGCCGAAGGCGACAGAGGGGGTCGGTTCGATGGGACGCGACCTCCTGCTTTGAACAGAACAGGCCAGCACCTTATGTCGGGCGACCCCCTCTGGCCTGCCGGCCATCTCCCCCTCAAAGGGGGGAGATCGGCGCTCCGCCAACTTGCCTAAATACGCCACCTTCACCCTAAGCTGAATTGACCCGGCAAACTCAACATGCCAAACGCCCCGCAAAGCCTTTCATCTGGAGTAGCCTGATGACCGATCGCGTCGAGATCGCCGGATTGCGGATTGCCCGCGAGCTGCATGACTTTGTGGCTGGCGAGGTCTTGCCCGGCACCGGCATCGTCGCCGATGCGTTCTGGAACGGCTTTTCGGCCATCGTCCACGATCTCGCGCCGAAGAACCGGTCGCTTCTGGCAAAACGCGACGCCATGCAGGAAAAGCTCGACGGCTGGTACCGTGACAATGGCGCGCCCGTCGACATGGACGTCTACAAGACCTTCCTGAAGGAGATCGGCTATCTCCTCCCGGAGGGACCGGCCTTCAGCGTGTCGACGGAGAATGTCGACCCGGAAATCGCTGATGTCGCCGGGCCGCAGCTGGTCGTTCCGGTGATGAATGCGCGCTATGCGCTCAATGCCGCCAATGCGCGCTGGGGCTCGCTCTACGACGCGCTCTACGGCACCGATGCCATTCCCGAGACGGGCGGCGCGGAAAAAGGCAAGGGCTTCAATCCGGCGCGCGGCGCCAGGGTCATCGCCTGGGCCAAGGATTTTCTCGACCAGTCGGTGCCGCTCACCTCGGGTAAATGGGCGGGTGTCAACGGGCTGTCGGTGGCCAATGGCGCGCTGAAGCTCGGCGCCGGAGCCGGTGGCACCACGCTGGCCGATCCCAAACAATTCGTCGGCTATCGCGGCGATGCCGCCAATCCGGATGCCGTGCTGCTGGTGAAAAACGGGCTTCACATCGAGATCGTCATCGACCGCGCCAACCAGATCGGCCGCACCGATCCGGCGGGCATCGCCGACGTCATCCTGGAATCGGCGCTGACCACCATCCAGGACTGCGAGGATTCGGTCGCGGCGGTGGATGCCGAGGACAAGGTCGTGGTCTACCGCAACTGGCTCGGCCTGATGAAGGGCGATCTCGCCGAGGAGATCACCAAGGCCGGCAAGAGCTTTGTCCGCAAGCTCAATCCCGACCGTGCCTACACCGCGCCCGCCGGCGGCCAGCTCACCCTGCCCGGCCGCTCGCTGATGCTGGTCAGGAATGTCGGTCACCTGATGACCAATCCAGCGATCCTGGACCGCGACGGCAACGAGGTGCCGGAAGGCATCATGGACGCGGCGCTGACGGCGCTGATCGCGCTGCACGATGTCGGATTGAAGGGGCGGCGCGCCAACTCCCGCGCCGGCTCGATGTACGTCGTGAAGCCCAAGATGCACGGGCCGGAAGAGGTCGCCTTCGCCGTCGAGATCTTCGACCGAGTCGAAGCGCTGCTCGGCATGGCGAGAAACACCATCAAGATGGGCATCATGGACGAGGAACGGCGCACCACCGTCAACCTCAAGGAAGCGATCCGCTCGGCAAAAGACCGCGTGGTGTTCATCAACACCGGCTTCCTCGACCGCACCGGCGACGAGATCCACACCTCGATGGAAGCCGGCCCGATGATCCGCAAGGGCGACATGAAGCAGGCCGCCTGGATTTCCGCCTACGAGGCCTGGAATGTCGACATCGGGCTCGAATGCGGGCTGGCCGGCCACGCCCAGATCGGCAAGGGCATGTGGGCGATGCCGGACCTGATGGCGGCCATGCTGGAACAGAAGATCGCCCATCCCAGGGCCGGCGCCAACACCGCCTGGGTGCCGTCGCCGACGGCGGCGACACTGCATGCGACCCACTACCACAAGGTCGACGTGCATGCCGTGCAGGCGGCGCTGAAGAGCCGCCCGAGGGCGAAACTCGACGATATCCTTTCCGTGCCGGTGGCGGTGCGGCCGAACTGGACGCCCGACGAGATCCAGCGCGAACTCGACAACAACGCGCAAGGCATTCTGGGCTATGTCGTGCGCTGGATCGACCAGGGCGTCGGCTGCTCCAAAGTGCCCGACATCAACGATGTCGGCCTGATGGAAGACCGCGCCACGCTGCGCATCTCCTCGCAGCACATCGCCAACTGGCTGCGCCACAAGGTGTGTTCGGAAATCCAGGTGCGCGATTCCCTGCAGCGCATGGCGGCCATCGTCGACCGCCAGAATGTCGGCGATCCGCTGTACCGGCCGATGGCGCCGGATTTTGACACCTCGATCGCCTTCCAAGCCGCCTGCGACCTGGTGTTCAAGGGAACGAGCCAGCCGAATGGCTACACCGAGCCGGTGCTGCATGCTCGGAGGTTGGAGCTGAAGGCGAAAGCGACGGCCTGAACAAAAGGTCCAGAAGAGATCCGCGCAGACCGAGGCTGGGCGGAAGCGCCGGCGGCCTCCTCTCACTTGATAGAGGTCAGATTGCGAGCCGGAACGGTCCTCCTCGCCTGAAATCTTGCTGGACGGCCGGGCTGGTTGCTCAGGACACGCCGACGCCGGACACCTACGCCGCCTGCGCTACACGCTCCGAGCTCATGCGATAGGAGATCGCCTCGGCGAGATGGATGCGGCCGACGGTCTCGCTGGCGTCGAGGTCGGCCAGCGTGCGCGCCACTTTCAGCACGCGGTGGTAGGCGCGCGCCGAAAAGGCGAGTTTTTCGCTGGCGTCCTTGAGCAGCGAGAGGCCGGCGGCGTCGGGCATGGCGATGTCTTCGATGACGGCCGGCGCGCAATGCGCGTTGGTGGTGGCGCTGGTCACGCCGAGCCGCTCGAAACGCTCGCGTTGCAAGGTGCGGGCGCGTGCCACGCGCATCGCCACCGCCGCACTCTTCTCCGCCCTGTCGGGCCTTATCAGGTCGCTGGCCGAGACCGCGGGAACTTCGATCCTGAGATCGATGCGGTCGAGCAGCGGACCGGAAATGCGCGCCTGGTAGTCGGTACGGCAGCGCTCGCCGCGCAGGCAGCGATAGCCCGGCTCGCCGGCCATGCCGCAGCGGCACGGGTTCATCGCCGCCACCAGCTGGATGCGCGCCGGATAGGTGACGCGGTGGTTGGCGCGCGCGATCATGCAGTCGCCGGTCTCCAGCGGCTGGCGCAGCGCATCGAGGGTCTGCGGCGTGAATTCGGGGAACTCGTCGAGGAACAGCACGCCGTGATGCGCCAGCGACACTTCGCCCGGCCGCGCGCGCAATCCGCCGCCGACCATCGCCGCCATCGAGGCCGAGTGATGTGGGGCGCGGAACGGCTGCCGGTCGGTCAGCTTGCCTTCGCCGAGCTCGCCCGCCACCGAGGCGATCATCGAGACTTCCAGCAATTCCTTCGGCGCCAGCGGCGGCAGGATCGACGGCAGCCGCTGCGCCAGCATCGATTTGCCCGAGCCTGGAGGGCCGACCATCAACATGTTATGGACATTGGACCCCGCATCGGATAGGACGCGTTAGCTATGACAAAGACCAAGAGCCCAAGACCCCGCGCGTACTCATACATACGCTTCTCTACGCCTGAGCAGGGTGCCGGCGACAGCCTCCGTCGGCAGACCGACAAGGCCGTGAAGTATGCCGCCCAGCACAATCTCATTCTCGACGACACAACGACCTTTCGCGACCTTGGTGTCTCCGCCTTTCGCGGAGCTAACGTTGCCGTGGGTGCACTGGGAGACTTCCTTTCGCTGGTCCAATCAGGTGACATCAAGCCGGGTAGCTTCCTGTTGGTCGAGAACTTTGACCGCATCTCCCGCGACAGCATCTTGGACGCTCAGGCGGTCTTCACGGGCCTCCTGTCGGCGGGGATCACCGTTGTCACACTCAGTAACGACAGGGCGTACTCTCGGGAAAGCCTCCGGCAGAACCAGTTTGCAATCTTCGAGATCATCATTGGGTTTATCCGGGCCAACGATGAGAGCGCCCGAAAGCAGGAACTCCTTCGCGCCGCATGGCACGGTAAGCGGCTGAAGTTGAAGGAGCGAGGCGTCCCGATGACGATGCTAAGCCCTGGCTGGGTTCGGCTTCGGGAAGATCGCAGTGGATTTGATCTGATCCCCGAGCGCGCCGAGGTTGTTCGCCGTGTGTTTGACTTGACCTTGGCTGGTCAAGGGCAGCACGCGATTGCACAGACGCTGAATCGTGAGGGCGTACCAGTCTTCGGCGCAGGCAAGATGTGGCATCGCTCGTACGTCAAGAAGATGCTGGCGGATCCCTCCGTGGTGGGAGTGCATACTCCTCACCGTGTGGAGCGGATCGGCGGTAGGAAACGACGCATCCCTACTGACCCTGTGGAGGGCTATTTCCCAGCGGCGGTTGATCGCGAAACGTTCGAGCGGGTCGGGACTCTCGCAACCGGGAGGGGAGCGAGAACTGTTGTCAATGGCATCGAGAACGTGCTCGCTGGGCTTGCGGTTTGCCCGAAGTGCGGGTCGACAATGACCCGCGTGAACAAGGGCAGCAGATCACGGCCCTCCCTTGTTTGCGTCAGGGCGAAGGTGGGCAAAGGGTGCGCGTATAAGTCAATTCCTTGCAAGCAGGTTGAGTTCGCGTTGACGGAGAAGGCCGACGAGTTCTGGCGCACGCTCCCTGCCCCTGATGAGGCTCTGGAAGCCGAGTGGCAGCGACTTCTGGCGGCTGAACAGGGCCACGACGAGGAGATCAGCAACATCATCGACGCGATCAAGCAAGGAGGGTCTTCGGCGGTATTGTTGGATAGCTTGCGGCAGGTTGAAGCCGACCGCGAGACGATCAGAAGCCAAGTTAGCGAGGTCGGTGAGAAGGTTTCGGAGGCATTGACGAACAGGACCCAACAAACGGTTGACCGGCTCGTTGAAGGGCTGGTGGCGACCGAGCGCGACATAGTGGCGATAAACGCGACACTGCGCCAACTGTTCAACAAAGTGACGGTGGACTGGCCCTGCGGGTATCTTTGGTTCCACTGGAAACATGCCCCCGGAGAGAAGACCGGGCTGATGTTCGCATGGCCGAGTGACGCCTAAGAGCGGTGCCTGAACGTCGGCCGGATGCAGCGGCTGGGTTGGCGAGGGCACCCTCAATCCGCGTCCTCAAGTAGCAGCGAAAGTTGAGCCCCCGGTTTCGGGAAGGCATCCTCGAAATGCACCATGAACGTCGCCCAATCCTTGGAAATCCGCATGATCGCCACAAGCTGAAGAAGGTGGTCACGCAGATCGGGTTGGCCGAGGTCTTCAGATAGAAACTGATGGTGTTTCCATTTGCGCCGCCCGGTACCCGGTTCCGTGGGGTTCCGCTTACGAAGCTCCTCCAGCACGCCGTCCGGCAAGCGATCGTAGACAATCTTATTGGTCAACGTCCCAACCAACGGGGTCTTGGCCTTGCCTACCGGCCAACTCCAGCCCCTCAGCCGATAAAGCTGTCGATAGTATTCGTTGGGAAACCGCCTCGCCCAGGCCAACTTCTCCTCTGAGAGGTAGAGCGAAAGCAACTGGTGGAGGGCGTCCCTCTCTCGCTCGTCTTGGAAGCCTGTGGCTTCATCGACTAAGGCTACGATGCCTACCTGAGCGAGCGCGCGAACGAGGATTTCGCACTTGTCGGCGATCTGCTGCTGCTGAGCGGTTAGAAGGTTTAGCCGGCGAGCTTCAAGGAAGAGATCACAGACCTTGGGCAGTAGTTCTGCCCTGTACCCCAGAGCCTTGCCTCCCGTGGGTGTCCGAAAGACGATTGGCACAGTTGCAGCGCGAATGTCGTCTGTGATCAGGGACGAAAGGCTCACTGTGGCAAGGAACGGCGGCAAGTCCTCTGAGGGCTGCTGCGAGCGACCCTTCGGCTTTGTCGACCGGCCCAGCGCGCCCAGAAAGCCTTCCTGCGTCAGGAGCCTCGTGCCGTCGGGTAGGACCGCACACGGGATTTCGCTGTTGCCGATTACGAGCTTTCCGGCGTGCGTTGCCTTCGGCAGGGTGCGATCAACCTCCCACCGCGTCTTTGCACCTTGGCGGGCGATCTCGCTCTTTTGCTCGGCGGTCAGTTTCTCAGCGCGCGCTTCGCCACCACGGCTCTGGGGAGTTTGTTCAGACATGACACTTCCTCGTTGCAAGCATGAGGCAGATAACATGCTTGCTGTTCGATTGCAAGCATTGGGTCTTGTCTATGCTTGCTGAAGACCATACTAACGGCAAAGGTACCGGCGATCTTGGTTGCCTCAGCGGTGATGGTTTGGCGTCACTGAGGGAGGAACCTGTTCTCCTGCTTGGCCGCTGCCTCGAATGCCCTGCGGGCGTCCTGAGAAGGCACCTGTCCTTCAATGGCTGCCATGCAGGTCTCCACCGCCTGCTTCCATTAGGGCCACGCTTGCTCCACTTGAGGAGTTGCTCAGCGGCCCCCTCGACGTGGCTTACCCCGAAGCGGATGCCAGGGCGGTCGGTCCTGACGTAGACCGGAGGGTTGAACCAATGGAGTGCCATGAGGAGATGCCAATGGAGGTCGGGAATGTTTGGTAGAAATCTCTGAGCGGGGGATCGGATAACTGGCTCGCGCGGAGCCCCCCGTGCCCCCCCTCGATCAGGCTGCAGAAAGGGTGAACTAAGGCAGGGACAATCCCAGCTGGAGCCCGCACCACGCACCGATCACAGCGTCCATGACGGCGCGAAGCGAGAAATGCCGCTCGGGCTGGTGGCCCCGAGCTTCGGCCCGGATAACAACTTGAGGCTGAGAAGCCAGCTTACCTTCGCCGTGTTGGGCCTGTACCGACATGATAGCCAATACCATGCCTGACCTGTCGACGTATGTGGTTTGATGATCCAGCACTCCGTGCTTCACGGCGTTCGCTGCTTCACCGAGCAGCTTGTGGTAATCCTGCTGATGCATCTGCGACGCGCGTAGGACGTCACTTATTCGCTGCCGCGTGGCCTGCAGAACTTGCTTGGACGTGCCGGGGTTTCCAACCACCAGGTTGGGGATCAGGTTCCTAACCGCCGCGATGTCAGAGAAGTGGTAGAGGAAGATTGACCCAGACATGGCATGGCGCAGTGCCTCGAAACACGCCGACTCGTAGTTGTCCCCGTCAGCTAACGCCAGTGGCAGTCGGTCCTCCGCCTGTAAGAACGACCTGTATGACTGCAGCACCAAGGCGTCCCAATGCTGGCGGTAAGGTAGTTGCCCCATCTAAGCCTCCACGAAATGAGCTTCCTTACCACGGGCTAACGCCATCGGCACCGTTTCCCTTTGCTGTGGCTCAAGGCTGTGGCTCCGATTTACCGTTCTGCCGAGGTTACCACCTTGGCTCCGGCTGATAGGCCATTTGCGAAACCACTTTCGTCGCGTCGCCACGCCCTCGGTACTTCCCGATCAAGGCTCTCTCGTCTTCCTCCGTGACCGAACTAACGCGGTAGAGGTTCCACATTTTGTCCTTTGTTGGCGAAAGACGGTATGTCCTTCCATTGGCCCGGCAAAACCAATGAGGCGATTTCTGGAGCTGCGTCCACTTGCAGTCAGCGCCTGACAGGAGCCGCTGTTCGCGAGCCATCCGGTCCTCTTCACGCCATCGCTGGTACCGCTGCTGCTGCTCTACCCGAAGTCGCTCCTCTTCCTGTTCTACGTGGTCTCTGAGTAGGCCGATGATGGCCGGAAGCTCGGTACCCTCGGCCCTTTCCCTCTCGTAGAGCGCAAGACACCCAGGGCGAAGCTCCTCTTTTGGGTACGAGAAGTACTCCTCGTCCTCGAACGCTCTCAGGCGCTGGCCGACATCTGTCGCCGTAACCTGTGGCCCCGGCATCTCGTTGATGAAGTCGCGCAGAGCCTCGACTGGTATCCAACAACCCAGGGCGGACTTGAGAAGGACCTCGCGTTGCCCGTCCCACTTCCTCCAGATCGAATTGCCCCGGTCAATCCGCCTAACGATCTCCTGCGCCAACCTAATCACGGAATAGGGGTCGCGGATGTGGCGCAGGGACGGGCTCTTCACATAGGCGAAGAGGAGTTCCTTAACGATCGAAATCCGCTCGTCTTCTCTCATTGCAACCATCCTGCTTAGGCATAGTCCCCATACTAAGCGCCCGCCGTGGCGTTGTTTTGAACAGCCAGATCACCAAGTCTCTTTTGGGTGTGCCCTTACCGCACCGGGTCGAAGCTGGTTCGCTAAATGCCTCTTGACCAGTCAAAGCGAACCATCTATTAGCGAACCAGTCAAACCGAACTGGAGCGCGCACCGTGACATTCATCCGAGCCTACCTCAGGGCCTCGACCAAGGAGCAGGACGCAGGGCGTGCCCGGGAGGACCTTGAAGCGTTCTGCCGGGAACGAGGGCTGACCATCGCCGCCACTTACGAGGAGAACGAGAGCGGGGCTTCGCTGCACAGGCCGGAGCTGTTCCGACTGCTCAGGGACAGCAAGCCCGGCGACATACTGCTCACCGAACAGGTCGACCGTCTGAGCCGCCTCTCGGATAAGGACTGGGACCAGCTCAAGCGCGAGATCAAGGACCGAGAGGTGAAGGTCGTGGCGCTGGACTTGCCGACCTCGCACATGATGCTGAAGACCGAGGACGCCTTCACCGGGCGCATGTTCGATGCGATCAACGGGATGCTGCTCGACATGCTCGCCGCCATCGCCCGCAAGGACTACGACGACCGACGCCGCAGGCAGGCTCAGGGGATCGCCAAGGCGAAGGCAGAGGGGAAGATGAAGGGGCGGCCAGAGGACGCAGAGCGGAATGAGGCCCTTGTCGACATGCTCCGCAACGGTCAGAGCTGGAGTAGCATTGTGGCTGCGACCAAATGTTCTCGGTCAACGCTTGCTCGGTTGGCTCAGCGACTCAAGGCCAACGAAATGGCCGCTCAATGAAGGCGCGGCAGACCCCTATGAGGCTTGCAAGCATCAAGAAGTACTTGCGCCATCAGAGCATCATGCAGCGCAAAAGCACCTTCGCAAATGCGTTCGCCTCGGCGTTGGCGCCATTCGACGAGTATTCCCCAGAGGCCGCAGCGGAAGCCATTCGCGACCTTGGGCAAGATCCCGAAGAAGATCTCGTGTGCGCCTACTGTGGCCAGCCTGCAGCAACATGGGATCACGTCTTCAACCGGGTAATCGGAGGCGAGTTCTCGGGGCACGGGCATCGGGTCCGCAATCTCGTGCCAAGCTGTCGAACATGCAACGAGAGGAAGGGGCAGAAATCTTGGCGGGAGTGGCTGCGGGTCTTGGCGCCCTCTGACGAGGAAGCCCGGGTGGTGAACTTTGAGAGATTTCTGAGTAAGGCGGCGATTGCCCCGTTCACGTTTGATGACATGAAGCATCAGGCGCACGACGAGCTGACTCGGTATCTCGAAATCAGGGCTGAGGTGTTCAGGCTGATGAAGGAAGCAGATGACCTTGCCAGCATCATCCGAAGCCGCGCGTCAGCACCCAAGCAACCCGGCTAAGGGCAAGCCGAGGCAGGCGCTTTCTCGGCCTCCTCGGCGAGTGGCATCGCGTTACTTACACCACGGGCGAGGCGTCGGCGGACAACTCGTCGAGCCGCAGACAAACGGCACAGCCAATCCCTCTGTCACCAGCACGTCGCCAACATCGCGGCCATCGGCAAAGAGAGAGCCGCAGCTTCGGCCGTAGTTGCAGGCGCCCGTGCCCTCTGTCCCCGGCGGGCATGAACATGGAACCATCTTCAGCTCCAGCTTCGCGGTGGCAACCAACTCTTTGAGTCGCGCCTTCGCTCGACGCCCAAGGTCTGCCTCAGCGTCGCACCTTGGCTCGATGCTTTCGGGCGCATTGAAGCCGACCAGCCGGGTTCCTTTCGCGGCGCCGCTGAGCCGAATGGTATCACCGTCCGTGATCGTGAACTGGCTCTTCGCCAATGGCCTCGGGCTTCCAGCATCTGGCAATGCAGGGCTCGGGTCGCTTGAGCTTGAGGTCGTGTGCGGGTGGGTGACGTAGGAGTAGATGAGGGAACCGACGACCAAAGCCAGGGCGAACCCAAAGGCTCTGGCAAACCGGCCGGCCAGATACCGGGCTTCGCGCACAATCGGGCTCCGTCGGCGACGCGGTCTCCAGGTTGGTGACTGAGACTTGTTCGGTCGTGGCTGTGCGGGGCTGATTGGTGGGGCGTAGCCAATGGCCTCGAAGAGCTTGGCGCGCTGCTTGTCGGTCAGCCGCGTGTTGGAGCCGTACTTCTCCAGACGGGCGTGAATGTCGATGAGGAAATGTCTTTGCCATTGGCTCAGACGACCGCCGGCCAGAGCAAACTCAATGCGGGACTTCACGTCCTCGGGCTCCACAGTGAATGCCCCCCGGCCTCACAAGACAGACCCTCTGCGTTGCCTCCGGCAACAGAGGTTGAAGCCCAGCCTATCATTACACCGGGGAGAGGCACAGACCGTGCGCATTTGCCCCTGTCGCTCGGATGGCCAAGCCGCTACATGCACGTCTCCCCCGAGGTGCGGGGTGGCCATTTTGACGGATACCCGAATTGACGAATTGGACGGCGAGGCGCGAACGCAAGGCCGAGGTGAAGGGGCGGGCTCAGGAGCCGAGCCACATGTTCAGCCGATGCCGTGTGGTGGGATGCAGCAACCCAGCCCGCGCAGGCACAGAGGATGGGCTGGACACCCGGTTCTGTCGACCGCACGCAGATCACTACTCGCGCCATGGGAGCCCGTACCGTCCATCCTACGGGGCGCGAGAGATGGCACCATACCGGGCCGCCGCGATGGCGTGGCTGGAGGCACATGAGGATGACGCCTATGTCCGCAATGCGGTCGACCGCGTGGCCACCTTACTGCAGACCTCAGGGCCGCATGTGGAGGCGTTCAGGCTTCGCGGGCTGTCTCCTCAGGATCGCGCCAAGGCCGCCTGGGCGAGGCTCAGAAGGGCCGCAGTGGACCCTCGTCGGATGGTGGCGGCTTGGCTCGCAATCGAGATGATCATTCGCGACGATCCACAGGCCGAGCGCAAGACCGAGTTCAAGCGGGTGCAGGCGGCAAAGCTGATCCACAAGATGGCCTCAGGGACGCACAAGAGGTGGGGCGAAGGGGCAAACGTGAAGGAACTGCACGTCTACCCGAGGTCCCGTGGACGGGTCCTGAGGCACATTGGCGAGGCTCTGGAGGAAGCAACGGAGTTGCTGGTTCAGCACCGACGACCCGATCTGCCCAGCAATGCGGAGACCTGACTTGACCACAAAGCACATACCTATTGCCGACCTCTTGTTCGACACGAACACCCAGATTCGCGAGAAGACCAAGGTCAAGGTCGTCCGCGCGTACAAGCAAGCGATGCGGGAGTATGCCCCTGACGGCGATGTGGTCGTCGGGTTTCCACCGATTAAGGTAGCCGAGACGCAGGCCAAGGGTGCCCGCAAGGTCTACACAATCATCGACGGTTGGCATCGCGCCACCGCTGCTTACCACCTCGGCAAGCGCCTGATAGAGGCTGAACTCGTCCAGGTGAGCAGCCGGGAGGACCTGCTGTGGCAAGCATCTCAGGCCAATCTGCTCCACGGAGAGAAGCTGACGGTGAAGGAGAAGCGAGGGGCATTTCGGAACTATCTCAAGGCTCTTCAGCACAGGCATCCGGGACCCAAAGGGGGTCGCGCTAACGGCAAAATCAAGTCGGCCCGCCAGATGGCGCTCGACCTCGGCGGTATCGACCACAAGACGATCCTCAGGTGGCTGAAGGCTGACGCCCCGCGAACCTACGCCCAGCTAATGAAGAGCCGAGGGGAAGAGGATGACGTCGGGTTTGTGGACGAGGCCTCGGACTACCTATGGGACCCCGACGCACACCATCGGCAAGAGGTAATCGCACTCCTTCAGCAGGCCAAGAACAGCGCACGCATGGTCATGGGTGAGCCGGCGCTCAGCGCCATCGCTAACGAGCTGTCTTCTTTGCAGCGAGAAATCTCAAAGCGACTGCCCAAAGAAAGCACAACGGACTTCTAATGGGGATTTCCCCACTTTGACCGCATCTTGTTCAAGTCTTGTGACATCAGGCTCCATAGAACCCGACTCAAAGCCTTGCGTACCAAGGGGTTGCGGGGCCGATTGCGCGTGAGAACCTCGGAACCTCCAGTTTCGCGGCGTGAGTGGCCTCGCCCGAACGTGGTCCCCAAGAAACATCCGGCCGAGGGATTCACATTTGTTGAACCAATCGGTAACTATGTTCACGTGGTGTTCTGCGTCGCGTGCTGGCGGTGGTCGACCGCGCAAAAGCCTTAGGGGTCGGGATGATGAACTGCGTGGAACTGTTCACGGGGTGCGGGGGTCTTGCCCTCGGGCTGTCGATGGCGGGGTTCAAACCGCAGCGCATGTCAGAGTGGGACCGCCATTCTGTCGTGAACATTCTCCACAACCGTTCCCGTGAGATCGCCCACGTCAGTGGCTGGCCTATCCACGAAGAGGACGTTCGGACGGTTGATTGGTCGTCGTACCAAGGCATCGACATGGTGGCAGGTGGTCCGCCATGTCAGCCGTTCTCAATCGGAGGACGGCACCGAGGCCACGAGGATGAGCGCGACATGTGGCCTGAGGCGGTTCTCGTCGTGCGTGAGGCAAGGCCGGCGGGGTTCCTGTTCGAGAACGTCCGAGGGTTGGCCCGCGAAGCGTTTGCGGACTACCTTCGATGGGTGATGCTCTCTCTGTCCTGCCCCGACATCGAGCGCCGGCCCAACGAAGATCGCCACGCCCATTTGGCGAGACTGCAGGCGGTGACCACCGAGGAGGCCGCCTACCGGGTTGCGGTCCATCGGGTCAATGCCGCAGACTATGGCGCGGCTCAAAACCGACATCGAGTGATCGTGTTGGGTCTTCGGGCGGACGTGAGGGCACCGCTGCCTGCACTGATGCCGACACACTCCCGCGAGCGCCTACTCTGGGACCAATGGGTCACCGGGGAGTATTGGTCGCGCCACAACATGAGCGCGCCGAAGGCCGGAGTGAGCAGAGCGGATGCAGGGGCTGCAAGGCGCCTTTTGGAGGCAAAGATGCCACCCGCCGGCCTTCCTTGGAGGACTGTGAGGGATGCAATTCAAGGCTTGAATGAACCCTCTCTGCGTCCGACCATCCCAAATCATGTTCTACAAGCGGGCGCGCGGGCTTACCCCGGTCACACCGGCAGTGTTCTTGACCGACCTGCAAAGGCACTCAAGGCGGGCGTCCACGGAGTTCCAGGCGGCGAGAACATGGTGGCTCTAAGTGACGGCAGTGTGCGGTACTTCAGCGTCCGTGAGGCCGCGCGTCTACAAGGTCTGCCCGATGACTACGAGTTCGTCGGCACATGGTCCGAGAACATGAGGCAATGTGGCAACGCGGTTCCAGTTCCGCTCGCCGAAGCCGTGGGGCGGGAGATGTTTGAGGCTGTGCGAGGTGCAAGGAAACGCGCGCCACGCCTGAAGGCAGCGTGATGGGCAAGAAGGCCGCGAAGAAGCCAAGGCAGTTTGTCATCGTCGAGGAGATTCGCGAGGCCATTAGGGAAATAGAAAGCCTCGCTGCGACCTTCAGCAAGCACAGCTCCAAACGTACACGCGAGTTGCTCACGTCCCTGAGTGAAGACCTCAATCGCACGGCAGCGTCCCTCGACCCAGTCAGAGAGCCATCGAGTTGGTTTGATCCAGCAGACCCCGACTCAGCCGGGCGCCTCGTGGCAGCTGCACTGTTGGCCCAACCGCGCGTTCCCTTGGACCTTGTCCCGCGTTCCTATGGCGCTGGCGTGTACGCCATCTACTACAACGGAGACCATCCTGCGTACCGGCTTATTCGGCAAACCGAAACCCCGATCTACGTTGGAAAGGCGGACCCGAACTCCACGTCGGCCAAGACCCCACGAGAGCAGGGCGATCGGCTCTTCGGGAGGCTCAAGGACCACCGCAGGATGATCAAGACGGTACAGACTTACGCGGAGGCTAACGGTCTGCCTGACAGCATCAGAATCGAGGACTTCGAGTGCCGGCGGCTGGTTACGGCCACGAATGCTCAGCTCTTCGCCGAAGCCCACTTGATCAGTTTGTTCCTGCCTATCTGGAACTCCGACACGGGCATCTGTTGGGGGATCAGTATGCATGGCGACGACGTGGACACGCGCAGCAACACCCGGCCTCCGTGGGATGTTCTTCATCCGGGGCGGTCGTGGACGATGGATCAGAAGCGCAAAGACTCGAAGCCAAAGGCCCAGATCATTGGCGAGATAGAACAGCACTTCATCAGCCACCCCGTGTTCAAGGACCGGGACCACATCATAGAGCTGTTCTTGGAGGCATTTGCGCAGGACCCCCTTATCGCTGCGGAGCCCGTCCAGGACGACGATGCCGAGCCCAAGCAGAATGACACGCCTGACTAACGTGGACCCCGATCGAAGCCGGCAGATGGGGCTGGTTCGATCCAAGAACTCGAAGCCCGAGCTGGCCGTACGCAAGCTGGTTCACGCGCTTGGCTTTCGATTTCGGCTTCATCGACGCGATCTCGCAGGTACGCCCGATCTGACGTTTCCTGGTAGGCGCAAGGTCATCTTTGTTCACGGTTGCTTCTGGCACCGACACTCTGACCCTTCCTGTAAGCTGGCACGTTTGCCGAGGTCGCGGCTTGATTTCTGGCAGCCGAAACTAAACGCAAACGCCGAGCGCGATCGGGTCAATGTAGGCAAACTCGAGGCTGATGGCTGGAAGGTACTGGTGGTGTGGGAATGCGAGGTGTCGCGTCGCGGGCAGGCGGAACTTGCGGAGCGCTTGCGCACCTTCCTGTCGACTTGATTTGATGAAGCGCGAAGGGGACAACGCCCCCCTCGCCTATCGACGTCTCTCAGAGAGACAGTCAGTTCTTGAAGTGTGCCATACTTTCGGGGATCTCCAGCACGAAGCCAGCCAAGGGGCCGCCGGCGCGCTGCCCATCGCGACGGGTCGGCAAGCCCGCCTTCCACCGGATCATGTCCGAGAGGATCGGGAAGATGTCGTTGTGCTTGGCTCCGAAGCGCATCAGACCGCCCTGGAAGCCGCCAATGTCGCGATTGGCAATGATGCCCGTATCATCAGGCAGAAACTCAGCCAAACCAGCCAGCCCTGCCTCCTCCCTCTCCTCGTCGGTCATGGTGTAGTACCGCCACATCGGGTTCTGGTGCGAGAAGTCGACTTCTGGCAGCGCCTCAAGGAAGCGCGTCCAGAGGGCGTCAGCGTCTACCGGCTTCCGGTTGCTGAAGTTGAGATCGTAGGCGATCTTGGCGAGGGCCTTGAGAACGACCGGCTGGGCCGCAACGGTCTTCTCTTTTGCCCGCTCTGAGCCAAGGTCTGGGATTTCGACAATCCGACTCCAGAGGTCAAGGATCGCCGGTTCGCGCGGTTCGACCACAGCCGGGGTTGCCCCGGCGATGTTCCCCTTGTTCAGGAATGCGATCGCGTTGACAGCCACAACATCCTTCAGAACCAGGGCTCCCGTGTCCTCCGACCAGTCCTTTGCTTCAGCGTCAGAGACATGAATACCCAAGTCGCCCACAAGCGATCGCTTGATGAAGTGGGTGATCGGATTTGAGCTGTCAAACTGCAACGCCAGAGAAGGATCGACCTTCTTTCCCAGCCGGTTGAGGTCGTGGAACAGCTGTCGTTCTTGCTCGACGGTCAGCCCAAGATGAACCTCAACAGTCAATGTCGCGTAAGAACGGGCGGCTTCCCAAGCCTCGTTCCACACCACCATTTCGCCCTCGGTTACCTGCCGCCCCTTGTCGATGAAGAGAACGGCCCCTTTGCCGGGGTAGCGACCGGTCTGACGAACCGTCTCAAGGAAGGACAGGGCCATATCTGCACCGTGACGGCGGTGCTGCCCATCGACCACCCAGAGAATGTGGCGCTCCGACAGAAAGACCTTGAACCCGGCGGTTTCTCCCGATTTCGTTTCCAATCTGAAGCCCCTGATCCCGTTGGGGCCGGTAGCGCCGGGTGACACGTTGCGGATGTTGCAGACCAAAGGCTGAAGCGAGAAGTAGGGCTGGTCGCCCAACAATCGCAAAATCTCATCGAACTCTGGCAGGCTCTCCTTGCCCTGGATCGCCCGCCTCATCTTTGCGGCCGACACCAGGCCCTTGACCATGTATACCGCCAGCTTCTTGGCATGGTTGCTGTCGAGGGGTCGCTGGGCGACCGGTCCAGATTCCCGATCGTTGGCTACGTCCGAGATTTCGTAGAACTTGCGGAACGGAACCGCCATTGAGAACACGCGGTGACCAAGGTTGTGGCCGATGAAAACGTTGAACGGTGTTTCGTTCACATCACCGGCGTCTATGAGGGAATCGAGTGATTCAGGGGTGAGAGGAGTGGGCATGTCGCCATCTTTCGGATACATTGTTCGCTCTTTCAGGTTGCTCGGGCGACATGTGACCCACCACGGAACATCATGCCCCCAAGGGACGCCTGGAAGTACGCCCATGGGACGTTATCTGTCAACAGAAAAATGTCCCATGGGTGTTTTTTATTGACTTAGTGCCTGCGGCAGCCGCCCATTGGCAGCCACTGACGCTCGAACCACGCCAGCAGGCGAGGGTCTTTCGTGCACAGCATGAGGAGATTGTGGCCGCCAGCGGCCGCCACTTCCAGCGCCCGCTTGGCTGTCTCCTGGCCCTTGATGTCGGCGAGGTCGGGCAGGTCGCGCGCCGGGGCGTGGATGCCGGCCTCGGGGCGCGACAGCACCTGCGTGCCACGGAAATGGTTGGCGATGGCGATCAGGCTGCGCGGCGCCAAAATGTCGAAGTCCTTGCCGGCCCACGCCGCTTCCGGCCCGCAGGCGAACGGGCAGATCAGGCCCTTGCCTTCGGCATTGGCGCCGATCGCCGCCGGCAAGGCACCGGCGACGGCGGCAATCGTGCCGTCGAGCGAGAGTTCGCCGAGCACGACATAGCCGGCCAGCATGTCGCCCGGAATGGCGCCAAGGGCTGCCATCAGGCCAAGCGCGATCGGCAGATCATAGTGGCTGCCTTCCTTGGGCAGGTCGGCGGGCGCCAGGTTGACCGTCACCTTCTTCGAAGGCATCGACAGGCCCGACGCATGAAGCGCGGCCTGCACCCGCTCGCGGCTTTCGGCCACCGCCTTGTCGGGCAGGCCGACGATCTGCATGCCGACCTTGCCGGGCGCGATCATCACCTGCACGTCGACCGGCACGGCCTCGATGCCCTGGAAAGCGACCGTGCGAACCCGCGCCACCATTTTCCCACCCCGGATGCGGGCTGGCCCAGCCCCTGCGATCAGGCCAGGAATGGCCCTTGGCGAGACAATCACAGTTTTCCGGTCAAATCAAGAACATTACGGGAACAGGCAATCGCTGGGGTTGCAACCGAATTGCGCTCGGTTGCAAAAGCAGAACATGGTTAAGACAAAGTGAAAACGCTTACTTCCGCTTGTCCTCGAGCGCATCCCAGAACAGGCTGGCAATGTCCGCGCCGCCGAAACGCCGCACCTCGCGCACGCCGGTCGGCGACGTCACGTTGATCTCGGTCATGTAGTCGCCGATGACGTCGATGCCGACCAGGATGAAGCCGCGTTCCCGGAGCGACGGCCCGATGCGGGCGCATATCTCGCGCTCGCGTTCCGTCAGTTCGGTTTTCTCGGCGCGTCCGCCGACATGCATGTTGGAGCGGGAATCGTGCTCGGCCGGAACCCGGTTGATGGCACCGACAGGCTCGCCGTCTATCAGTATGATGCGCTTGTCGCCCTTGCGCACCTCCTTCAGGTAGCGCTGCACGATATAAGGCTCGCGGAACAGCTGGCCGAACATCTCGAGCAGCGAGGCGAGGTTGCGGTCGGCCTCCAGCAGATGGAAGATGCCGGCGCCGCCATTGCCGTAGAGCGGCTTGACGATGATGTCGCCGAACTCCTTGCGGAAGGCGGCGACCTCCAGCGGATCCTTGGTGATCAGCGTGTCCGGCATCAGGTCGGCAAACTCGGTGACGAAGATCTTTTCCGGGCTGTTGCGCACCCAGGCCGGGTCGTTGACGACCAGCGTCTTCGGGTGGATGCGCTCGAGGATATGCGTGGTCGTGATGTAGTTCATGTCGAAGGGCGGATCCTGGCGCAGCAGGATGACGTCCATTTCGGAGAGATCGGTGCGCACCTTTTCGCCCAGCGCGTAGTGATTGCCCTTCTCGTCGCGCACCTGCATCTCCTCGATGCGGGCAAACACCTTGCCGTCGCGCAGCGACAGCCGGTCGGGCGTATAGTGGAACAATTGGTGGCCGCGCCGCTGCGCTTCCAGTGACAGTGCGAAAGACGTGTCGCCGGCGATAGACACGGCGGAGATATGGTCCATCTGGACGGCGATTTTCAACTTCATGGCAGGTCCCCAGCGCGATTGGAGCGGCGTGCTCCCCCTGGATGCACAAGTACGCTCCAACACTTTAAGTCGAGAGCGATATAAGGGTCGCGGCGCCTTCTGCCAATCGGGCCAGCGATCTAAAGCGCATCCTTGCGGCGTGCTTTAGCTCCTGGTTTCATGCATGTCGTTGTCCCAAACGGGAGCCACTTTCGGGCGACATGCATCAACGGTCGAAGACCAGCCTGGAATAGCCGAGGAAGGACAGCGCCATGGCGGCCAGCGAGGCGGTGGCGAGGGCGGCAAGCGGCGGCGCTGCCGGCAGCGCGAACAGGATCGCGGAATAGACGAGGTAGTTGACGATGCTGGTGGCGATGCCGACGCCGCCATAGCGTGCGGCTTCTCGCGCCATGCCGCGCCGCGAGGGCGCGAAGGTCAGGTGCCGGTTGATCCGCCAGGTGACGCAGAGCGCAAAGCCTATCGACAGCACGCGGGCGGTGAAGGGCCCGAGCGGCGTGAAGGTGAGCAGCAGCCAGAGTGTCGCCGCGTCGGCGGCGAAACCGATTCCGCCGGCAAAAACGAAGCGGACGAGGCGGCTCACCGCCTCAGGCTGCCCGGGGTGTCTTGCCCGGCGCGACCTTTGCCGCAGCGGGCGCGATCGCGCCGGTGCGACGCTCGGCACGGCCCGAAGGCATGGAAAGATAGAAGATGCGCTTCTGTTCGGCCCGCCCGCGCGACACCGAATCAAGGATCAGCCCGGTCACCGCCGCAAGCATCGACAGGAGCAGCAAACCGACCGACAGCACCCAGGTCGGTATGCGCGGGACAAGGCCGGTTTCGGCGAACTCGACCAGCACCGGCGCCATCAGCAACAGGCTCGAGGCCAGGAAGAACAGCGAAAAGGCGCCGAAGAAGCGCAGCGGCTGCGTCTCCTTCATCAGCATGGCGAACATCCACAGGATCCTGGCGCCGTCGCCAAAGGTCGACAGTTTCGACGACGACCCGACCGGCCGGCGGCCGTAGTCGAGCGCGATTTCGCTGACCGGCAATTTGAGCTGCGAGGCGTGCACCGACATTTCGGTCTCGATCTCGAAGCCGCCGGAGACGGCTGGAAAGCTCTTGACGAAGCGCCTGGTGAAGACACGGTAGCCGGAGAAGATGTCGGTGAAATCGCTGCCGAACAGCCATTTGTAGAGCGCGTTGAAGGCGCGGTTGCCGAAAGCATGGCCGGCCCGTCCGGCGTCGTCGGCGACGCCGCGCCTTGTGCCCACCACCATGTCGGAACGTTCGGTCAGCAGCGTGTTGATCAGCTGTGGCGCGTCCTCGGGCGCATAGGTGCCGTCGCCGTCGGCCATCAGATAGATATCGGCATCGATGTCGGCGAACATGCGGCGCACCACATTGCCCTTGCCCTGGCGCGGCTCGCGCACGACGATGGCACCGGCCGCTCGGGCGCGCAGGGCAGTCAGGTCCTTCGAATTGTTGTCATAGACATAGACGGTGGCGGCCGGCAGCGTTTCGCGGAACCGCCGCACCACCTCGGCGATGGTCGGCTCCTCATTGTAGCAAGGCAGGAGCACGGCGATGAAAGGTTCGTGGTCTTGCGGCATTTTCGTCTCCGAATGCCTTGTCGACCACACGGCCGCGCGCCGGAAACCGGCCTCATCCAGGCGGTTTTACTATTTATTGAAGCCGTTAAGGCTAGGTTTAAGACCGACTTCATGAGTGTCGATTGGCCTGGAAAGGTCCGGCATTCCCGCCAAGGGCGATCGGGATGGGCACAGCAAGGGGAACTTCCGCGGGGAAGTCCGATATCGCGTTCGCGCTGCTCGCCGCCTTGCTGCTGCTGGGCCTCAATGCGTGTGCCGGGTTCCCGCAGCTGGCCAATCCGGCGGGTGACAATGACAGCCTGCTGCAACTGGTCGAAGTCCGCGATCTGCTGGCCGGCCAGGGCTGGTTCGACCTGCACCAGTACAGGATGGGGCTGGAAGGCGGCTTCGTCATGCATTGGTCGCGGCTGCTCGACGCACCGCTGGCGCTTGCGATCCTCGCTGTTTCGGCCCTGACCGGCAGCACCGCCCTGGCCGAACAGATCGTGCAGATAGTCTGGCCTTTCCTGCAATTCTTTCTCGCGATGTTCTTCATCATCCGCGCGGCGCGCGCTTTCGCCGGGGCACACGCCGTGCTGCCCGCCGCCGTCGTAGGTGGCGCGGCCCTGTACTACGTCGGTATTTTTTCTCCCGGCGCGCTCGATCATCACAATGTCCAGCTGGTGCTGACCCTGGCGAGCCTTGCCCTGCTGCTTGAGGCACCCACGCGCCGACCGGCAGCCTTTGTCGCGGGCATCTGCGCGACATTGACCTTGGCCATCGGCATGGAAAGCGCTCCCTATGCCGGAGCCCTCGGCGCCGTCGTCGCGCTGCTGTTTCTCGCCGCGGGTGATGCCGAAAGGCTGATCGCCGGGGATTTCGGCCTCGGCGTCGCCGGCGTCTCGGCCCTTGTCTTCGTCGCCACCGTCCCGGCTTCATCCTGGAGCCAGGCCCAGTGCGACACATTCTCGGTCGTGCAATTCGCGGTCACCGGGCTTGCCGGAGCCGGTTTGGCAGCGATTGCCTCCTTGAGGGCCGCCAATGCAACGGCTGCCCGCCGCCTGACCTCGCTCGGTCTGCTTGCCCTCACGCTCGCTCTGGTCGTGGTGCTCCTGTTCCCGCAATGCCTGGCGGCGCCCTATGCCCATCTCGACCCGCGCCTGCAGCAGATGTGGCTCGGCCATATCGAGGAGGCGCAGTCGATCGTCCAGCTTGTCTCCGACGACCCGGCCAGGGTGGTGGCGCGTTTTGCCACGCCCCTGGTGGCGATTGTGCTGATGGCGCTTCGCCTCGGCCATGGCGGCTGGCGGCGGCAGGACAGCCTCGTCGGCGCGCTGCTGATCGTTGCGGTCCTGGTCAGCGCCTGGGAAGTCCGCGGCTCGACCTTCTCCATTGCCTTCGCGGTGATCCCGCTTTCGGCCTGGATCGCCAAATGGCGGCAGCAGGCCGAGATCAGCCCGTCCGGCGGCTCGATGCTCAGGATGGCCGCCGCCTGGTTGATCTCGGTCAATGCGATCTGGTCGGGCGCCGCTCAAGCCGCATCGCGCGCCTTCGAGACCGGTGCGCCTGCCAGCGACGCCAGCATCGATGCGCCCTGCAACAGCAAGGCCTCGTTCGCGGCACTCGGCGCGATGACGCCCACCACGGTCCTTGCCATCTCCAATCTTGGCTCGCCGATCCTCGCCTTCACCGGTCACCGCGTTTTCGCCGGTCCCTACCATCGCAACGTCGCGGGAAACCTGCTCGTGTTCGATGCCTTGCTGGGCTCGGCCGCCGACGCGAAAGCCATCGTCGAAAGCCACCATGTCGGCCTTGTCGCGCTCTGCCGCGGCAACACGGAAAGCCGGCTGTTCGCGGCCAAGGCGCCGGACGGTTTCCTGGCCGGGCTGATGCGCGGCAACGTACCGGACTGGCTGGAGCCGGCGGCGGGAACCCGTGGCACGCCACTTGAACTCTACCGCGTCAAGTCAAGCGGCTGAAAATCCGCGTGAAAACAAAGGCCTGATGCTCTCTGCGGTCGGCCTCCCGAAGGCATCCGGCTGTCTGTCTGGGCAAGATGGCCGGTGAACCCGCATCCATTTTCCGGGATCATGCGCCGGCTGCGAAAAATTGGTTTTCAGGATACGTTTCCTAAAGGGTTTGCTGCCAGTCTCGGAAATAAATTCCGACGTCAAAAACAGGGACACCGATGCAAACTCCGTTTGGCACCGGTCAGGCAAACAGGGAGAGCACGGATCTGGCCTTCACCGATCCGTTGACCGGGCTTGGCAATCATCGCCGCTTCTTCGACAAGGTCGATCGCCTGATCAGCGACCGCGCCGACGATCCCGCGCCGTTCACCGTCGGCATTCTCGACCTTGACGGCTTCAAGCCGATCAACGACCTGTTCGGCCACAAGGCCGGCGACGACATCCTGATCCAGGTCGCCATGCGGCTGCGCGCCTCGATGGACGGCCACTCGACGGTCTGCCGCATCGGCGCCGACGAATTCGCCTTCCTCTATCCGCTGGTGTTCTCGGAGGAGGCGGCGGCGGAAAAATCCCGCATGCTGATAGAGATCCTGTCGGCGCCCTACGATGTCGGCGAACGCACGGCCAGACTGTCGGCCTCGGTCGGCTGCTCGCTGTTCTATTCCGGCGACGAGACCACCGAGATCCTCATCAACAAGGCCGAAACGGCGCTCTACCACGCCAAGCGCTCTGGCCGTGGCCGGGTCGTCGTCTACACGCGCGAGATGGAAGAGGCGGCCAAGCGCGTCACCCGTATCGAGCAGGCGCTTCGCCGTGCCGTCTCGGCCGGCGAGGTTGAGCCGCATTTCCAGCCGATCGTCGATCTCACCACGCGTCGCACGATCGGCTTCGAGACGCTGGCGCGCTGGACCGATCGCGACCTCGGCGCGGTGCCGCCGACGGTCTTCATTCCCATCGCCGAGGAACGCGGCATCATCGGCCCGTTGTCGCAGCTGGTGCTGCGCAAGGCGACCGAGGCGGCCAGGAGCTGGCCGAATGACCTGTTCCTGTCCTTCAACCTTTCGCCCTCGCAGCTCGTCGACCAGAACACCGGCCTGCACATACTGGCGATCCTCGACCGCACCGGTTTCGACCCGCGCCGGCTGGAGATCGAGATCACCGAGACCGGCCTGATGAACGATCCGGCCTCGGCGGCACAGATCGTCGACGATCTGCGCCGCGTCGGCATCCGCGTCTCGCTCGACGATTTCGGCACCGGCCAGTCCTCGCTTGGGCGCCTGCGCGAATTCCATTTCGACAAGCTCAAGATCGACCGCGCCTTCGTCTCCTCCATTCTCGATGACCGCCCGTCCGAACACATCATCCGCGCCATTCTGGCCATGTGCGAGGGGCTGGGCATGGATGTGGTCGCCGAAGGCATCGAAGAAGAAGCGCAGGCCGACCGCCTGGTCCAGTTCGGCTGCGCCGGCGGGCAGGGCTATCTGTTCGGCCGGCCGGTCGATGCCGACGCCACGCTCGGCTATCTCCGCGATTCCTTCCGTGGTGCCTTGCGCGCCAAGGCGATCTGACCGGGATCCCTGTTCTGCCGGCCATCGCGACATGCGGCGCATGTCGTTTTGTCTGACATAAGCGCGCAAATCCAGCTTTTCGCCCTTGCCCGCGCGACTTGCGTGGCTAGGATGCGCGCCGGTTGGGCTGCAGCGCCACGCGTCCTTCAGCACGCGTAAAGGACGCTGCAGCAGTTTTGGTTTGCACATGAGCCTTTCCGAAAATCGATCCGATTTTCGGGGTCATGTGCGAGGAGAGAAAAGACATGATGCCATCGGCGGATTTTGCCGACCTCAAGGGAGCCTCGGTGCTGATCACCGGCGGCGGGTCCGGGATCGGCGCGGCCCTGACCGAGGGGTTTGTGCGCCAGGGCGCCAACGTCGCCTTCATCGACATCGCCGACGGCCCGAGCACGCTGCTTGCCGACCGCATCGAGAAGGAGTTCGGCCGGCGGCCGCTCTACCTCAAGACCGATCTGCGCGACATCGAGGCGCTGCGGGCCTCGGCGGCCAGGGCGGCCGAGGCGCATGGCGATGTCACGGTGCTCATCAACAATGCCGCGTGGGACGAGCGCCATGCCATCGAGGACGTGACGGTGGAGTTCTGGGACAACAACCAGGCGATTAATCTGCGGCCGCATTTCTTCACCGCGCAGGCGGTGGCGCCGGGCATGAAGCGGGCCGGCGGCGGCTCGATCATCAATTTCACCTCGACATCCTACCTCATCAACCACCCCGACATGCCGGCCTACACCGCCGCCAAGGCGGGCATCCTCGGTTTGACAAAGGGCCTGGCCGGCAAGCTCGGACCCGACCGCATCCGGGTCAACGCCGTCGCGCCCGGCTGGGTGATCACCGAACGGCAGCAGGAACGCTGGGTGACCGAAGGGGCGCTTGCCGCCCATGTCGCCAAGCAATGCATCAAGGACGTCATGCGTCCGGACGACATGGTCGGCACGGTGCTGTTCCTGGCCTCGGACGCGTCGCGCATGCTGACGGCGCAAATGCTGATCGTCGATGGAGGCTTCCTGTGAGCCCACCCAGCAACGCTCCCGCGGTCGCGGCGCTCGACTGGGGCACGACCCGGCTTCGGGCATGGCTCATCGACGGCAGCGGCAAGGTGCTCGCGGAGCGTCGCGGCGATGACGGCCTGATCACGGCGCGCGAAAAGGGGTTCTCCAACGTCCTCGAGGCTCACCTTCGCGCCATGGGGGCACCGGAAAAATTGCCCGTCATCATCTGCGGCATGGCTGGTTCCCGCCAAGGCTGGATCGAGGCGCCCTATGTGCCCGTGCCGGCGCCGATCGGCGCCATCCTGCGCGGTGCGGCCCGCGTCGAGGACGGGCGCCGCGACATCCGCATCGTGCCGGGCCTTGCCCAGCGTCTGGCCGACGCGCCGGATGTCATGCGCGGCGAGGAAACGCAGCTTGCCGGGGCTGGTTTGCCGGCAAAGGGGCGGCATCTCGCCTGCATGCCGGGCACGCACTCGAAATGGGTCGTGGTCGAGGAGGGCGCGGTCGCCGGCTTCGGCACCTGGCCGACGGGCGAATTGTTCTCGGTACTGGCGGAGCATTCGATCCTCAAGCATTCGCTGGGCGAGCATGCGGCTCCGGTGGCCGTGGACAACCCATTCTTCCGGCAATGGTGCGAACGCGCGCTTGGCGAGGGCGGCGACGTCACCTCCAAGCTGTTCGCCATCCGTGCCGCCGGGCTCCTGCAGGACCTGCGGTCGCAGGATGCGTCGGCCTGCCTGTCCGGGCTTTTGATCGGCGGCGAGATCGCCTCGGCGAAGCGCCGCTACGGCGCCGGCGACGCGCCGGTCGTGCTGATCGCGTCCGGCGCGCTCGCATCGCTCTATTCGGCCGCGCTTGACCTTGCAGGACTTGCCTTCCGCACGGTCGATGCGGATGAAGCTGTGCGTGCCGGCCTTGTCGAGGCCGCGCGCGAGAACGGCATGATTGCCAGAACCGGAGCCTTGGCATGACCGAGACCGCAGCCTTTCCGAAGCTCAAGCGCGGGCTGGTCGCCATCCTGCGCGGCCTGAAGCCGACTGAGGCGATTGCCATGGGGCAGGCGCTGTTCGACGCCGGCATCGAGGCGATTGAAGTGCCGCTCAACTCGCCCCAGCCATTCTCGTCGATCGCCAGGATTGTCCAAGTGCTGCCGAAGTCGGCCCTGGTCGGCGCCGGCACGGTTCTGACGGCGGCCGATGTCGACGGCCTGCACAAGGCCGGCGGGCGGCTCCTGGTCAGTCCCAACATCGATGCCGAGGTGATGGCGCGTGCCACGCACTATGGCATGGTGACGATGCCCGGCGTGTTCACGCCCACCGAGGCTTTCCAGGCGATCCGGCTCGGCGCTTCGGCCCTGAAATTCTTTCCGGCGAGCGTGCTCGGGGCAAGCGGCATTTCGGCGATCCGGGCGGTGCTGCCGGCACAGACCCTGGTCGGCGCGGTCGGCGGCGTTTCGGAGAAGGATTTTGCCGGCTACAAGGCCGTCGGGGTCACGGTCTTCGGCCTCGGCTCCAGCCTGTTCAAGCCCGGCATGAGCGTCGACGATGTGGCGGTGCGTGCGCACGCCGCCGTCGCGGCCTGGGATGCGGTGTTCGGAGACGCATGATGATTGAAGCGATCGTTTCCGTTTTTTCCGACCATGTCTGCCAGCTCGGCGAAGGACCGAGCTACGATCCCGCCACCGACGCGCTGTTCTGGTTCGACATCGTCAACGGCCAGCTTCTGGAGAAGCAGCTGTCGGGCGGCGCGACCAAGGTCCATGATCTCGGCCAGATGGCGAGCGCCATCGCCATCATCGACGACAAGCGGCAGCTGGTCGCCACCGAGACGGGGCTTTTTGTCCGCGACGTCGCGACCGGCAAGATGGCTCTGCACACGCCGATCGAAGCCGACAATCCGGTCACCCGCTCCAATGATTCCCGCGTCCATCCCTGCGGTGCCTTCTGGGTCGGCACCATGGCCAAGGACGAGCGCAAGGGCGCGGGCTCGATCTACTGGTTTTTCAAGGGTGAGCTGCGCAAACTGTTTTCCGACATTACCGTGTCGAACTCGATCTGTTTTTCCGAGAACGGAACGATCGCCTATTACACCGACACCGCGACCGGCCTTTTGATGCGCATCGCCTGCGATCCGTCGACTGGTCTGCCGGTTGGCGAGTCGAAAGTGTTCGTGGATCATCGCTCTTCGAAGGGCTACGTCGACGGCTCCGTCGTCGACCGCGACGGCGTGCTGTGGAACGCGGTGTGGGGCGGTAAGGCGGTCAAGGCCTATTCGCCCGATGGAACATTGTTGCGCGAAATTCCAATGCCGGTGACGCAGGCGTCCTGCCCGGCCTTCGTCGGCGCCAAAGCCGACCGGCTGGCGGTGACTTCGGCCTGGAAAGGTAAGGATGACAAACAGCGCCAGCTCGACCCGCAGGCAGGCATGACCTTCCTCATCGATATTCCCGTCAACGGCCGCTTTGAGCCGCGCGTGCTGATCGCCTGAACGGATCGGTCACCGCTCTGGCGCTGCTATCACGCAGGCGTCTGGCCTGCGTCGGTTTCCCGAAAGCCGTTTGCGTCCGCCGTGCGATGGTAGGCGATCGCACCGCCGGAGCCGGATGATTTCAGGTCGATTCGACCTGAAATCTGAAGCCGTCTCCAAATCGAAGAGATAGAGCATTATGTCGTCCGAAAACCGCTCCGCGCTTTTCGGCATCATGCTCCAGGAACCGTTCATCGATGTCGAGCCACAAGCCAAAGCTGATCCTTGTCTACGAGCCGGAAAAGGCCTGCTTCGACCGATTGATCTCCGACGGCCACCCACCGCAGCGCGCCGCCGAAATCTCGTCCTACCTGGCACAATCGACGGATCTTGCCCCTGAATTCGGTGCCCTTGCCGCCGCCTGCGAGGCACGCGGTCTCACCTTTACGCCGGTGGCACTCGACGATGCCGCCCAGGCGCTTGACGGCGGGGATGCGGAGAACACGCTGATCTGGACGCTGTCCGACGGCGTCGCCTATTTCCGTGGCGGCGCCGCTCCCGCGCTGGCCAGGCTCAAGGGATTGAGGACCGTCGGCGCCGACGATTCGCTGTTCGCGCTCTGCCAGGACAAGTTCCGCTCTGGCGCAGTGCTCGGCGCGCTCGGCCTGCCGGTGCCGCAGGCCGGCCTTGCCCGGAATGGCAAATGGCTGGTCGAGCCCCCGGCTTCCGCCGCCGGCTGGTTCGTCAAGCCAAACCGGCTCGGCGCCAAGATCGGCATCTGGCCGGATTCGCGTGCGGCCGATCTCGGTCACGCGCTGGAGCTTAGCCGGCGCGTCTTTGCCGCCTATCGTGACGACGTCGTCGTCCAGCCCTATGTCGCCGGCCGCAACGTGCGCGCCAGCTTCCTCGGGCTGACGCCGGAAACCGGCACCGAAGCGCTCGGCATTGCCTTTGTCGATTCGGGCGGCGATTTCCAGACCATGGCCGACAGTCTGGCGCTCTACGGTGAAACCGGCGAGGCCGCGAAGGCGGCGGGACTCTATGCTGAGCCGGAACTGGTTGCCGTCGCCGACCTTCAACCCGCCGCCGATGCCAGGATTCGTGCGATCGCCGGGCGGCTGATCAGCGGGCTTGGCCTGCGCGACGTGTTTTCCGTCGACCTGCGCGTCGAGGCGGACGACACGGTTCATCTGATCGAATTCGAGGTCTGCCCCGGCCTGCCCTGCTTCGATTTCCGCGCCTATTGCCGCCAGCAGTGGGGTCTGGAGCTTGCCGACGCCATGGCCGAAACCGCGGCGAGCCGGCTGATCGGCCAGAAGCGTCTATAGACGGCACTGCCGAAACCGCCGAACTTGGCGGCGTGCGGCTCGGGCCGCACGCCTTGACGCGTCCCGCTCTGCCCTTAGTGTCGGCTTGACAACTTACTCCTGCCAAGGCCGCGCGATGAACACCACGCCTGTCGTCCCTGAAACCCTGCACCATCACATCAGGCGGATGACCGGGCGCGATCCGCATGAAGGGCATCGTGTCGCCACCCCGCTCGAACTTCTGTTCGATCTGACCTTCGTGACGGCGTTCAGCTTTGCCTCCTCGCAGCTGGCCCACGCACTGGCGGAAGGCCATTACACCTCGGCCTTGCTCGGCTTTGCTTTCGCCAGCTTCGCCATCTGCTGGGCCTGGGTCAATTTCTCCTGGTTCTCCTCGGCCTATGACACCGACGACTGGGTTTTCCGCCTCGTCACCATGGTGCAGATGATCGGCGTGCTGGTGCTGGCCGTCGGCCTGCCACGCATGTTCGCTTCCATCGAGCACGGCGAGCATCTCGACAATTCGGTGATGGTGCTTGGCTATGTGATCATGCGGGTGGCCATGATCTTCCAGTGGCTGCGCGCCGCGAGACAGGATCCCGCCCGGCGCCGCGCCTGCCTTACCTATGCCAAGGCAATCGCGGTTGCCCAGATCGGCTGGGTGGTGCAGATCGTCGTCGATTTCCCGGTCGGCACCAGCATCATACTGGCCATCATCCTCGGCCTCATCGAGCTGGCGGGGCCGGTGGTCGCCGAACGCAGGGATGGCGGCACGCCGTGGCATGCGCACCACATGGCCGAGCGTTACAGCCTGTTCGCCATCATCGCGCTGGGGGAAGGGGTTGTCGGCACGCTCGCGAGCCTGTCGGCCGTGGTCGAGGAACAGGGCTGGTCCCTGGACGCGGCCCTGGTCTGCATCGCCGGCACCGGGCTCACCTTCGGCATGTGGTGGGTCTATTACATGCTGCCCTCAGCGCCGATATTGCACGCCCACCGCAACCGCGCTTTCGTCTGGGGCTATGGCCAGATGCTGATCGTCACCGCCATCGTCGCGACCGGCGCCGGCCTGCATGTCGCGGCCTACTTCATCGAGCACAAGGCGCATGTCGGCCCGCTTGCGACGCTGCTTGCCACCGCGATTCCCGTCAGTGTCTTCCTGGCGGCGATCTATGTGCTCTACACCTATCTCGTCAGGCGCTTCGACCCGTTCCACATCTGGCTGCTGGTCGCGACGGCGGCGGTCGTGGCGCTTGCCATCCTCGCCGCGCTTGCCGGTGTCGATATGGCGGTCTGCCTCGTCATCCTGATGCTGGCGCCGGCCGTCACCGTCGTCGGCTACGAAACGCTCGGGCATCGCCACCAGGCGGAAGCACTGGCCAGCGACGAGCATTCGGCGGTGACTTAGTACACCGGCTATCCCGCAGGCATTCGCTCGAATGCCTGCAAGGAAGGATCGAGAATATCCCAGCCATGGCTGCGGATCGTGTAGGTGACGGCCTGCGGCTTGAAATCGCTGGGGTCGTCGAGGCTGGCCGCGGAAACCGTGATCAGCTCCGGCATGGCGACATATGTCAGATAGACCGGTGTTCCGCAGGTCGGGCAGAAGGCGTGGATCTTTTCGTTGCCGCTGTCAGCGGCCACCCGCCAGGTGCTCGCGTCGCCGGTAATCGCCATATCGGCGCGCTGGCCGAAGGTCAGATAGGATCCGTGGCCAGTGCCGGCGCGCCTCTGGCAATCGCGGCATTGGCAATGGTTCTGGAAGATCGGCTCGCCGCTGGTCTCATAGCGGATCGCGCCGCACGCGCAGCCGCCTCGATAGCGCTTGGTCATTGTCGTTCTCCGCGGGCCTGGTTCCGCACGATATCCCGGCATGTCAGGCCGATTTCGGCTTGGCGAAAAGGTCGATGCCGCTGCCGGTTTCGAGGAAGGATTTCATGCTGGACAGCACGGCCGGCCAGCCCTGGCTGACGCCTTTCGCCATGCCGCTGCCGGCTTCGAGTTCGTCATGGGTGACGGTCAGCCGCACCATGGTGTCGTATTCCTCGATGCCGAACGTCACCCGGCTGTATTTGGACGGGTCGTCGGCCTGCGAGGCGTTCGCCCAGGTCATCACCAGACGGGTCGGCGGTTCGATTTCGACGACCTTGCCGACCAGTTCGACGGTGCGCTCGTCATTGGCGCGGATATGTTCCCATTTCGATCCCGCCTTCCAGTCGGAGACGTTTTCGTGACCCCAGTAGCGCCGTGCGATGTCTGGCCTGGTTATGGCCTCGAACACCTTTTGCGGCGTCGAGCTGATATAGGTCACGTAGACAAAACTGGTCGTCTCTCGGGTCATTGGCCCTCTCCTTCGAGTTCTTGCTTCAGGTCGTGCAGCAGGCTGAGCCGCTGCCGTTCGAACTTTCGCACCCAGCGCTCGTAGACTTCGTGCAGCGGCACCGGGTTGATGAAGTGCAGCTTCTCGCGGCCGCGCTTGACCGTGCTCACCAGATTGGCCGCCTCCAGGAGGTCGATGTGCTGGGTGGCGGATTGCCTTGCCATGTCCAGATGTTCGCAAAGCTGGCCGAGCGTCTGCCCGTTCTTCTCGCAGAGAAGGTCAAGCAGCCTTCTGCGTGTCGGGTCGCCCAGCGCTTTGAAAACCTTGTCGGCGTCCATCGGTCTCAATCTGTTGTGGGGTCATAATATGCAGGCAAATACCTGCATGTCAATCGTCAATCGTTCCCGCCTCGCCCTGCTCGACGAAGCTATCGGGCTCTGACCTCGATTGCTGGATGGCTAGCGTTGTCCCGTTGCCGGCCAACGGCTGTGGCGGGTCGTCGGCCAGGCCGCACGGCTGGCTGACAACATTACGGATGATGTGGGCTTCGGAGTGGGTGCTGCGCCCTTGGGCCAAGCACGGGGCGCGCCTTCACGACTTCGCCGGGATCATTCCCAGCTCCCACTCTACCGAAATGGGGTCTCAGATGCCTTCGACCAGCACGATCTCGCCGTCGGCGACCTTCTGGCGGATGGCGACAGCGCGCTGGTATTCGGGTGAGTGATAGCAGTCATGCGCGACCGCGAGCGATTCGAATTCGATGATCACGTTGCGTCCGCGCCCTGGCCCTTCGGCCTTTTCATGCGCGCCGCCGCGCGCCAGAAATTTGGCGCCGAACCGGTCGAAGGCCAGCTTTGAAGCGGCGACGTAGTCCTTGTAGCCTTCGGCATCGCGCACATCGACGCGGGCGATCCAATATCCCTTGGGCATGCTTTTTCTCCGAGTTTCTGTCCGTCAAGCGAGGACCGGTCTTAAGAATCGCCCCGCGACGGCTCGTGGTTCTTGGGTCACCGCAGGGGGACAAGCGCAGCGTACCCAAAGCGGCGGAGCATCGGAAGCGCGGAAAACGCCGCCGCCGGGGCGGAGTTTGGAACTGGCCCTCAGGCAGAGCGCATTTCTTCCAGAATGGCTTCGGCCGCCTCGCGTCGGTTGGCCGCCGCGACGATCGGCCGAGCCACGACAAGGTGGCTGGCACCGTTGCGGATCGCCTGCGCCGGCGTCACCACGCGTTTCTGGTCGCCATGGTCGCTGCCCGCCGGCCGGATGCCGGGCGTTACCACCGCCATGTCGGGTCCGACGATGCGGCGCACGGCTTCGGCTTCGGCGGCCGAGCAGACGATGCCGCCCATGCCGGCGTGCAGCGCCTGTTCCGAACGCCTGAGCACCAGCGTGTGCGGATCATATTCATAGCCGACATCGATCATGTCCTGCTCGTCCATCGAGGTCAGCACGCTGACGGCGAGCAGGCAAAGGTCGCTGCCGCGTGCCGCCTCCACCGCCGCGCGCATTGCCTTCGGATAGGCGTGGATGGTCAGCATGGTCATGCCCATCTTGACGATGTTCTCGACGCCCTTGGCCACCGTGTGGTCGATGTCGAGCAGCTTCATGTCGAGGAAGATCCTGGTGCCGCCGCTGGCCAGTTCCCTGGCGAAGTCCAGTCCGCCGGCGAAGGCCAGCTGATAGCCGATCTTGTAGAAGGAGACGACGCCGTCGAGTTCGCGCACCGCCTGCTCGGCTTCCCTCACGGTCGGCACGTCGAGACCGACGATCAGTCTTTCCTGCATGGATTTCGCCTGCATGGGCTGGGTCTGCATGGTTGCGGAGATCACGCCTCGATCCGCGTGGACAGCATGCGCGAGGTTTCGATCAGCGTGCGGCATAGATGCTCCATCGATTTGTGCAGTCTCTCGTCACGAAAATTGCCGCCTTCCGCGAAGGCGTCGTCGCCGTCGGGCACCGAGCATTCCGGCGTCACCACCTCCATCTGGCAGCGCACCAGCACGGCGCGCAGATGGTTGATGCAGCGGATGCCGGCGAAGTGCCCGTTGGAGGAGGAGCAGAGGGCGGCCACCTTGCCGGCAAGCGGCCTGACCGGCCGGCCGCCATCGCGGCGCACGCGGCTAACCCAATCGATCGTGTTCTTCAGCAGCGGCGGGATCGAGCCATTGTATTCCGGCGTGGCGATCAGCAGCCCGTCATGCGCGGCGATCAGGCGGCCGAGCTTGACGGCGTTTTCCGGAACGCCCTTTTCCTTCTCAAGGTCCTCGTCGAGGATCGGCAGGGGATAGTCGGCGAGCGAAATGCGGGTCACCTCGGCGCCCTGCACCGCAAGTTCCTTCTGCGCCACGTCGGCGGTCCTGCCGCTATAGGCGCCCGTCCGGTTCGACCCGGCGAAGACGAGGATTCTCGGGATCACTGCCATTAGCCATCCTTGCTCCCGGACAGGTACAGCCAAGGTTCGATCAAATCAACGCCAACTTCGTCATCCCTGGACGAAGCAGGAGCGAAGTTCCGTCGCGGAGACCCTGGGATCCATGCCGTGACCTTGGCCGCGGAGCGCAGCGGAGCAGAATTCTGCACCGCAGAGGAACTAATGCGCTTCCCTGCGATAGATCCACAGCTGCGTCGGCGGGATGTTGCGGATGATGAAATCGAAATGCTTGACCGTATAGTCGCCACGTCCGGCTGGGATCGGCGACATCGGGCCATAGGTCAGCTGCACGATAGGCCGGCCAGCCGGGATACGGTCAAGCAGGCTCTCTATATAGGCGATACGCTGGGCGACCGGGAAGTTGAGCAACGGCACGCCGGACACGACGGAATCGAAGACCATGCCGCTCCGCTCGCCAAGCGTGGCGTTGAGGTTGAAGGCATCGCCCTCGATGACGTTGACGCCGGGATAGAGGCAACGCAGGTGGCGGACGAAATCGGTGTTGTATTCGACCGCGTAGAGGTTTTCGGGCCGCACGCCCTGGGCGAGGATGGCGCGAGTGATGACCCCGGTTCCGGGGCCGACCTCGAGCACCGGCAGGCCGGACCTGGGATTGACGATCGAGGCCATCTTGCGCGCGGTGACCGAACTGGTCGGAACGATCGAGCCGACCGTCTTGGGTTTGTCGATCCAGCCCTTGAAGAATTTGAGTTCGTCGTCGAACTTCTCGGCTAGCGCCTTCCGCAGTCCGTGACCACGTGTCATGCAAGCTCTCCTCAACGCTCCCCGCAAGCTACTTAACACCTGGTTGACGCAAGGCAAGGCACGGCCATGCCGATGTCGTGGATAAGATAGATTTCGTCGCGCCTCGGGATTCGGCGCGTTTCATCCGACCACGCGCCATTCCTGCTCGATCAACGCTCGCCGAAGGATTCGAAGAAATCCTTCATGCGGGCGAAAAACCCGCTCGATTGGGGCGAATTCTCCTGCGAGGAGAGCTGTTCGAATTCCTCCAGCAACTCGCGCTGGCGGCGGGTAAGGTTCTGCGGCGTCTCGACCGCGGTCTGGATATAGAGATCGCCGACATTGGGCTGGCGCAACACCGGCATGCCCTTGCCCTTGAGCCGGAACTGGCGCCCGTTCTGGGTGCCTTCGGGCACCTTCACCTTGGTCTGGCTGCCGTCCAGCGTCGTCACCTCGAACGAGCCGCCAAGGGCTGCCGTCGTCATCGAGATCGGCACCTTGCAGTAGAGATCGGCGCCATCGCGCTGGAAGAATTCGTGCGGCTTCACCGCCAGGAAAATGTAGAGGTCGCCCGAAGGCCCGCCGCGCAGGCCGGCCTCGCCCTCATTGGCCAGGCGGATGCGGGTGCCGTCCTCGATGCCGGCCGGAATGTTGACCGACAGCGAGCGCTCCTCGGTGACGCGGCCCTGGCCGGCGCATTTCGGGCATGGATCCTTGATGGTCTGGCCGCGGCCCTGGCATTGCGGGCAGGTGCGCTCGATCGAGAAAAAGCCTTGCGTGGCGCGCACCTTGCCGTGGCCGTGGCACATCGAGCAGGTGACAGGCTGGGTGCCGGGCTTGGCGCCGCTGCCGGAGCATTCGGAGCAGGAGATCGAGGCCGGCACGCGAATCTGCGCGGTTTTTCCCGCGAAGGCCTCTTCCAGCGAGATTTCCATGTTGTAGCGCAGGTCGGCGCCGCGCTCGCGGCCACCCGACGAGCGGCGCTGACGCCCGCCCATCATGTCGCCGAAAATATCCTCGAAGATGTCGGCGAAGCCGCCGGCGCCAAAGCCTTGCGCGCCGCCATTCATGCCCTGCTCGAAGGCGGCGTGACCGAAGCGGTCATAGGCCGCGCGCTTCTGCGGGTCCTTCAGCGTCTCGTAGGCTTCGTTGATTTCCTTGAACTTGTGCTCGCAGGAATGATCGCCGGGGTTGCGGTCGGGATGGAACTGCATGGCGAGCTTGCGGAAAGCGCTCTTGAGCTCCTTCTCGTCGGCGCCCTTTTGCACGCCCAGCGTTTCGTAGAAATCAGCTTTCATTTTTTCCCGCTGTCCGGATGCTCAACGTCTTGATGCATTGTTGCGTCGTTTGCCGGCACGTCGTCTCGATTTAGGATTGGTGCCGCCCGGATGCCAGTGCTGGCGTGCGCCTGTCCGGGCTTTTCTGTCGTTTTTTCGGCAAGGCCCCGCACTTTTTCGGCAAGGGTTGCAAAAAAGCCCGGCTTTACGCCGGGCTTTCCGCTTTATTTTGCCGTCGGGCGGCTCAGGCCGACTTCTTCTTGTCGTCGTCCTCGTCGATTTCCTCGAAATCGGCATCGACCACGTCGGAGTCCTTGGCGGCATCCGCCTTGGCGTCGGCTTCCGCCGCTTCCTTCTGCGAGGCCTCGTACATGGCCTGGCCAAGCTTCATCGAAGCTTCGGCAAGTGCCTGGCTCTTGGCCTCGATGTCGGCCGCGTCGTCGCCCTCGGCCGCGGTCTTCAGCGCCGCGATCGCATCCGATATCGCCGTGCGTTCGGCTTCCGAGACCTTGTCGCCATATTCCTTCAGCGACTTCTCGGAAGAGTGCACCAGCGCCTCGGCCTGGTTACGGGCCTCGACCACGGCGCGACGCTTCTTGTCCGTCTCGGCATTGGCCTCGGCGTCCTTGACCATCTTCTCGATGTCGGCGTCCGAAAGGCCGCCAGAAGCCTGGATGCGGATCTGGTGCTCCTTGCCGGTGCCCTTGTCCTTGGCCGAAACATTGACGATGCCGTTGGCGTCGATGTCGAAGGTGACCTCGATCTGCGGCACGCCGCGCGGCGCCGGCGGAATGCCGACCAGGTCGAACTGGCCAAGCGCCTTGTTGTCGGCCGCCATTTCACGCTCGCCCTGGAAGACCCGGATGGTCACCGCCGACTGCGAATCCTCGGCGGTCGAGAACACCTGGCTCTTCTTGGTCGGGATCGTCGTGTTGCGCTCGATCAGCCGTGTGAACACGCCACCCAGCGTCTCGATGCCGAGCGACAGCGGCGTCACGTCGAGCAGCAGCACGTCCTTGACGTCGCCCTGCAGCACGCCGGCCTGGATGGCGGCGCCGAGTGCGACGACCTCATCCGGGTTGACGCCCTTGTGGGGCTCCTTGCCAAAGAACTGCTTCACGATCTCCTGGATCTTGGGCATGCGGGTCATGCCGCCGACCAGGACCACTTCGTCGATCTCGCCGGCCTTCAGGCCGGCATCCTTGAGCGCCGCCTTGCAGGGCTCGATGGTGCGCTGGACGAGATCCTCGACCAGGCTTTCGAACTTGGCGCGCGTCAGCTTCAGCGTCAGGTGCTTCGGCCCCGTCGCGTCGGCGGTGATGAAGGGCAGGTTGATTTCGGTCTGCGTCGTCGAAGACAGCTCGATCTTGGCCTTTTCAGCCGCCTCCTTGAGGCGCTGCAGGGCCAGCTTGTCGTTCTTCAGATCGATGCCTTGTTCCTTCTTGAACTCGGCCGCCAGGTACTCGACCAGGCGCATGTCGAAATCTTCGCCGCCGAGGAAAGTGTCGCCATTGGTCGACTTCACCTCGAACACGCCGTCGCCGATTTCCAGCACCGAAATGTCGAACGTGCCGCCGCCAAGGTCATAAACGGCAATGGTCTTGCCGTCCTTCTTGTCGAGGCCGTAGGCAAGCGCTGCCGCCGTCGGCTCGTTGATGATGCGCAGCACTTCGAGGCCGGCGATCTTGCCGGCATCCTTGGTCGCCTGGCGCTGGGCGTCGTTGAAGTAGGCCGGAACGGTGATGACCGCCTTCTCGACCTTCTCGCCGAGATAGGCTTCCGCCGTCTCCTTCATCTTCTGCAGGATCATGGCCGAGATCTGCGAGGGCGACTGCTTCTTGCCGCCGGCCTCGACCCAGGCATCGCCATTGTCGCCCTTGACGATCTTGTAGGGGACAAGCTTCTTGTCCTTCTCCGTCACCGGATCGTCATAGCGGCGGCCGATCAGGCGCTTGACCGCGAAGATGGTATTTTCAGGATTGGTGACCGCCTGGCGCTTGGCCGGCTGGCCGACCAGACGTTCGCCGTCGCCAGAGATGGCGACGATGGAAGGCGTCGTGCGTGCGCCTTCCGCATTCTCGATCACCTTCGGCTCCTTGCCATCCATGATGGCGATGCAGGAATTTGTGGTGCCGAGATCGATACCGATTACTTTTGCCATTTTTCTAGTCTCTCCGCTAAGCAGGCTTTCAGGACCCGTGAAGGCGTTCCGACGAAAGCCCCTGTTCACAAGAAATCCCGTTCGGCAACCGGTGTCCCCGGCGTCGGACGGCTTGGCGCGTATATAAGAACAGGCAGCATCGGGCGCAAGCATTCTGCGCAAGGCTTTCATGAACCTTTCCACCTCCGCCCGCGACTGACGTCCAGGTGCCGCATGGTGCGGCCCGGAAAGGAAGTCCCCATGACCAGCAACCGAGAGGCTCCACGGTCTCCGGGAACAACAGGAACTCGGCGCGACCGCCGCCTTCGGGACGGTGTCGACGCGCTGGGCTTCCCGCTGCTTCCGTTGACCCTAGGTAAGAGCAGGCGTATCGTAATGAAGAGGAAAGCAGACAATTCGATCAGGGATGAACGTGCCGGACCGCCGCGCCCTGCCCTGATTTGCGCGGCACAGCCGGATATTCCTCCCGTAGACTTCGGGGGGAGTTCTATGTCTTGCGATCACGGCCTGTCAGTGTCTTCTCGCGTCAGCCGTTTGCGCCGCCTGGTCAAGAAGACCGGCGGCGTTCTTGCATTCGCCCTGACCGCCGGCCTCTGGCTTGGCGGCGCCGCCCGGGCGCAGGACACCCAGATCATCTATCCAGGCTCGATGGCGGTCACCGGCTTTCCCGGCACCGTCATCCCCAATTTCGACGAGGGCCTGCCGCCCGGCGTCGATCCGGTCGACGAAACCTTCATCGACACCACGCGCGCCACCTTGCGCGTGTTCGACGTTTCGCACCTGGGTGGACCGGCATCGGGCCAGCTCGTCTTCACGCCGCCGCCTTTCGAGGTGACATCAGGCCAGATCGGCGAGGTGTTCGGCCTCACCTATGATGACGGCGTGCGCGATGGGGTGCCATCGGGCATTCCCAACCTTTATGCCGCCGCCACCTCGCTGCATGGCATCGAGATCGTCACGCCGGACGCCGACAAGGATGGCAGGCCGGAGCGGCAGCGCCGTGGAACGGCAGGCGCGACCTTCATGGATGGCCAGTTCGGTACCGAAAATGGTGGCGGGCCGGGCACCATCTGGAAGATCGACGGCATCACCGGCCAGGTCGCCAAATTCGCCGACATCGACACCAACAGCGGTCCCGGCATCGGCAATATCACATTCGATCCCAGCCACCGCCAGTTCTTCGCCTCAGACCTCGACACCGGCCTGATCCATCGCATGGACGCCAATGGCAGGCTGATCGACACCTTCGATCATGGCGTCGCCGGGCGGCCGGCGCATGGCCTGGCTCCGATCGCCGACGACGGCGCGGTGATGGACATACAGGGCGCGGCGTTCGACACGGAGGACCCCGAGACCTGGGGCTACACCCAGGACGAGCGCCGCGTCTGGGCCGTTTCCTATCATGGCGGCCGTCTCTATTATTCGGTCGGCGAAAAATCGGAGGTCTGGTCGGTCGGCATCGCCCGAGACGGCACCTTTGCCGGCGACCCGCGCTGGGAGCTGACGGTCAAGGCCGACAAGGACTACGCCGTCACCGACATCGCCTTCGACAACAGCGGCTTCATGTATCTCGCCCAGCGCGGCCCGATCGAGAACCGCTACGACTACAGCCGCTTCGCAGATTCCGGCAAGGGCGAGGTCATCCGCTACTTCAGGGAAAATCCGGACGATCCGGCAACGGAATCGGTCTGGGTGGAAGCGCCGCAGGAATACGCGGTCGGCTTCCCGCAAGGTTTCAGGCAGTCGGCCGGCGGCCTCGACCTGCAATATGGCTATGACGCCGACGGCAATCTCGACACCTCGGTCTGCACGCAGACGCTGGTCAACACCGGCGACAAGCTGCGCGACAATCCGACGCTCGCCGAACAGCTCGCCGCCGGCGGCCCCCTCGCCGTGCATGGCGTGCAGATCATGCCCAAGGATCTGGTCAAGCCGGCCAACGCGCCGCCCTTCGGCTCCTGGTTCGTCGATTTCGACGGCTATTTCGAGGATCCCGAGGTGGAAGGCCATGTCGGCGACGTCGCCGTCTGGCACCCCTGCGAGGGCCGCGCCGGCTATTATGAAGAAATCCCGGGCGGCTATCTGCCACCCTTCTACCCGCCGGACTTCCCACCGCCCGGCAACCTGCCACCGTGTCTCGACGTTGAAGATATCAGGTACTACTGCACGCCTTCGGGCCTCGAGGCCGATCTCTATCTCCATGACCATGCCGGCTTCGGCGGCGATTCGATCAAGGTCCAGCCTTCGAATGAAACAAAGTCCAGGACGCCAGGCGTCGGGGTGACCACACCCATGTCGCATGCGCCCGGCACGCCGTACACGATCAACATCACCGGCCACTATCCGGGCGACAGAGTGGACGTTGGACTTTGCTTCTACAGGAAGTCCGACAAGGACAAGGGTGGCTACTACCCTTGCTGCAAGATGACCTTGCCGCTCCGCACCCCAGCCGTCAGCTGCGAACGTTGAGGAGGGGAAGATGAACAATCTCGCACTCTCCCCGCTCGCGCGAAACAACTCAACCGACAAGCTGTCAATCGTCATGGAGACGATCATGAGACCCCTGTCATACGCCAGGCGCGGCGCGCGCTGGCTGATGGCGGCCGGGGTCGCGGTCGCCATGCTCACCCCCCTCGCAAGCCACGCGGAAGACGCCGCGCCGGTCACGCCGGAACTGAGGCTCGACCTCGACAATTCGCGCGTCGTCAATCCGAGGCCGGAACGGGTCGTGCCGTTCTTCACCAAGAAAGGCACCCAGAGAGGCTGCGACTCTGTCGTCTACTCCCTGAGCTTTGGCCTGCGCGGTGATCCTCAGGGCTTTGCCGATCCGGGTCTTGTGGCCTTGCTGAAGAAACTCAAGATCGAGTTCAAGGACCAGCTTCCGCACGGCTTGGCCATCGTCAACGTGAATGTATCCGGCGACGGCACGGATGCCTCCGGCGGATCACTGCCGGGCGCGACGATCAGCAACACGGCGGGTCCCAGCGATACCGCAACGGTGTCCGACTTCCGGCTCTCCGCCGACGATCTCGACGGCGCCGGGGCCGCCAATGAACGCGTCATCAATTTCCAGATCACGGCCAGGATCGACCATGCTGCGTTTCCTTCGCCGACGATCATCGACAATCAGGGCCTGATCAAGGTGAGCAACGGAGCCGGCACCGGCACCATCATCCCGTCGCAGGATCCGAGCAAACCCGACGATGGCGACTACAAGACCGGCGTGAAGACCTCGATCAAGATCGATGTCACCAAGTGCGAACCGCCGCCGCCACCTCCCGGCAAGGAATGCTTCAAGGTGGAACGCGGCACCGTCGATTGCGTACCCGGCGGCGGTGCCTTCATCTACCACATGCCGGTCGGCCCGGAGATGGGCGGCAAGTGGGTGCAGGTGTCGACCACCACGCCCGGCATCACCATCATCCCTGACACCCAGCTGGTGCCGGCGGGCGGCGGCGTGCTCAACTGGAAGATCGTCGGCGCATCGCCCGGCGACGTCATCCACCTTATCGTCACCGGCATCGAGACCTATGCCGGCCCGAAGGAAGGCTGGGGCCTGTGCTGCACGCAGACCATCGACATCGTCATCCCGCGCGACCAGCGTTGCCCGCCCAGGGACAAGGAGCCAGACCTCAAGGTCGAGAAACGCGCCGATGTCGCGCGCTGCACCATGGCCGGCGGCTGCGACTTCACCATCAGGGTCACCAATGTCGGCACCGCACCCTACAACGGCAAGATCGTGCTCGACGAGGTGACGCTGCCGGCCGGCTCGACGCTGAGCTCAGGGCCCAATCCGCCCTGGGTCTGCGTGCCCGGCACCACCCCGATGACGTGCACCTATCCGATGACCACGCTCAATCCGGGGGCCTTTGTCGACCTCAAGCTCGGCTTCAAGCCGGCCGGGGGCTGGCAGGGCGGTGCGCTGCGCAACTGCGCCGCCTACAACTATGCCGCCAGCGGCAAGCCGTTGTTCGGCAGCCAGTCGAACGACCGTGGCTGCGCCTCGATCCCGATCTGCCGCCGTGGCGATCGTGACCGCGACTGCCAGCCGCCGGTCGAGAAGAAGGTCGACCTGATCCTGAAGAAGCGTGCCCGCACCGAAATCTGCACGGCCGACGGCGTCTGTTTCTTCGTGATCGACATCATCAACAACGGCACCTCGACCTATACCGGGCCGCTGACGGTGATCGACAACTATCCCGGCGGCGCACCGGCCTCCTCGACCTTCGGGCCGAGCCCGCCCTGGACATGCGGCCCGAACGGCCCCGGTCAGTTCCGCTGCGACAACCCCGGCATCGCGCTGCCCGTGGGCGCCTCGACGCCGATCTTCGTCAAGGCGGTCATGCCGGCCGATTACCGGTCGGACACGGTCGAGAACTGCGCCGAGGCGAAGGCCGTTCCCGGTGAGGTCGACCTCACCAACAACAAGGCCTGCGCCAAGGAGCGCATCCGTCGTCCCAATGGTGGCCAGCCCGGCCTGCGCATCACCAAGGTGTGCAGCGGCTCGCTGGCCGGTGCCGCGGCCGTTTCTTGCCGCATCACCGTCTCCAACGCCGGCACGGCGGCTCCCGCCGGTCCGGTGCGGGTCAACGATGCCGCCACGCTGGTGTCGGGAGGCGCGCCCGTCCAGATCCAGACCGTCACTCCAGACGGCGCGGAATGGGCGTGCGGACCGGTTCCGGCCAACACGCTGTCGTGCCAGATTCCCGGTGCCGTCATGGCACCCGGAACCAGCCGCCACTTCGACGTGACGGTCTCGGCCAATGGCGAGTTCGAGAACTGCGCGCGCGGCTTCTATGGGCCGGCGCAAGGCGACGATGTCGTCTACCCGATTGGCCAGGCCTGCGCCAAGGGCGGCGGCTCCTCGACCATTCGTGTCGAGAAGACCGGCGACCGCGAATGCCGGCTGGGCCAGCCCTGCTCGTTCGACATCACCATCTCCAATGATGGAACGAGCCCCTTCTCCGGCCCGGTTCGCATCGGCGATGCGATCGGCGTGGAAGGGCTCGGCCGGCTGGACGGCGTTGCGATCACCTCGATCGACCCGCCCTTCGGCTGCTCGCCCGAACCGGCGAGCTTGCCTCTGTCCTGCATAGCCACCCTGACGCTCGGGGCCGGCGAAAGCCAGTCGCATCATGTCACAGTGGTCATTCCCGACGACGGGCGCCTTGCCAATCTGCGGGGCGACGTCAATGGCCAGAACTGCGTTGGTGTCCTGTCTCCCGACACGCGGGTCCAGGGCGGCGGCGACGTGCTGTCCAAGGATGCGACCAATGTGCAGGGCGATCGCGGCAAGGCCTATGCGTGCCACCCCTTCACCATCACGCATGAGGTGAAGAACCAGTGCTCGCCGGGCTTCGTCATGAACGACGCCGGCCGCTGCGTCTGCCCGGAAGGCACCACCTTCCGCAATGGCCAGTGCACCGGCGGCGGCACCAATCTTCTGCCGCTTCCCGTGCCGCCGCCCAAGCGCTGCGTGCTGCTCGAAGGCCAGATCCGGACCGAGGACGGGCGCTGCGTCTGCCCGCGCGGCACAGCGCTGGAGAACGGCGCCTGCGTCAGGACCGACAGGCCCGAGCAGTGCACCATCCGTGGCCAGATCCACGATGCCAACGGCGATTGCGTCTGTCCGCAAGGCACTGAGGTGCGTAACGGCGCCTGCCGCCCGGCCCGGCCGAAGCCTCAGCAGTGCCGCATCCCCGGCCAGGTCCGCAATGCCGATGGCGATTGCGTCTGTCCGCAAGGCACCGAGGTGCGCAACGGCGCCTGCCGTCCGGTCCGGCCGAAGCCCGACCAGTGCACCATCCGGGGCCAGGTGCACGATGCCAACGGCGATTGCGTCTGCCCGCGGGGTACCGAGGTGCAGGGCAATGCCTGCCGGCGCAAGCAGCCGCAGGTGGAGCCGTGCGACATACGCGGCCAGGTCCACAACAAGCGCGGCGAGTGTGTCTGTCCGCGTGGGACCGATGTGATCGACGGCGCATGCCGCAAGCCCAGGCAGCAGGCGGAATGCGCACCGGGCTCGCAGATGGTCAATGGCCAGTGCCAGCCGATCTTCAAGAGGCGTTGCCCGGAAGGCACGGTTGGACGCTATCCCAACTGCCGGCCGATGCGCGGGCAGCCGTCACTGGAGCTCAACCCCGGCCTGCTGCTGCAGCAGGTCTTGCCACGGCGCCTGCCGCAGGCTGAACAGCAGCAGGATCCGGCACCAAGCAGGATCCTGAAGCTCCAGCAGCAGTAGCCGTCCGCTTGACGCCAGACCTTGGGCCCGCCGGAGCAATCCGGCGGGTTTCTTCGTCATGTCCCGGCAAGCGGGAATTGGCTGCGGCAGGATCGGAGATCCCGCAACGCCGTCCAAGCCTGTGGAGCCCCCGTGCTTGCACCCTCGACAAGTCCCCCGCCGGGCATTAGGCAGTCGATCCAGGGTGAACGGTATGAAAAGGGCGCCCGGAAAGGCCGCGAGATGAGCAAGAAGACCTTGATCGCACCATCGGTGCTGGCTTCGGACTTTTCGAAGCTTGGCGACGAGGTCGAAGCCGTCGCGGCCGCTGGCGCCGACTGGATCCATCTCGATGTCATGGATGGCCATTTCGTCCCCAACATCACCTTCGGTCCGCCGGTGATCAAGGCGATCCGCAACCGCACCAGGGCTTTTTTCGACTGCCATCTGATGATCGCGCCGGCCGATCCCTATCTCGCCGCCTTCGCCGAGGCCGGCTGTGACGGCATGACGGTCCATGCGGAGGCCGGGCCGCACCTCGACCGCTCGCTGCAGACCATCAGGAACCTCGGCAAGAAGGCCGGCGTGTCGCTCAATCCGGCGACGCCGGAAACGATGATCGAATATGTGCTCGACCGGCTCGACCTGATCCTGATCATGACGGTCAATCCGGGGTTCGGCGGCCAGGCCTTCATCCCGGGGATCGTCGACAAGGTGAGAAGGGTCAAGGCGCTGATCGGCGACCGGCCGATCCGCATCGAGATCGACGGCGGCGTTTCGCCCGAAACGGCCCCTTTGGTCACGTCAGCCGGGGCCGATGTGCTGGTGGCCGGCGCGGCGATCTTCAAGGGCGGCAGCGTCGAGGCGTACCGTGCCAACATCGAGGCGATCAGGACAGCGGCCGACAACGCCGCCGGCTAGGGACCGTTTCAAGGAAACGGCCAACCGCCCTGAATTGCTCGAACGCACGGCGATCATCCCGCTTCGAATCCAACCGGCCGGCTGGCTGACAGCTTTTGCGCGGAGACGGTTCTTCAGGAGCACGGTGACGCCCGAATCAGATCGGCGCCGGACCGGATGAGCAAGCCCAGCCGTGCGGTATCTTTGCGCGCGACAGCAAAGATGCTCGCACGGGCACACAAGGAACAGATGATCCTGCGTGCATACAAAACATGTTAAGTTCCATTGGTTGTAGAGGCGCGCCAATTCCCCCGATCAGGCGGCGGATAGCGCTATATTCCTTAGTGCTTAAGTACTAGGATGGCATCTTGTGCTTGAGCCTCTTGACGAAGGCACTGTAGGGTACATGTACGGAAGGATTCTTTTTCGGACTCGAATTGCCCAGAGAGACATGGGGACAAGGAGTCGAATTTGACATACGGCGCTGCCAACCTGAACGACGACGGCACAGGATCCAAGAGTACGCTTGCCAGTACGGTCTATCACCAATTGCGGGATGATCTTCTTGGCGGCGCTCTGGAAGTCGAAAGCAAGCTGCGGGTCGAGTGGGTTGTTTCCAAGTATGGCGCCGGTGCCTCCCCTGTCCGTGAAGCCCTTAATCGCCTTGCCTCCGAGGGTCTCCTTGGCCGTCACGATCAGCGTGGCTTCTTCATCATGCCGGTCAGTGCGACGGAGCTGGAGGAGCTGACGCGCACCCGCTGTTGGCTCGAGGAACGGGCGCTTCGCGAATCCATTGCCCACCGCACCACCGAGTGGGAAGAACAACTGGTGCTGGCGCTGCATCGCCTGGGCCGCGCCTCTCGATGTTCGCCGCAAAATCTCCCGTCGCTCGATCCGGACTGGGAGAAATTGCACCGCACCTTCCACCGTGTGCTGATCTCGGCCTGCCGGTCGCACTGGCTGGTGGGTTTCTGCGATCAGCTTTCAGATCACGCCTATCGCTACCGGCAAATGGCCAATGACAGCGAGAGCATGCAGCGCGACGATTTCGGGGAACACCGGCGGATCGCCGAATGCGCGCTGGACGGCAATGCCGACGGCGCCGTCCAGGCCTTGATCGATCACTACCAGCTGACCGCTTCCATATGCATGGAGCGCTTCAAGCAAGGCGAAGTCGCAAAAGCCGCCGCTTCGGCCGAGCGCGCTAGGCGGTAACGACCATTTCCTCGGCGGAGCTTGGTCGCCATCATTCGCGATTTCTTCGGCGGATGCGACGCGCCGCACAGCCGTTTGCGGTCTTGACGGCACGGCCCGGAAACGCGAACTCTGCGCGCCCCAAGTGCATTGCCGGCGCCGCATTGCCATCACAGCAGGAAAATTTCATGAGCAATCATCTGTTCGATGCGTTCCGGTCCCGGATGCCGCCGCCCGGGCGCCTGTTGATGGAAACCGATGATGGGCGCTCGCTCAGCTATGGCGACATGCTGGCGCGGTCGGCGCAGCTCGCGCACGCGCTCCTGCAATTGCATGTCGAGCCCGGCGACCGGATCGCCGTGCAGGTCGAGAAGAGCCCGGAGGCGGTGCTGCTCTATCTCGCCTGCGTGCGCGCTGGTGCCGTCTTCCTGCCCCTCAACACGGCCTACACGCTGACCGAGCTTGGATATTTCTTCGAGGATGCAGCACCTCGGGTCATCGTCTGCGATCCGGCGAAATCGGCGGATATCGAGCGGATGGTCGCGCCATCCGGTGCCGTCGTGGTCACGCTCGACCGCACTGGCCGGGGATCGCTGACGGACCAGGCATCGCGGCAATCCTCCGATTTCCATGATGTCGAGCGCGGCGAGGACGATCTCGCGGCGATCCTCTACACGTCGGGAACGACCGGCCGCTCGAAAGGCGCCATGCTCAGCCATGGGAACCTGGCATCGAATGCGCGTGTGCTGGTCGACCAATGGCGCTTCACATCAGGCGACGTGCTGATCCATGCGCTGCCGATCTTCCACACGCATGGCCTGTTCGTCGCCACCAATGTCATCCTGATGGCCGGCGCCTCGATGCTGTTCGAGCAGAAATTCGATCCGGCCCGCATCATCTCACTGCTGCCGCGCGCCACGGCGGTGATGGGCGTGCCGACCTTCTATACCAGGCTGCTGCGGCAGGACGGGCTGGACCGCGAGGCGGCGAAGAACATCCGCCTGTTCGTGTCCGGCTCGGCGCCGCTGCTGGCCGAGACGCACAGGGCCTGGCGCGAGCGCACCGGTCACGCCATCCTCGAACGCTACGGCATGACCGAGACCAACATGAACACGTCCAACCCCTATGAGGGCGAACGGCGCGCCGGCACCGTCGGCTTCCCGCTGCCTGGCGTGTCGCTGCGCATCACCGATCCCGATAGCGGCAAGCCGCTGGCCCAGGGCGAGGTCGGCATGATCGAGGTCAAGGGCCCGAACGTGTTTGGCGGCTACTGGCGCATGCCGGAAAAAACCAAGGCGGAATTCCGCGCCGACGGCTTCTTCATCACGGGCGATCTCGGCATGGTCGACGCCGACGGTTATGTCCATATCGTCGGCCGCGGCAAGGACCTGATCATCTCGGGCGGCTACAACATCTATCCCAAGGAGCTCGAAAGCGAGATCGACGCGCTTGATGGAGTGAACGAAAGCGCCGTCATCGGCGTCGCCCATCCGGATTTCGGCGAAGGCGTCACGGCCGTCGTCGTGCGGGCGCCGGCATCCCGGATCACCGGAGCCGAAATTCTCAGCGCCATCGCCGGGCGCTTGGCCAAGTACAAGCACCCGAAGCAGGTGATCTTCGTCGACGAACTGCCGCGCAACACCATGGGCAAGGTGCAAAAGAATATTCTGCGCGACACGTACAAGGACCTCTACGCATCGTAGTGGTGGGCGCGCATCCCCCGTTATTTCGTCTTGCGCGGCTTTTCGGTCGTCGTGCCCGAGCCCCACAAGGCGCGCGTGAGCAGGCCGCGCTTGCGGTTGCGCGGCACGAGGTCGATATCCCTGACTAGTTTCGCGCCGCCCTTGTGCCGCTCGAGCGTGATCTTGCGGGTGTGGAAGGCTTCCAGTTCGGCGCGATGCGCCACGCTGAGGATCGTGACTTCAGGCAATTCGCGGATGACCGTTGCCATCATCTGGTCCTGGCTCTTTTCGTCCAGCGCCGAGGTCGCCTCGTCCAGAACGACGATGTCGGGGCGATGCAGCAAGAGCCGCGCGAAGGCGACCCGCTGCTTTTCGCCACCCGACAAGGTCTGGTCCCAGGGCGCTTCCTCCTTGATCCGGCCGGCGAGGTAGCCGAGGCCGACCTTGTCGAGGGCGGCCTTGATCTGGTCGAGCTTCCACTTGTCGGCGGCCGCGGGGTAGGCGACCACGCGGCGCAGCGTGCCGGACGGGATGTAGGGCCGCTGCGGCAGCATGAACAACCGCCTGTCGGGATGGAAATTGACGCTGCCGCTTCCCCATGGCCACAGGCCGGCGATCGCCCGCACCAGCGTCGACTTGCCCGAACCGGATTCGCCCGAAACCAGCACCCGCTCGCCCGATTCGACGGCGACCTCCGTCTCCTTGACCACGGACGTGCCGTCGTCGAGCGTCACGGAGAGATTGTCGAGGCTGAGCATGGCGTCGCCCTTGGTCTCGCCACGCTTGATGCGCCCGAGCTCGTCGCTCTGCTCGGCACGTTCCAGCCCGTCGAGGGACATCATCAGCGAAGCGATGCGGCGTGCGGAGGCGTTCCAGTCGGCGAGGCGCGGATAATTGTCGACCAGCCAGCCGAAAGAGCTCTGAACAATGGCGAAGGCGGAGGCCGCCTGCATGACCTGGCCGAGCGACATCGACCCTTCGAGGAACTTTGGCGCGCACAGCAGGACCGGCACCACCGGCGCGAACAGGCTCGAGCCCTGCGAAACAAGTGCCGTGCGCATGTGCTGGCCGGTCAGTTGCGCCCAGCGCTTCAGCACGCCGGCAAAGGTTCTGTCGATGCCGCTGCGTTCCTCTTCCTCGCCGCCGAGCAGGGCGATGCTCTCGCCGTTTTCACGCACGCGCGTCAGCACGTAGCGGAATTCGGCTTCCGTCTGGTTCTTCTCCTCGGACAGCCGCACGAAATCGCGGCCGATGACGAACATCGAGGTCGAGGTGATCGCGGCATAGATCACCGCGGTGATGACGAGGAAGCCGGGCACGGTGATGGTCGAGCCGCCTAGCGGGAAGCTCAAGGCGCCGCCGATCGTCCACAGCACCACGATGAAGGTCGAGGCCGACAGGGTGGCGACAATCACGCCGGCGACGAAATCGACGGGTGACTCGGTGGCGACCCGCAGATCTTCAGACAGGCGCGCCTCCGGGTTCTGGTGGTCGCCCTTGACGAGGTTCAGCTGATAGTAGCGGCCGTTGGCGAGCCAGCGCGCTATCACCGAGGTCGTCAGCCAGGCGCGCCAGCGGCGCTGCATGGTCATGCGCAGCCAGACCTGCGCGACGACAAGGCTGATGCTGCCAAGCACCAGCGGCACAAACACGGCGCTGAGGAAATAGACGGTATGGGCGTCGCGCTTCTCGATGGCGTCGAAGATCGAGCGGTTCCAGACATTGATCCCGTACTGGAAGCCGACATTGACGACGATCAGGATCACCAGCCCGGCCGACAATGGCCAGGCGAGCCTGTCGCCATGCCGTCCCCAATAGCCGCGCCCGCTGATCCAGAAGCGCTTCAGCAGGTATTTCTTGCGCGCCTGTTCTGCTTCCTCGGGCGTCAACTGCGGGTCGGGTTCGACGGCTTCCGGCGGCGGAGCTTCGCCTGCGATGTCGGGCGCGGCCGCTTCGACGATCGGTGCCTTCTTGTCGCCTGGCTTCTTTTTGCTCGCCTCCTCCGCGCGCGGGCGCTCGTCGCGCGGCTTTTGCCGCCGCCGCTTGGGGGCGCCGCGCGGCTTTATGCCGTCGGCCGGTTTCGATCTGGGTTTCGCCTCGGACATACGTCCCGACAACGACCTCGAAATCAAAAGGTTTCATGGCATCGGCCTCAGCGGAAGAATTCCCGCCGGCGCTTATAATCGCGTATGCAGCAGCTCGGCGACATGGTCGGCGATCGCCAGGCTCGCGGTCAGGCCGGGGCTCTCTATGCCGAACAGATTGACGATCCGCCCGGCGCCATGATCGGCCGGCCCCTGGATCATGAAATCGGCGGCCGCCTGACCCGGTCCGGATAGCTTCGGCCTGACGCCGGCATAGGCCGGTTGCAGGGCACCGTCGGCAAGATCAGGCCAATAACGCCGGATCGCCTCGTAGAAGGCAGCGCCTCGGCCGGGATCGACTGTATAGTCCACGCGCTCGATCCATTCGACATCAGGCCCGAAACGCGCGCTGCCGCTCAGATCGAGAGTCAGATGGACGCCAAGGCCACCTTCGACCGGAACCGGATAGATCAGCCGCGAAAACGGCGATCGGCCTGGAAGGGCGAAATAACTCCCGCGCGCGAGCCATTGCCGTGGGATGAGATTCCCTGGAAAGCCGTCGATCCGGCGGGCCACGGCCTGCGCATCGAGGCCCGCGGCATTGACGAAGGTGTCTGCCTCCAGGGCGAAGGTCTCGCCATTGGCATCGCGCGTTTCGATCCGGATCCCGCCGGCCTCGATCGCCGCTCCGACGACAGTGGTGAGCAAGGCAAAGGACGCGCCGGCCGCCTCGGCGTCGCCGCGCAACGCCAGCATCAGCGCATGGCTGTCGACAATGCCGGTCGACGGCGACAACAGCGCGCCCGCGCATGCCAGCGCCGGTTCCAGGCTCTCGGCTTCGCCGCGCGTCAGGAACCGGAGATCGTCGACCCCGCAGCGTCGGGCATTGGCCTCGATCTTCCGCAACCCATCGATCTGGCTGGGCTCGCTGGCAACGATCAGCTTGCCGGTGCGCGCGTGGGCGACGGCGTGCCCGGCGCAGTAGGCATAGAGAAGCCGCCGCCCTTCGACGCAGAGCCGGGCCTTCAGGCTTCCCGGTGCGTAATAAAGACCGGCATGGATGACTTCGGAATTGCGCGAACTGGTGACTGTACCGATCGCGTCGGCCTGTTCGACCACGACCACCTCGCGCCCGGACAAGGCAAGCGCCCTGGCGATGGCAAGCCCGACGACGCCCGCTCCGGCGACGACACAATCGACCGTCTGCATGGCCTCTCTCAGCGTGGAGCGCCGGCCTCGAACACCTTCTCGCCGCCGATCCAGACGCTTCCTATGCCAAGATCGTCCGACAGCGCAACGATATCCGCCGCCGTGCCGTTGGCAAATCGGCCGAGCCGATGCGACTGGCCGATCGCCTGCGCCGGATAGAGCGAGGCCATACGCAGGGCTTCCGAGAGTTCGACGCCGACGACGCCGTGCATGAACCGGATCGCCGATATCATGTCGAGATCGGCGCCCGCGAGCGTTCCGTCGGCAAGCCTGAGACTCCCGTCCTTGCGGTAGATGGTGCGGCCGTTGAGCGTGAACGAGGTCATGTCGGTGCCGATCGGCGCCATGGCGTCGGTGACCAGCACGATCTTGCCCGGTCCCTGCTTGGCGTCGAGCGCGATCCGGATGGTCGCGGGATGAACGTGTATGCCGTCGGCGATGAGCCCGGCGGACAAGGAGCCGACATCGATCGCCGTGCCCGCCAGTCCAGGCTCGCGGTTGCCGATCTGGCTCATGGCGTTGAACAGGTGGGTGACCACGCTGGCGCCCGCTTCGGCGAAGGTTTTTGCTCTGAGGTAGCTGGTGTCCGAATGGCCAAGGCTCACGACGACGCCGGCCTTCGCCAATGCCGCGACCCGCGCCGGTTCGACGGATTCCGGCGCGACCGTGGTGAGCAGCACCGGCAGCTTCCGCCGCGCCGCGATCAGCATCGCCTGGTCGGCGTCCGTCATCGGCCGGATCAACGCCGGATCATGCGCGCCCTTGCGCGCGATCGACAGATGCGGACCCTCGAGATGCAGGCCGAGGAAACCGGGTACCTTCCGCAGCGCGGCTGCTTCGCCGGCGGCGATGGCGGCAGCGGTGATCGCGGGCGTGTCGGTGATCAGCGTCGCCAGCAGCGCCGTCGTGCCGAACGGCGCGTGCGCCCGGCAGATGGTTTCGATCGAGGCGACATCGGGGTGGTCGTTGAGCATGACGCCGCCGCCGCCATTGACCTGGATGTCGACAAAGCCCGGCACCAGCATGCCGCCGCCGGCGTCCACAACACGGACGTCCGAGGGCAGGGCACCTTGGCGCACTATGGCCTCGACAAGGCCGTCGCGCACGACGAGCGCCAAGCCTTCATGCCAGTTGTCGCCATCGAAAATGCGGGCGCCTGTCAGGGCAAAACGGTCGCTCATACGGTCTCCGTCACCTTGCGAAGGTTGCGCGGCGTGTCGGGGTCGAGGCCGCGATGGCGCGCGAAAGCCTCGACGAACACGTAGAACGAGACGATCAGCGTCAACGGATCGGTCAGCGGGTGTCCGGTGGCGACATGCGGCAGGCGCGTGGCGCGGTTGGCAAGAGCTGATGTGATGAACACCGGCGCCCCCTTTGCCGCCAGGCTGTCGGCCGCCTCGGCGATGGAGGGCTCTGACGCATCGCGCGCTGCCAGCGCCAGCACCGGAAAGTCGGGGCCGATCAGCGCCAGCGGGCCGTGCATGACTTCGGCCGCACTATAGGCCTCGGCATGCATGCCGCAGGTCTCCTTGAATTTCAACGCCGCCTCGTTGGCCATCGCCGCCGACGGTCCGCGGCCGAGGATGAACAGCGATTTCTGCTTCTCGATGGTTTCGGAGAGCACGCTCATCCAGTCGCAGGCGATCGCCTTGCCGAAATGCTCGGGCAAGCCGGCAAGTGCCTTGAGAAGCGCCTCGTCGCCGGTGGAATGCGCCATCAAGGCGAGACCGGCGACGGCGGAATTGACGAAGGTCTTGGTTGCCGCGACGCTGCGCTCGGGGCCGGCCAGGATGTCGATCGCATAGTCCGAGGCCCGCGCCAGCGGCGACTCGGCGGTGTTGGTGACGGCGATGGTCAGCGCACCCCCGGCGCGTGCGGTTTCGGCCATGGCGACGATGTCGGGGCTCTTGCCTGACTGCGAGATCGCCAGGCAGGCCGAGCCGCCAAGCCGCAGCTTGCGGCCGTAGATGGAGGCGATGGACGGGCCGACCGAGGCGACGGCAAGGCCAGCGGTCAGTTCGACGGCATATTTCATGAAGGTCGCGGCATGGTCGGATGAACCGCGCGCCACGGTGACGACGAAATGCGGGTCGCGTTCCCTGATGCCGCGCCCGGCCTCGGCCAGCATGGCGCCAGAACCATCGAGCAGTCGGGCGACGGCCTGCGGGATCTCCTCGATCTCGCGCTGCATATGTGTGGTGTTGGAGGTCATGGTCGGCTCTCTTCGCTCGGCCCTGTCAGCCGCAGTTCGGCGACGAAATCATAGGCGTCGCCCCGATAGATGGAGCGGGTGAACTCGATCACCTTGCCGCTCGCCAGGTAGGAAATGCGTTCGATATGCAGGCCGGCGACACCCGGGGGTACTTCCAGCAGGCGCGCATCGTCGTCGCCGAGATTGGCGGCCGAGATGCGCTGCACCGCCCGAACCGGGCGATTGCCGGTCAGTTGCAGCGCCGCATAGAGCGACGAGCCGATGCCCGCCGGGTCGGGCAGCACGCTGGCCGACAACGAGGCGCGTTCGATCGCCAGTGGCGTGTCATTGGCGATGCGCAGGCGCGCCACGCGCGCTACCAGTTCGCTCGACGACAGGCCGAGCACCATCATCTCGTCGGGCGAGGGCGCATAGAGACCGCGGTCGAGCCATGCCGAGCGCACCGCCATGCCGCGCCGCGCCATGTCCTCGGTGAAGGAGGTCAGTCGCGACAGCGATTGCTCGACGCGCTCCATGCGCGGCGCCACGAAGGTGCCCGAGCCATGGCGCTGCACAAGAATGCCACCCTTGACCAGATCCTGCACCGCCTTGCGCACGGTGACGCGCGAAATGTCGGCCTTGGTGGCGATGTCGCGCTCGGAAGGCAGCGCGTCGCCAGGTCCGATCAGGCCACGGTTGACCGCATCCTCGATGCTTTTCCTGAGCTGCAGGTAGAGCGGCGCGCCGCTCTGCGACGATTGCTTCAGCGCGGCGAAGATCTGGTCGGCGGCATCGCTCATCGGGCCGCCTCCGCGTGTCCGGCGAGCAGCCGCACCGCCATCTGCACCGCCCCGCCCAGCGCATCGTCGAGCGGTGGCTTGAGCAACGCCCGGTAGCGCGGCGACAGTCGTGGCGCGTAGAGCGGCGCCAGCCCGCCGAGCAGGCAAAGCGGCGCGTCATCGGCGAGGCCGAGCGCGCCGAGCGAAGCCTCGACATCGCCGACCGCCTTGTCGACGATCCAGTTGGCGACGGCATCGCCCTTCTCGGCGTGCTCGAACACTTTGGGCGCGAAGCCGCCGAAATCGCCGGGCTTGGCATTGGTGGTGAATTCCACCACGTCCTCGGGATTGTTGCGGAAGATGGCCATCATCGCGTCGGTCAGCGGCGAAGCCGCGCGCACGCCGTCATGGGCAAGCAGCGTCTGTTCGAGCAGATCGCGGCCCATGCGGGCGCCGCTGCCCTGGTCGCCGACCTGGAATCCCCAGCCGCCGATCGCCCGTGACTTGCCGCCCTTGCGGGCCATATAGGCGGTGCCGGTGCCGAGGATCGCCATGGCGCCGTCGCCCGACCCCACCGCCCCTTCCAGCGCGATTTCGGCGTCGGTCTCGACGCGGCTGGTGCTGAACGGAAGGATCGCTTCCAGCTGCTGCCGGTAGGTGCCGACATTGGCGCCGGCTAGGCCGAGAATGGCCGGTGTTTGCGGGATCAGCTCGGGATCCTGCCCGGCGGCGATGAAGGCTTGCCGCGCGGCGTCTACGATGTTCGACCGCGCCCCGGTGAGGTCGGTGCGAATGTTGGCGGCGCCACTTTTGGCGCGACCGACGACCGTACCGTCCGCTGTTGCAAGGGCGGCCCTGCAGCTGGTGCCGCCGCCATCGATACCGAGCACGAAATTCACGCGATTTCTCCTCCGGGTCGATAATACCAATAAAATACCAATAGCCAAGACTTAATTTCCGTTTCAAAAAGATTAAGCCGTATTTTATTGAAAAATCTGCACATTTCGTCGGCTCAGCGATTTCCTGTCCGCGAATTCGTTAATGCGTGTGGACAAGTGGTATTTTTTTGGTATTGTTCTGGTATTGGAGGAACACGGATGGCTGAAACGCGCACCGAAGCGCTTCACAGGAATGCCGAGGGGCTGGATATCCAGGCTCCGGAAGCCATCCTTGTTTCGCTGGCCGATGCGCAGATCGAAGCCGCGAAAGCCGTCCGCAACGCCATTCCCGCCATCGCCAAGGCAGCCGAAATCATTGCGGGCCGATTGAACGGCGGCGGCAAGCTTGCCTATGCCGCGGCCGGCAGTTCCGGCCTGATGGCGCTGGCCGATGCGTTGGAACTGCCGGGCACTTTCGGCATCCAACGCGACCGCATCGCCATCCTGGTCGCCGGCGGCGACGAGGCTTTCAGGACGCTGGCGGGCGGCCCCGAGGATGATGTCGAGGAGGCAGCCGCGGCTGTCGCCAATGCCGGCATCGGCGCCGGCGATTGCCTCATCGCGCTTTCCGCAAGCGGCACCACGCCCTACGCGGTGCGCGCGATCGAAGAAGCCGCCCGTCGCGGTGCGGCCACCATCGGCATCGCCAACAACCGGGACTCCGCCCTGCTTCGCCAGGCCGAAACCGCGATCCTGCTCGAAACGCCGCCGGAAGTGATCGCGGGTTCGACGCGTATGGGCGCCGGTACCGCCCAGAAGATCGCGCTCAACATGCTGTCGACCCTGACCGCTGTTCATCTTGGCCATGTCCATGACGGCTACATGGTCAATCTGATGGCCGACAACATCAAGCTGCGCGACCGCGCCGCGCGTATCGTCGCCGCCATCAGCGGGCGCGGCAAGGACGAAGCGGCCGGGCTGCTCGAGAAAAGTGGCGGCGCGGTCAAGACCGCAATTCTGCTCGCCGCTGGCGCCGACAGCGCCGCCGCGGCACGGAAGATACTGGAAGAGGCTGGCCAGAAACTGCGGCCGGCCCTTTTTGCGCTTGGGCATGATCCCGAAAAGCGGGGACCGCTTTCCGGAAAAGATCATGCTCGAACAGAGAAATAGAGCCTGTTTCATCCCGATTTCCATCGGGGTGAAACGGGCTTGCGAGGGGAGCAAGGGGCCAAAAGCCCCGTTCTCATCAAAACCGAACCTGAAAAAGGTCAACAGGGAGACTGAGCATGACAACGAAACTACTGACGGCACTGCTTCTGGGCACCAGCATTCTCGGCTCCGCCGGGTTGGCTCACGCCGAGGACGTAACGCTCAACATCGAAAGCTGGCGCGGCGACGACCTGTCCATCTGGAAGGACAAGCTGATCCCCGCCTTCGAAGCCAAGAACCCCGGCATCAAGGTGGTGTTCGCGCCATCGGCTCCGACCGAATATGACGCCGCGCTCGGCGCCAAGCTCGCCGCCGGATCGGCCGGTGACCTGATCACCTGCCGCCCGTTCGACAAGTCGCTCGAACTGTTCAAGAAGGGCAACCTCGCCGACCTCAGCGCGCTGCCCGGCATGGAAAACTTCTCGCCTGTGGCCAAATCCGCCTGGCAGACCGACGACGGCAAGGCGAGCTTCTGCGTGCCGATGGCCTCGGTCATCCATGGTTTCATCTACAACAAGGACGCTTTCGACAAGCTCGGCATCAAGGTGCCGCAGACCCGTGACGAGTTCTTCGCCGCGCTCGACAAGATCAAGGCCGACGGCACCTACATCCCGATGGCGATGGGCACCAAGGATCTCTGGGAAGCCGCGACCATGGGCTACCAGAACATCGGCCCCAACTACTGGAAGGGCGAGGACGGCCGCGCTGCGCTGATCAAGGGCACGCAGAAGCTGACCGACAAGGACTGGGTCGCGCCCTTCGAGGAACTGGCCAAGTGGAAGCCCTATCTGGGCGACGGCTTCGAGGCGCAGACCTATCCGGACAGCCAGAACCTGTTCACGCTCGGCCGCGCCGCCATCTACCCGGCCGGTTCGTGGGAGATCGGCCTGTTCAACACCCAGGCCCAGTTCAAGATGGGCGCCTTCCCGCCGCCGGTCGAGAAGGCCGGCGACACCTGCTACATCTCCGACCATACCGATATCGGCATGGGCCTGAATGCGGCTTCCAAGCACGCGGACGCGGCCAAGACCTTCCTGTCCTGGGTGGCCTCGCCGGATTTCGCCACCATCTACGCCAACGCGCTGCCGGGCTTCTTCAGCCTGAACTCCTCGCCGGTGAAGATGGCAGACCCGCTGGCGCAGGAATTCGTTTCCTGGCGCGGCAAGTGCAAGTCGACGATCCGCTCGACCTACCAGATCCTGTCGCGCGGCACGCCGAACCTCGAGAACGAGACCTGGGTTGAATCGGCCAACGTCATCAACGGCACCGACACCCCGGAAGCTGCGGCCAAGAAGCTGCAAACCGGTCTCGACAGCTGGTACAAGCCGGCGAAGTAAGAGCTCAGGCAACGGAGCCGGCTGGGCGCATGCCTGGCCGGTTCCGGACCATCCTGGCTCCCAGGGTGCGCCTGTTCAGATAGCGATTGTCGGCACCGCCTCGCGGCCTTACCCTTGATCTTCTTGGGAAGGCTAGCTGATCAGTCGCAGGCCTTTGTTCTTGCCGTCGGGCAAGGATGGATGGGCCGTGCATCGAGGCATCATCTAGCATCAACATCGTCTGGAACCGAGAGACGGCGGGAACCGAACTCATGGCCGCAGAGATACGACCGAAAAGACCGTTTCGCTGGCACATCGCCGTCTTCTTGGCGCCGGCCGTGCTCGTCTACACGGCGATCATGATCCTGCCGCTCGCCGGCACGCTGCAGCTGTCGCTGTTCCGCAACATCGAGCAGCACCAGGTCTTCGTCGGACTGGACAATTTCCGCACCTTGTTCGGCGACCCCAACTGGTCGGTGGGTTTCTGGAACGCGCTGAGGAACAACACCTGGTTCTTCATGATCCACATGCTGGTGCAGAACCCGATCGGCGTCATGCTGGCCGCGCTTCTGTCCAGCCCGAAACTTCGGTTCGCGGCCTTCTACCGCACGGCGATCTTCGTGCCGACCATCCTGTCCTTCGTCATCGTCGGCTTCGCCTGGAAGCTGATCCTGTCGCCGCTCTGGGGCGTGGCGCCGCACATGATGGACCTGGTCGGCCTGAAAAGCCTGTTCACGCCTTGGCTCGGCAAGGAGCAATATGCGCTGACAGCGCTCAGCCTGATCTCGGTGTGGCAGTTTGTCGGCATCCCGATGATGCTGATCTACGCCGCGCTGCTGTCGATCCCCGACGAGGTCATCGAGGCGGCCGAATGTGATGGCATCACCGGCCTGTCGCAGTTCTGGAAGATCAAGCTGCCGCTGATCCTGCCATCCATCGGCATCATCTCGATCCTTACCTTCGTCGGCAATTTCAACGCCTTCGACCTGATCTACACCGCGCAAGGGGCGCTCGCCGGGCCGAACTATTCGACCGATATTCTCGGCACCTTCCTCTACCGCGCCTTCTTCGGTTTCCAGCTGCAGGTCGGCGACCCCAACATGGGCGCGGCGATCGCCACGATGATGTTCCTGATCATCCTCGGTGGCGTCTGCGTCTACCTCTTCCTCGTCCAGACGCGCCTGCGTCGCTACCAGTTCTGAGGGGCCAGGAGATGAGCACCGCCACCCGTTCGCTGCCCCGCACCATCGGCGCCCACGCGATCCTCTTGACCTACACGGCGATCGCGTTGTTTCCGGTGATCCTGGTGATCATGAATTCGTTCAAGTCCCGCGCCGGCATCTTCGGCGCGCCGCTGACGCCGCCGACGCCGAAAACCTTCGACCTGATCGGCTACACCACGGTGATCGGCCAGGGCGACTTCATCCACTATTTCCAGAACAGCCTCGTCGTCACCGTCGCCTCGCTGTTCTTCGTGCTCCTGTTCGGCGCCATGGCCGCCTTCGCCCTGTCGGAATACCGCTTCCGCGGCAATTCGCTGATGGGGCTCTATCTCGCACTCGGCATCATGATCCCGATCCGGCTCGGCACCGTCGCCATCCTGCAATTGATGGTGGCGAGCGGGCTGGTCAACACGCTGACGGCGCTGATCCTGGTCTACACCGCGCAAGGCCTGCCGCTCGCCGTCTTCATCCTGTCGGAATTCATGAAGCAGGTCTCCGACGATCTGAAGAATGCCGGCCGTATCGACGGCCTGTCCGAATACACCATCTTCTTCCGCCTGGTGCTGCCGTTGGTGCGGCCTTCCATGGCGACCGTCGCTGTCTTCACCATGATCCCGATCTGGAACGATCTTTGGTTCCCGCTGATCCTGGCGCCGTCGGAGGAGACCAAGACGGTTACGCTCGGCGCGCAGCTCTTCCTCGGCCAGTTCGTCACCAACTGGAACGCCATCCTGGCCGCGCTTTCGCTGGCGATCATGCCGGTACTGATCCTCTACGTCATCTTCTCGCGGCAGCTGATCCGCGGCATCACATCCGGAGCCGTCAAGTGAGTTTGGAAAAGCCTCTTCGTGTCGTCGCCGCCGGGCTCGGCAATATGGGCCGCAGTCATGCGCTGGCCTACCACACCAATCCGGGCTTCGAGATCGCCGCCCTGATCAATCGTTCCGACGTGCCGCTGCCGGACGGGCTGTCGGGCTACGGCATCAGGCGTTCCTTCGACGAGGCGCTGCGTGACGAGAAGCCCGATGTCGCCTGCATCGCCACCTACTCCGACAGTCACGCCGATTATGCGGTTCGGGCGCTAGAAGCCGGCTGCCACGTCTTCGTCGAAAAGCCGCTGGCAACGACGGTGGCGGACGCCAGACGCGTCGTCGCGGCCGCCAAGGCCAACGGCAGGAAACTGGTGATCGGCTACATACTGCGCCATCATCCGTCCTGGATCCGGCTGATCGCCGAGGCGCGCAAGCTCGGCGGCCCCTACGTGTTCCGTATGAACCTCAACCAGCAATCCTCGGGCCATACCTGGGAGACGCACAAGCAGCTGATGCAGACGACGTCGCCGATCGTCGACTGCGGCGTGCATTATCTCGACGTCATGCTGCAGATCACCGACGCCAGGCCGCTCGAGGTGCGCGGCATGGGGCTGCGCCTGACCGAGGAGATCGCGCCGTCGATGTACAATTACGGCCATCTGCAGGTGCTGTTCGATGACGGCTCGGTCGGCTGGTACGAAGCCGGCTGGGGTCCGATGATTTCGGAAACCGCCTTCTTCGTGAAGGACGTCATTTCGCCGAAGGGCTGCGTGTCGATCGTCATGAAGGAAGGTGTGAAGTCGGACGACATCGACACCCACACCAAGACCTCGACCATCCGCCTGCACAGTGCGGCGACCGGCGCGGACGGCAAGTTCGCCAAAGCCGACGAGATGCTGTCGATGGAAGGCGAACCCGGCCACCAGGACCTCTGCGATCTCGAGCAGGCCTTCGTGCTGAAGGCGATCCGCGAGGATCTGGATCTCACCAAACACATGGACGACGCGGTGAAGTCGCTCGCCGTCTGCCTTGCCGCCGACGAGAGCGTGCGCAGCGGCATAGCCGTCAAACTCTAACGACAGGAACAAAGCCGTGGGTTCGCTGAAGATCGAGAATGTGAAGAAGGCCTTCGGGCCGGTCGAGGTGCTGAAGGGCATCGACCTCGAAGTGACCGATGGCGAATTCGTCGTCTTTGTCGGCCCGTCGGGCTGCGGCAAGTCGACCTTGCTTCGGGTCATCGCCGGGCTGGAGGATTCGACTTCCGGCCGGGTGTTGATCGACGGCGAGGATGTGTCGGTCACGCCGCCGGCCAAGCGCGGCATCGCCATGGTGTTCCAGACCTACGCGCTCTACCCGCATCTGACGGTGAAGAACAATATGGGCCTTGGCCTCAAGCAGGCCGGCACACCCGCGGCCGAGATCGACCGCCGCATCGGCATCGCCTCGTCGATGCTGTCGCTGGAGCCCTATCTGGAGCGGCGGCCGGCCGAGCTCTCCGGCGGCCAGCGCCAGCGCGTCGCCATCGGCCGCGCCGTGGTGCGCGAGCCCAAGCTGTTTCTCTTCGACGAGCCGCTGTCGAACCTCGATGCCGCCCTGCGCGTCAACACGCGGCTGGAGATCGCGCAGCTGCACCGCCGGCTGAAGGCGACGATGATCTACGTCACCCACGACCAGGTCGAGGCAATGACATTGGCCGACAAGATCGTGGTGCTGAACGCTGGCAGGATCGAGCAGATCGGTGGCCCGATGGAGCTCTACAATGCGCCGGCAAATGAGTTCGTCGCCGGCTTCATCGGCTCGCCGAAGATGAATTTCATCGACGGCGCCCGCCTCGGCGAAACGGCCAAGACCATCGGCGTTCGGCCGGAGCATCTGACCGTCGATCCGAAATCGGGCGCCTGGAAGGGTACGGTGGTTCATGCCGAGCATCTCGGCGCCGACACCAATCTCTATCTCGATTGCGAGAAGGCCGGGCTGATCACGGTGCGGATTTTCGGCGTCTACGACGCCGAGCCGGGCGCAACGCTCTATGCGACGCCGGATCCGGCGAAGACCTACCGGTTTGGCGCGGATGGGAAGGTTCTGAAATAGGCAAGGATGGCGCTCCTTCCTCTCCCCCGATCGACGGGGTAGAGGAAGGGCGCGAACCGCCTTCTCTCCTTCCGGAAACCAAAAGGAGAGAACGGAGAAGTTGTGACTACACGTCGGCCTTGAACGTCTGCTTCTGCTGGCCCAGGCCCTCGATGCCCAGTTCCACCACATCGCCGGCCTTCAGGAACACCGGCGGCTTCATGCCGAGGCCGACGCCGGGCGGCGTGCCTGTCGAAATGATGTCGCCGGGATGCAGAGACATGAACTGGCTGAGGTAGGACACCAGATATTTGACGCCATAGACCATGGTCTTGGTCGAGCCGTTCTGCATGGTCTTGCCGTTGACGGTCAGCCACATTTTGAGGTTTTGCGGATCGGCGACTTCGTCCTTGGTCACCAGCCACGGGCCGGTCGGGCCGAACGTGTCGCAGCTCTTGCCCTTGGTCCACTGGCCCTGGCGCTCGGCTTGGAAGGCGCGCTCGGAGACGTCGTGGGCGACGCAATAGCCGGCGACATAGTCCAGCGCATCGGCTTCGCTGACATATTTTGCCGTTTTGCCGATGACCACGGCGAGCTCGACTTCCCAGTCGGTCTTCACCGAACCGCGCGGGATCAGCACGTCGTCATCCGGGCCGACAATGGCCGAGCTTGCCTTCATGAAGATGATCGGTTCCGGCGGTACCGTGGCGCCGGTCTCGGCGGCGTGGTCGGAATAGTTGAGGCCGATGCAGATGAACTTGCCGGTGCCGGCGACGCAGGCGCCGAGCCGTGGCTTGCCGGAAACCGCCGGCAGCGACTTCGGATCGAGCTTGCCCAGCATCTCCAGCGAGGCCGGATGCAGCACCGTTCCGGCAATGTCGGCGACATGGGCGGAGAGATCACGGATCGTCCCATCCGCATCGAGCAGGCCGGGACGTTCGCTCCCCACCTCGCCATAGCGCAGCAGTTTCATCTAAATCCTTCTCCTGGTTGCGGCCTCGCGGCCTTTTGCAAATTCTCCGCCGAGGCGATGGCTTCCTTGAAGAGCCGGGCGGACCCTACCCATCGACCTGAGCCCGGGCAAGCGCGGACATCTGGTGAGCGGGCCCGCGCCCCGGATTTTCAGACTTCCCGATCTTCCGAACGCGGCGAAGGATCCTGATCTTCCTGTTTGTCCGCGATCTCTCGGCGTCCGATGGTCAGATCGACCAGCCGCCGTCGATATTGTAGGCCTGTCCGGACGTATAGGTCGCGCCGGCCAGGTAGACGGCGAGGTCGGCGATTTCCTCCGGCGTGCCGAGCCGGCCCATCGGCTGGCGGGCGATGAAGGCGGCGCGGGCGGCCTCATAGTCGCCTTGCGCATGCATGCGGTCCTGCAGCGACGGGCTTTCGACCGTGCCGGGGCAGATGGCGTTGCAGCGTATGCCCTTGCCGACATAGTCGGCGGCGACCGCCTTGGTCAGGCCGATGACTGCCGCCTTGCTCAGGCCGTAGACGAACCGGTTCGGCACGCCCTTGGTCGAGCTCGCCAGCGAGGCCATGTTGATGATGGCGCCATCGCCGCGCTCCAGCATGCCGGGCAGCACGGCGCGGATGGTGCGAACCATGGCGCGGACATTGAGGTTCAGCGCGAAATCGAGATCGCCATCCTTCATCTCGAGTATCGATCCGGAATGGACGAAGCCGGCGCAGTTGAAAAGCACGTCGACGCGGCCGATCTCGGCAAAGGCCGTATTGACGGCCTCGTCGTTCAGCACATCCAGCTTGCGGGTCTTGATCCCGGACGTCTTGGCGAGTTCGGCGAGCAGCGCCTCGTTGATGTCGGTGGCATGGACGGTGGCACCAGCCTTGGCGAAGGCCAGTGCGCTCGCCTTGCCGATGCCTTGCGCCGCCGCCGTGATGACAACGACCTTGCCTGCCAGATCCGCCATGCTTTTCTCCTCGCTCGCTTTGGATCGTCCGGGTCTATCGGCGGTTGGCCGGGGCGTCGTGTGCCAGTAAGGCATCACCATGCAGCCTGGGCCGCCGTCAGTTTACAGATAAAGATGTTTTTTCTCGTTAAAGAACATGTGTCCGGGCGTCAAGCCCGAACGCGATCACCATTGCGACAGCACGGAAACGTCAGTCGCCGTAAGGTACCCAGACGTTCTTCACCTCGATGGCGCGGCGCAGGAAAGCATCGCCGGCCGCTTCGTCGGATGCCCAGTCCAGGCCGCGGCCGTTGCCGCTCCAGACGCGCTTAAGGTTGCCGATGGACTCGGCTTCCGCCTTGGCGCAGGTCTCCGCATCGGCGAACACCCAGAGCCCGTCGACATCGTCATGCTTGGCCAGCACGCCGGCAAGCTCGGCGCTGCGTCCGGTGACGATGTTGATGGCGCCGGCCGGAACATCGGAATACTCGATCACCTGATAGAGGTCGGTGGCAAGCAGCGGATAGCGTTCGGACGGCACGGCGACCACGGTGTTGCCCATCGCGAGCGCCGGGGCGATGAGCGAGATCAGGCCAAGCAGCGGTGAGGCATCGGGGGCTACGATGCCGATGACGCCGACCGGCTCGTGCAGGGCCAGCGTCACGGCGCGAGCCGGCGGCTGATGCACGCGACCCTCGAACTTATCGGCAAGGCCGGCATAAAGGAACAGCCGCTCGATCGACTGCTCGACCTCCTCGCGCGCCGCCTTGGCCGTCACGCCTGTGAGCTGCACGAGGCGTGCGGCAAACTCATCGGTGCGGCCGGACAGGTTCTCGGCAAGATAGTAAAGCACCTGGGAGCGGTTATAGGCGGTCGCCTCCGGCCAGGCTTTGCAGGCACGGGCGGCGGACACAGCGTCGCGGATGTCCTTGCGGCTGCCGAGCCCGACCTCGCCGGCCAGCTTGCCCTTGGCGGTGGCGACGGCCAGCGAATAATTGCCGTCCGGCCGTACCTGCTTGCCGCCGATGAACAGCTTCGCCGTGCGGTCTATCGCCAGGCTATCGGCTTGCTCGACCGGTTGCGCCGAGACAGTCGCGGCCTTGATGACCGGACCGAGCGGCAGCCTTGCCGCGAGATACTCGAACATGCCCTCCCGCCCGCCCTCGCGGCCGAAGCCGCTCTCGCGGTAGCCGCCAAAGCCGCAGGCGGCGTCGAACATGTTGGTGCCGTTGACCCAGACGACGCCGGCCTTCAGTTGCGGAGCGACATGCAAGGCCAGATTGACGTTCTCACTCCAAACCGAGGCCGCCAGTCCATAGCGCGTATTGTTGGCGAGTTCGATCGCTTCCTCGGTGTTGCGGAAGGTCATGGTCGCCAGAACCGGCCCGAACACCTCTTCCTGGGCGAGGATGTTAGCCGGCGAAACACCGGTGGCCAGCGTCGGCAGATGGTAATAGCCGGAGGACGGCAGCGCCGCGTCCGGCTGCCAGCAGACGGCGCCCTGTTTCGCGCCCTCGGCGACCAGTCCCTTGACGCGGTCGAGCTGCGTGATGTCGACCAGCGGGCCGATATCGGTGTTCTTGTCGAGCGGACTGCCGACGCGTAACCTGCTCATCCGCGTCTTGACCTTGGCGATCAGGGCTTCGGCAATGCCTTCCTGCACCAGGAGCCGCGAACCGGCGCAGCAGACCTGGCCCTGGTTGAACCAGATGCCATCGACCAGGCCTTCCACGGCGCTGTCGAGATCGGCATCCTCGAAGACGATGAAGGCCGACTTGCCGCCGAGCTCGAGCGACAGTTTTTTCCCCGATCCCGCCGTGGCTTTCCTGATGATCTTTCCCACCTCCGAGGAGCCGGTGAAGGCGATCTTCTGGATGCCGGGATGATTGACGATGGCAGCGCCCGCTTCGGGTCCGCCCTGCACGATGTTGACGACACCTTTCGGCACGCCGGCGCGTTCGCAGATCTCGGCGAAAAGGATTGATGTGAGCGGCGTGAATTCGGCCGGCTTCAGCACCACGGTGCAGCCGGCGGCAAGCGCCGGCGCGATCTTCCACGCCAGCATCAGCAGCGGGAAATTCCACGGGATGATCTGGCCGACGACGCCGACGCCCTTATGGCCTGGAAAATCCTTGTCCAGCGCCTGCGCCCAGCCGGCATGGTGGATGAAATGGCGGATCGCCAGCGGCACGTCGATGTCGCGGCTTTCGCGGATCGGCTTGCCATTGTCGATTGTCTCCAGCACCGCGAACAGGCGCTGGTGGCGCTGCATGGCGCGGCCGATCGCGTAGAGCACCTTGGCGCGCTGGTAGCCTGAACTGGCGCTCCATTTCGGCAACGCCTTGGTGGCTGCCGCGACCGCCGCCTCGATATCGGCCGCACTGGCGTCCGAAACCTTGGCCAGCAGTTTGCCGGAAGACGGCTCGCTGGTCTCGAAAGTCTTGCCGCCGGACGCGGCCTTCCAGGCACCGTCGATGAACAGCGCCTTGCCGAAATCGCGCGCGGCAAGCCACGCATCGGCCTCATTGCGGGCTTCCGGGGCCGGGCCGTAGTCCATGGCGTGATAGCGGTCGAGAATGTTCATTGTGTGCCTCCGTCACCCTCCCTTTCAAGGGAAGGGTCGATCGGCAAAGCCGATCGGGGTGGGTGCTCAAGCCATCGCGTGGCGGTGATTGGCCGAATAATGCCCGGTCAGATGGTGCTCCAGCTGGCGCTCGATATCGGTCAGCAGGCTCGAAGCGCCGAAGCGGAACAGCTCGGGTTCGAGCCACGGCCGGCCGAGTTCTTCCTTCATCAGCACCAGCCAGTCGAGCGAGGCTTTCGCGGTGGAGATGCCGCCGGCCGGCTTGAAGCCGATGAGATAGCCGGTCTCCTCGAAATACGCCCTGATGGCGCGCACCATGGCCAGCCCGACAGGCAGCGTCGCATTGACGCTTTCCTTGCCGGTTGAGGTCTTGATGAAATCGGCGCCCGCCATCATCGCCACCATCGAGGCCAGCATGACATTGCGCAGCGTGGCGAGGTCGCCGGTGCCGAGAATGACCTTCAGATGCGCGTCTCCGCAGGCGGCGCGCATGGAGACGATCTCATTGTAGAGCTCCCGCCACTTGGCGCCGAACACCAGCCCGCGCGGAATGACGACGTCGATTTCATCGGCGCCGTCGCGCACCGAAGCCTCGATTTCCTGCAGGCGCGTCGACAGCGGCGCAAGGCCATGCGGAAAGGCCGTGGAGACGGCGGCGACATGGATGCCGGTGCCGCGCACGGCGTCGACGGCGGTGGCGACAAAGGGATGGTAGACGCAGACCGCCGCGGGCCGGATGGTTTCGCCGGAAATGCCGAGGCCTTCGACGATATCGCGGCGCAGCGGGTTGATCGCCTTGGCGCAGAGCCGGCGCACCCGCTCCTCGGTGTCATTGGAATTCAGCGTCGTCAGATCCATGCAGGCAATGGCGCGCAGCAGCCAGGCCGCCTGGTTGTCGGCCTTGATCGAGCGCCGCTTGGTCAGGCTGGCGACGCGCCGTTCGAGTGCCGAGCGGTTGACGCTGCGCACCGATTCCATGAAGCCGAGATCGAGCTTCATGCCGGGATTGCGCGCGATGCGATGATCCGGCGGTATCGGGGTGTTGGCGGCGGCGCGGGCCGGCAGCGGCGTCACCTTCGACGCGCTGGTGCCGGGCTCGGCTTCGCGGATCGTGTTGCTCATTTCCTGCCCTTTCTCGTTTAGGGCGATACTTACACGATCGTTTGGACCGAGGCCACAAGCTGATGTCGGCCCGCGCGCCGGCGCAAGCCTGCTCGGCTGCCGGCTTGCGCGCCGCCGCGCCGATTTCAGCCTCGATGCGTTCGGGTTCGGCGTGCTCCGGCTCATGCGCGCTGCGGTATTTTCGGTCGGGATGGAGTGGCCCCACCTATCCCGGCAGCCTATCCGATATCAGGCGTTCGCCTGGAAGGCGGCATGTCCCACAGTGTGGGCGGCAGGCCTCAGCCGACGAAGGCGCGCTCGACGACGAAAGTCGCGGGATGGCTGAGCGAACCTTCCTGGAAGCCGAGGCTCTCGGCAAGTTCCTTGACGTCCTTCAGCATATGCATCGAGCCGCAGATCATGATGCGGTCGGTCTCGGGATTGAGCTTCTCGATGCCGAGGTCGGCGTAGAATTTGCCGGAGCCGATCAGCGCGGTGATGCGGCCCATGCAGGCCGACTCTTCGCGGGTCGTCGAATTGTAGAGCGTCACGCGCCCGGCGGTCAGCTCGCCGATCAGCGGGTCGCTTTCAAGGGCTGCGACCAGCTCCTGGCCGTAGGTGAGTTCGGCATTGTCGCGGCAGGTGTGGGTCAGGATCAACTGGTCGAATTTCTCGTAGGTGTCGGGATCGCGCAGCAGGCTGGCGAAGGGCGCGATGCCGGTGCCGGTCGAGATCATGAACAGCCGCTTGGCTGGCGTCAGCGCATCGACCACCAGCGTGCCGGTCGACTTCTGCCGCATGATCACGGTATCGCCGACCTGGATCTTCTGCAGTTCCGAGGTCAGCGGGCCGTCCGGCACCTTGATCGAGAAGAATTCCAGCTCTTCGTCCCAGGCCGGGCTCGCCACCGAATAGGCCCGGAACACCGGCTTCTCGGCATTGGGCAGGCCGATCATGACGAACTCGCCGGAGCGGAAGCGCAGCGATTGCGGACGGGTGATGCGGAACGAGAACAGCCGGTCGGTGTAGTGTTTCACCGAGACGACGGTTTCGGCATAGACATTGGCCGGAATCGGAAACTGCAGCGGGCGGGCGCCGGCGGTGTTGAAGGCGGATGTGGTGTTCATCAAATCCAACTTTCTGGCCCAACCGGGGCGCTGGCGCCAAACCTTTTCCTGCGCGCCCGAACCATTCAGGTTCCGGCGTGCTGCTCGCACACTCCAAGGCGGTAAGCTCTTGTGTCCGGAATTTATTAGTATACAAACGATATTTGCGTCAAGATACCGTCGCGAAACACCTTTCCAAACTGTGCCGTATCCGTAGTCCCAGCATTTCGGGTTTCGACAATGAAAGAGAATTTTTCGGTGCAGCCGCCGGATTCCCTGGGCAGCGTCGTGGCCGGCATCGATGTCGGCGGAACCTTCACCGACCTGCTTCTGATCGACGGCAGGCACGGCGGCAAGGTGCACATCGCCAAAACCCCGACCACGGTCGACAACCAGGCCTTCGGCGTGGTTTCGGCACTCGGCGCCACCGGATTTCCCATCGACGGCATCGACCTCATCGTCCATGGCACCACCACAACGACCAATGCGGTGCTCGAGCGCCGGCTGGCCAGGACCGGCATGATCACCACGCTTGGTTTTCGCGACGTGATCGAGCTTGGCCGGCGCACACGGCCGCAACCCTATGGCATGACTGGCACCTTCGTTCCCGTCATCCCGCGCAATCTCAGGCTCGAAGTGTCGGAGCGCGTCGAGGCTTCGGGTGCGGTGCGCACGCCGCTCGACGAGGCCGGGATGCGTGAAGCGGTGAAGACGCTGATCGCGGCCGGCTGCGAATCCCTCGTCATCCATTTCCTGCACGCCTACGCCAACCCTTCGCACGAGCGGCGCGCCGCCGAGATCGCCGCCGAGCTCTGGCCGAACGGCTACATCACCACGGGCCATGCGCTGCTGTCGGAAGCGCGCGAATTCGAGCGCGGCGTTACCGCTTCGGTCAACGCCTCGGTGCAGCCGATCCTCGAGCGCTATGTCGAGCGGCTGCGCAAGGAATTGGCCGCCAAAGGCTATGCCCGCGACTTCCTGATCATGAACGGCAATGGCGGCATGATCTCGGCCCGCTTCGTCACACGTGAATCGGCCAAGACCGTCATGTCCGGTCCGGCCTCCGGGGTGATTGCCGCTGCCTATACGGGCAAGCGCGCCGGCTTCGAAAACCTCGTCACCTACGACATGGGCGGCACCTCGACCGACGTGGCGCTGATCCGCAACGCCGAGCCGGCGGTCTCGAACGAGATCGAGATCGAATATGCCATGCCGATCCACGTGCCGATGGTGGCGGTGCACACGGTCGGCGCCGGCGGCGGTTCGATCGCGCGCGTCGATGCCGCCGGCCTGATCCAGATCGGCCCGGAAAGCGCCGGCGCCAATCCCGGCCCGATCTGCTATGGCCGCGGCGGCCTGGAGCCGACCATCACCGACGCCAATCTGGTGCTCGGCCGGCTCGCGCCGAAGAAGCTGCTGGCCGTCGAAAACCCAGTCACCGTGGAGCGCGTCACCGGCATCTTCGAAGACAGGATCGGCAGGGCGACGGGCCTGTCCGGCGTCGAGGCGGCGGGTGCGGTGCTCAGGCTCGGCAACATGAAGATGGCCGGCGCCATCCGCATGGTGTCGGTGTCGCGCGGCCATGACCCGCGCGATTTCGCGCTGTTCGCCTTCGGCGGCGCCGGTCCCCTGCACGCCACCGCGCTCGCTCGCGAGCTCGGCCTGCCCAAGGTGCTGGTGCCGGCGCGCCCCGGCATCACCAATGCGCTAGGCTGCGTCGTCGCGGACCTGCGCCACGACTTCGTCAACACCGTCAACCAGCCCGTGGCCGTGCTCGATGAAACCCAACTTCACGCTGTATTGGAACGGCACCGAAACGAAGGTGAGGAGCTGATCGGCAAGGAAGCGGTGAAGCCGGAGACGATACGCGTCACCCATTCCGCCGACATGCAGTTCGTCGGCCAGACCCACATCATCAACGTGCCGCTGCCGTCCTCGACAGTCAGTCGCAACGAGCTGCAGGCCCTGTTCGAAAAAGCCTATTTCGCCCGCTTCAAGGTCGAGCTGCCGGAGATCCGCGCCAACCTGGTCAACCTCAACACCTCGGTGACCGGCGTGCGCCCGGCGATCGACCTGTCGCGGCTGATCGATCCGGCGGGGCGCGCGAAAACGCTGGACGAGGCACGGCGTGAGATCCGCCCGGTCTGGTATGCCGGGCGTTGGCACGACACGCCGGTCTATATCAGGGAAAAACTGCCGCTCGATGCCGTCATCCAAGGCCCGGCGATCCTCGAACAGATGGACGCCACGACCGTGCTTGAACCCGGCGATCGAGCGCGCTCGGATGCCGACGGCAACATCATCATCGACATAGGCGAGGCCTGAGATGCCCGAGGCAAAGCTCGACGCCATCACGCTTTCGGTTCTCCAGGCCGCCTTGCAGCAGGTCTGTGACGAGATGGACCTGACCTTTTCCCGTGCCGCCTTCTCGCCGGTCATCGCCGAGGCCAATGACCGCTCCGACGGCATCTATTCGGCGGTCGACGGTTCGCTGATCGCACAGGGCAGCCAGGGCCTGCCGGTGTTCGTCGGCGTCATGCAGTATTCGACCAAAACGGTGATCGAGATGATCGCCGACGGCCGCTGCCTGGCTCCGGAGCCTGGCGACATCTACATCGTCAACGATCCCTATCTCGGCGGCACGCATCTGATGGATGTGCGCTTCGTCATGCCGGTCTACCGGGGCGGCAAGATCTTCTGCTGGCTATCCAACACCGGCCATTGGCCTGATATTGGCGGCTCGGTGCCGGGCGGCTTTTCCGCCTCCGCCACTGCCGTCGAGCAGGAAGGCCTGCGGCTGCCGCCGGTAAAACTGTTCAAGAAGGGCGTGCTCGATCCCGAGATCTACGCCATCATCTGTTCCAACATCCGTGTCGCCGACCAGCGCATCGGCGATATCAGGGCCCAGGCCGCGGCGCTGCTGATCGGGCAGGACAGGCTCAACGGAATCCTTGATCGTTACGGCGACGAAACTGTTGTCGAGGCGATCGCCGAGCTGCGCCGCCGTGCCGCCGAGCAGATGCGCGCCAACATCGCGGCCATTCCCGACGGCACCTACCGCTCGAAAGCCTTTGTCGATTCCGACGGGGTGGTCAATGAACCGCTGACCATCGCGCTCGCCGTCGAAAAGCAGGGCGATACGCTGACCTTCGATTTTACCGGTTCGTCGAAACCTTGCGCCGGGCCGATGAACAGCGTGCTGGCGACGACCCTGTCATCGGTCTATCTCGCCATGCGGCACATCTTCCCGGATGTGCCGATTAGCGCCGGGGCCTTCGAACCCTTGATCGTCAAGCGGCCGGAAGGCACTTTCCTGGACGCCAAATACCCACGCCCGGTCTCGGGCTGTGCGGCGGAAGTCTCGCAGCGCATCGCCGAGGCGGTTTTCGCGGCCATGGTGCAGGCGCTGCCGGACAAGGTGACGGCCGCCCCCGCCGGCTCCAGCGGCAATTTCGCGCTTGGCGGCAACGATCCGGCGCGCGGCCGCGATTACGTCATGTACCAGATCTCCGGCGGCGGCTATGGCGGCAATTCGGGCCATGACGGCCTGACCAATGGTTGCTCGACCATCGGCATTTCCAAATCGCCGCCGGTCGAGATCATGGAGCAGGCTTTTCCCGTGCTCTATCGCCACTATGCCTTGCGCGAAGGCTCCGGTGGCGCCGGCAAGCATCGCGGCGGTTTCGGCCTCGCCTATGAGGTGGAAATCCTGCGCGGCGATGCGCGCGCCTCCTTCGTCATGGATCACGGCCGCTTCGGCCCGCAAGGCGCGCTCGGCGGCGGGGATGGCGCGGTCAACACCGTCACCGTCTTCCGCAATGGCGAGGAACATGTGCCGCCGCATCTCTCCAAGGAGCAGGACATCCCGCTCAAGGCCGGCGACCGCGTGCGCGTCGGCACGCCTGGCGGCGGCGGTTATGGCGATCCGCGCGAGCGCGACGCCGATCAGGTGCAGCGCGACGTGGCGCTGGGGTACTACACCTCCGAGGAAGCCGCCCAAAAATTCGGCGTGGTCCTGTCGGCGGACGGTCTGACAATTGACCGCAAGGCGACGGACAGGCAGCGCGCCGGCTAAACACCGCCAAGCGCCATGACACAGAGCGGTCACAGCGCCGTGATCGCCGCAGCACATGTCGTTTCCGTCACCGCCGGTGGCACGAAAGCCCGTAGACTTCCGAGGTCAACGGAGATCTGGAACATGCGTCTTTTCGGTCGTTTCGTGCTTGCTGCTTCCGTCGCCCTTACCCTTGCTGCCGGTGCTGCTTCCGCCCAGGACAAGAAGCTCAGGATCGGCACCGAGGGCGCTTATCCGCCCTTCAACTACGTCAGCGCCGACGGCACGCTGGGCGGCTTCGACATCGATCTCGGCAAGGCGCTGTGCGCCGAAATGAAAGTTGAGTGCGAATTCAGCGTGCAGGATTTCGACGGCTCGATCCCCGCTCTGCAGGCCGGCAAGTTCGATGCCATCATCAACATCACCATCACGCCCGAGCGGGCCGAGAAGGTCGAGTTCACCCACAAATACTACCAGACGCCGCCGGCCATCGCCGTGCCGAAGGATTCCGCCATTGCAGGCACTTCGCCGGACGATTTGAAGGGCAAGGCGCTCGGTGTGCAGACCGCCACCATCCACCAGAAATTCGCCGAGCAGAAATATTCGGGCTCGACCGTCAAGGCCTACCCGACCGGCGACGATGCTCGTACCGACATGGCCAACGGCCGGCTTGATGCGATGATGGACGGCTCGATCATCCTGACCGAATGGCTGAAGAAACCGGACGGCGCCTGCTGCAAGCTGCTCGGCACACTGACGGCCGATCCGGCCATCCACGGCCCCGGCGTCGGCATCGCGCTGCAGAAGGGCGACAAGGGACTGGCTGACAAGTTCAATGCCGCCATAGACGCGCTGCGCGCCAATGGAAAATACAAGGAAATCAACGACAAGTACTTTTCGTTCGACGTCTACGGGAGTTAATCCCGGCACCAATCGACCTCGGCGGCGCCACCCGGCGCTGCCGATTTTTTTACGAACGATGGAGATATCCTTGGCTGAGCGGCGTTCCCCTTTCTACAGCAGCATCGTCGGGCTGGGCGCGACCATGGGTCGGGTCGGCGGCGATTTCATCTCGGCCAGATATTATTCCGGCATCGCCGACGAGCACCTGAACACCCGCATGAATGTCGGCGTGCAGGACCTCAGCACCATGGGCAAGATGGACATCAAGGGGCCGGACGCCGAGGCGCTGGTCAACCATGTCATCGTCAACGACGCCGCGGCGATGAAACCGGGCCAGGTCCGCTATTCCACGGTCTGTCGCGAGGATGGCGGCATCATGGACGACCTCACCGTGTTCCGGCTGGGACCGGAGCATTTCATGCTGGTCACCGGCTCGGTCAATCGCCTGAAGATGCTGCCCTGGCTGCAGCACCATGCCCAGGGGCGCAAGGCCTATGTCACCGACATCACCGCCGCCGTCGCCTTTCCGACCATCCAGGGTCCGCGCTCGCGCCAATTGTTGAAGGCGCTGGTCTATGATGCCGATCTGGACGGCCTGAAACGCTGGGCGTTCACATCGGGGCGCGTCGGCGAGACAAAGGTGCTGATCTCGCGCACCGGCGTGACCGGTGAACTCGGCTTCGAACTCTTCGTGCCGGCCGACGAGGCCGCCTCCGTCTGGGAGGCGCTGATGCGGACAGGAGCGGACTTCGGCCTGAAACCCTATGGCGTGCTGGCGATGTTCACGCTCGGGCTGGAAAAGGCCTATCCAGCGCATGGCATCGACATGGATGAGAGTCGCACGCCGTTCCATGTCGGCCTCGACCGCTGGATCAAGTTCGACAAAGGCGATTTCGTCGGCCGCGAGGCTTTGCTCAAGGTGCGCGACAAGGGACTCGATGAACGCTGGACCGGGCTGATCCTCGACGGCGACAAACCGGCTGCGACGAACGCCCGTGTACTGGCCGATGGTGAAGATGCCGGCGTCGTCACCTACAGCGATCACGGCTATTCACTCGGCAAGCTGCTGGCGACCGCGCATCTGCGCCTGCCGTTCACCGCGATCGGTACCGAACTCAGCATCGATATCGATGGCAAGCCGACTCGCGCGGTCGTGGCGCCGATGCCGTTCTTCGATCCCGAAGGGGCGAGGTTGCGGGCCTAGCAGCCTCACTGTGGCCAGCCGCCGGCGCCGCCCCTGACCTTCCTGCCGGCATCCTCTGCCCGTACAGTGACGGGGAGAGGGAACAGCTAGAGCGTATTTTTTCCGCTGGAAAATAAACGCGCTCTGCACGTAACTGTCGCAGCATTCCAGGTTGGCGAGTTGTGATGGTCACCGGACCCCACTGGCGCAGTGCTACTGTATAAGCTGCCTCATGGAGAGATATTGAAGACCGTCCGCGACGCAGCTTGCAGTCGATGATGCCCTCACAGTTGTGACCAACCCCCATCGACCGGAATCTCAAGGCCGGTCGTGAAGGTCGCGTCGAACGCGAGGAAGAGGACGGCCTTCGCGATCTCCTCCGAGGTCCCGAAGCGCTTCATCGGGATGATGCCGAGTGTGTGCCCCCTCACGTGGGCCCGCATCTCTTCGGTGGAAACACCTTTTCGAGGCTGCCCGTCTCGATGGGACCGGGCGACACCGCGTTGACGCGGATGTCCTTGGGAAGGAGCTCGGTTGCGAGCAAGCGGGCGAAGGATCGCAGCGCAGCCTTGGCGGCGCCGTAGGTGGCTTGCCCGGGCAGTGCCTTGACGTTGGCGACAGAGGTCGTGAGGACGACTGAGCCGCGATTGATCAGCGGCGCGAGCTTCTGGATATTTGTGAACTGCTTTGTATGATAATGCGGTGCAGAGACGACGGTCAATGATATTTGTAACTATTTAGTACGAAACTATTTCAGGATCCTGTGGACGCAAGGGTGCTGGGTTAGACAAGTCGATACCGGAGACCTTGACGACGGCCTGCCACGCGGCTTCCTGGCTGGCGCGATCGTGGAGGTGTGGTTGGCGCTGCACCTCCATTGGGCCTGAGAACTTCCCTTGAGCCGAGGCGAAGAATTGCCCTGAGACGTCGGTTCCGAACTCCGACGCCTGGAGGTAACGACGGGCCGCGGTCTCCGGCTTCTGATTCATACCGGGAATGAGGTTCACGATTGGAATCATCAGATACTTCACCAACAGGCCAGCGTTTCGCGCCACCTTGGTGTCGTTCGACGCACCGGGGGAGACAGCGTACACGGCCATGCCGGAGGGTAGCCTGCGCGCCAGCGCCGCGACCCACCAAGCGATGATGAGCTTCGCGTCGGCATACGCATTGTTGGGCGCGTACTTCACGTTCGGCCCGTTGCGAATCAGCGCTTCAACAGCGGCGGTTCGGTTACCTTGGAAACTCTTGGCCGCGAAGGTTGGCAGGTCGGTGTACTTGAACATGGGTACGCCCCCGCGGGCAGGCTCCGCACTGGTGATAACGATCCGCGCGTCGGGGCTGAGAAGGTCGGCGCGAAGCAACCCGACAGTCAGCTGATGATGGCCGATCAGCGGGGCCTCAGAAGCCTCAATGCCCGCCGCAGTGATCACGCGCTTCTTGGTTGGGACCAATCCGGCATTGAGCAGCAGGAAATCGACCGGCCGAGCTTGTGTGACCAGCTCGGCGAGCGCGCACCGGACGCTAGCCGGCGTGTCCAACTCCAGTTCCAGAGGCGTGAAGGTCTGTCTTTTGGTTTCCGCTGCCAGTTGAGCGGCCGCTTCCTTGGCCTGAGCCAGTCTGCGTCCGGTGATGATGATCTCGCCCCAGCCCTCTTCGGCAAGAGAGCGGGCTGCTGCATAACCGAGCCCGGAGGTTGCGCCAGTGACGAGGGCGACCGAATGGTTCATGGGCGGCTCCTTGGTGAAGGTTAAGGTCGAAGGAGTCCCACAGTGTAGGGCCGCCTTGTGATTTTTGAACTACTCGATTATATATTGGTGTAAAGGATAGGGGTCAAGGAGTTTAGAACTAAATGTTTCAAAATGCCGAGAGGCCTCGTGGTCGCCCCCGTAGCTTCGACGAGAAGGACGCCTTGGAAAAGGCGACCCGGGTGTTCCGGTCGAAAGGCTACGACGGCGTGACCATTGACGATCTCGTCGCGGGCATGGGTGTGGGACGGCCAAGCCTGTATTCCGTCTTCGGCGACAAGCGGACGATATTTTTGCGTGCCCTTCGGGCGTACGCTGAAGCGAAGGGTGCTCGCGCTGCGAAGGCGCTCTTCTCGCCGACGACTCTTCGCGATTCGCTCGCCGGCTTCATGAGGCACGCCGTAGAAAGTGCGACCGAGGAAGGATCAGCCCCTGGTTGTCTTCTGGTGTGCGTTGCGCCGCTCGTGGACGATGCCGAGGTCCGGCAGTTCCTGCAGGACGCCGCGGCTGGCGGGATGGCGCTGGTAGAACGGCGATTCTACGACGCGATCAGCGCGGGAGAGGTGCCGTCTGACTTTCCGGTATCCGCGCGCGCGAGCCAGGTCCTCGACCTGTCGCGCGGTCTCACCATGCGTGCGCAGATGGGCATGCCGCGCAAGCCGCTGCTCAAAGACGCAGAGGAGGCGGCCGACTTAGTCCTACTGCCGAGACGGTGAACTGCGGCGCCAGAAGGTGATGTCGCGCTCGTGGGGGTCCGGCCGATCCGAATATTCAGCCGGCCCATCACCCCCGCCGATCGAGCCGCGCCACCAGCCGGTCCCCCGCCCACTGGATGCCGCAGACCAGAATGATCAGCACGATCACCACGGCGACCATCACCGACGTCTCGAAACGCTGATAGCCGTAACGGATGGCGAGATCGCCGAGGCCGCCGGCGCCGATGGCGCCGGCCATGGCCGAGGCGCCGATCAGCGTCACCAGGGTCACCGTGAAGCCGGCGACGATGCCGGGCAGCGCCTCGGGCACCAGCACCTCGCGGATGATCGCCCAGCGGTTGCCGCCCATGGCGCGCGCCGCCTCGATCAGGCCGTGGTCGACCTCGCGCAGCGACACTTCGGCGATGCGTGCATAATAGGGCGTGGCGGCGATCGACAGCGGCACGATGGCCGCCCAGGTGCCGATCGAGGTGCCGACGATCAGCCGCGTCAGCGGGATCAGCGCCACCAGAAGGATGATGAACGGCACCGAGCGGAAGCCGTTGATGACGGCGCCGAGCACGCGATTGACCCACAGGCTTTCGGCGATGCCGCCGCGTTCGGTGGCGATCAATGCCAGCCCGAGCGGCAGGCCGAAGACCAGCGAGATGAGGCCGGAGGCGGCCGTCATCAGCACCGTTTCCCAGATCGATCGCAGCAGAAGCTCAAACAGGATTGGCGACATGGCCAAGCACCTCCACCCGCGCCTGCCGGGATTTCAGGAATGAGATGATTTCAGCGAGGTGGCTCGCGTCGCTGCCGGGAACGGAGAGGAACAGCGTGCCGACGGGCTGCTGCTGGATATGGTCGATGCCGCCATGGACGAGGCGGAAGGAGCCTGGAACGGACGCGGCAAGGTCGGACAGCAGCGGGCCGCTCGCGGCTTCGCCGGCCACGTCGACGCGCAGGATCGTGTGCGCGCCGGCCGCCGGCAGCAGGCGCGCCGACAACTCGGCCGGCAATTGTGGTCGGATGGCGCCAAGGAGGCTGCGTGTGACGTCGGACTGCGGCTCGGCGAACACCGACCACACCGGCCCGTCCTCGACGATGCGCCCGGCATCGATCACCGCCACGCGGTCGGCGATGGAGCGGATCACCTCCATCTCGTGGGTGATCAACAAGATGGTCAGGCCAAGCTTCCGGTTGATGTCTTTCAGCAGCGCGAGAATCGAGCGCGTCGTCTCCGGGTCGAGGGCCGAGGTCGCTTCATCCGACAGCAGCAGCGCCGGCCGCGCGGCCAGTGCCCGGGCAATGCCGACGCGCTGCTTCTGGCCGCCCGACAGCGATGCTGGATAGGCCTTGGCCTTGTCCGACAGGCCGACGAGTTCAAGCAGCTCCGCCGCCCGTGCCAGACGCTCGGCCCTCGGCCGGCCCTCGATCTTCAACGGCAGCGCGACATTGTCCTCCACTGTCTTGGCCGACAGCAGGTTGAAATGCTGGAAGATCATGCCGATACGCCGCCGCAACGGCTGCAGGTCGCGCTCGCCGAGCCGGCTGATCTCGCGGCCCTCGATGAACACCTCACCGGAATCCGGCCGCTCCAGCCCGTTCAGGCAGCGGATCAGCGTCGATTTGCCGGCGCCGCTGCGGCCGATAATGCCGAGGATCTCACCCTTGCGTACGGTGAGCGAAATGCCGTCGAGCGCCGCTGTGGCGCCAAAGCGACGCTTCAGATCGACAAGGCGCACCAGGTCCTGCGGCGCGTCCGGTCGGGCGTGGGTCGGACCGGCGATTTCCCCGGGCGCCGTGATATGTTGGTTCATGCGGTTCCCTGTTCTCGCCATCGCAAAACGCAATTGCGGCCCGCGCTCAGGCGCGGACCGCTTTTGCTCTCGAACTGGACGTCGGGCGATCAATAGGCGCTGAGGCCGGTGCCCTTGTAGACCTTGTCGAATTCGGCCTTGACCGCGTCGTTCTGGTAGGAAGCCACCAGTGTCTTCACCCAGGCTTCGTTCTCGTTGCCGACCTTGACCGCGATGAAATTGCGGTACGGATTGTCGGATATCGGCTCCTGGGCAATGCGGTTTTCCGGCGTCAGGCCGCTTTTCAGCGCCCAGTCGGTGTTGACCACGGCGGCATCGAGATCCTCGACCGAGCGGCCGACGATGCCGGCGTCAAGCTCCTTGATCTCGACCTTCCTGGGGTTCTCCGCGATGTCGGCGGTGGTGGCCAGGATGCCGGTGCCGTCCTTCAGCTTGATCACGCCTTCGTTCTGCAGCACGCGCAGCGCCCGGCCTTCATTGGACGGGTCGTTCGGCACGCCGATGACCGCGCCCTCGGGCAGATCGGCGACTTTCGTGTATTTCTTCGAATAGAGGCCGATCGGCCAGACGCCGGTGTAGCCGACCCGCACGATATGGTAGCCTTGCGTCTTGATCTGGTTGTCGAGATAGGGCTGGTGCTGGAAGGCGTTGGCGTCGATTTCGCCGCGCTCCAGCGCCTCGTTGGGCTGGGTGTAGTCGTTGAACACCACGGTCTCGACGGTCAGGCCCTTTTCGGCCGCCTGGGCGACCACGACGCGCCAGACGTCCTCATCCTCGCCGCTGATGATGCCGACCTTGATCGCCTTCTTGTCTTCGGCGAAGGACGCATGCGGCGCCATCAGGCCGCCGACCGCGACGGCCGATGCGAACAGCAGAGCCAGGCCACCGCGCCGGTTGATGATTGACCAAAGGGAAGATGGCAAAGTGCTGTTGACGTCAGGCATGATTGATCTCTGCGGTTGTGAAGTCACGGTGCCAGGGCGGATTGCCCAAGCTTGGTCATATCGTCCGGAATTCTATCGGTTTTATCAAAGAACGTGTTTCGCTGGTCTCGGAGAAGCAGGGAATATTCTCTCAAAAATTCCAGGGAAGGGAGCACAGGACACCACCGGATCGATCGCGGCGGCACCGCGCTGCGATCCGGTGGCTACGGATGTTGACGTGGACGAGGCCGGCATGGACGGCGCGCGGCCAAGAGCGTCTGGAGCAGTTGCTTGAGCTGCTGGAGAACCTCATCGAGGTGAGATCTGACTTCTCTCCCGCGCGAGTTGGCGCCGCAAGCAATTGCAGGCGGACCACTTTCCCGCTTGACTGACCAGCCGGACCGAATACCCTAGAACGAAATACCGGCTCTGATCGCCGGGCGGCAAGAATGCCTCGTATGCCTCGCCCTTGCGGCGCTGGCTGCGGGGCATTGTCATTTCTGGGGTCCTGTTTGAAACGGCGCATCGAGATCGGCATCCTCTATTCCCGCTCGGGGAGCTATCAGCTCGTCTCCGATGCGTGCCGCATGGGCGCCATGCGCGCCATCGCCGACATCAACGCCGATCGCGGCTCGGGCATCGAGCTCGTGCCCGTCGAACGCGATCCGCAAAGCAATGCCGATCGCTACGCGACGCTTTGCGAGGACATCTTCAAGACCAGCAGTGCCCGCCATGTCGTCGGCTGCGTCACATCCTGGAGCCGCAAGGAGACGATCCCGGTGCTGGAGAAGGCTGGCGGCATGCTCTGGTACGCCTGCCCCTATGAGGGCTTCGAGGCCAACGAGCATGTCGTCTACATGCACGCCTGCCCCAATCAGCATCTGGTGCCGCTGATGGCCCATGTCGTGCCGCGCTTCGGCGCCAACGGCTTCCTGCTTGGCTCGAACTATATCTGGGGCTGGGAGATGAACCGTGTCGCGCGCGACCTGATCGCGGACGCCGGCGGCAAGGTCCTGGGCGAACGCTATCTGCGCATCGGCGAGACCGACGTGTCGCGCCTGATCGGGGAAATCCGGGCGACGCGGCCGAACTTCATCCTCAACAATCTGATCGGCACATCGTCCTACGCCTTCCTGGCCGCCTATCGCGATTTGGGCGATGAGGATCCTGCCTTCAGCCCGCAAACCTGCCCGGTCATCTCCTGCAACCTCACCGAGGGCGAGCTGCCGGCGATCGGCGAAACGGGCAAGGGACATCTGTCGGTCGGGCCTTATTTCGCACCACGGCCGGCGGCTTTCGCGTCCTCCTTCGAGGCCTCCGCCTATGCCTCCGTGCAGGTGATGGCCGACGTCCTGTCGCGAGATCCCGACGCCGGTCCGGCGGAATTCTCCAAAGCGTTCGCCGAAACGCGCTTCTCCACCCGTCTGGGGCCGATCGCCATCGACGCCCACACCCAGCACGCGACGCTGCCGGTCATCATCGGCCGGATCGCCGACGGCTATTTCGAGGTCGTCAGCCGGCAGCACGAGGTCGCGCCGGATCCCTATCTGTCGCGCTACGACCCCGCCAAGACGTTCGGCCGCCCGCGCCTGAGGGTGGTGTCGTGACCCGAACCCCGCGCATCCCCAATCTCGGCGGCGCCAAGGCCTTCATCCTGCATCGCCCGCATCCGACGGTGCAGGCCATCACAAGACAATTGTCGGCCATCGGCCTCGTCACGCTCGACTGCTGGCCGGAACTGCCGCCCGAGGCGCTCGCCGCCGATTTCGTCTTCTTCGACACCGATCTCGGTTTCGACGAGCAATTCCCCTGGAAGCCGGGCGAGGCGCCGATGCCACTGGTGGCGCTGATCGGGTCGGAGGCGCCGGGCCGCATCGAATGGGCATTGTCGCACAAGGCCGACGCCCAGCTTTTGAAGCCGGTCGGCACCGCCGGCGTCTACAGCGCGTTGCTGATCGCACGGCAGAGTTTCGAGGCGCGCAAGAATTTAGCCGGCGAAATTGCCTCGCTGCGCCAGCGTGTCGCCGAGCGCCAGACGATCGTGCGTGCGGTGGCGGCACTGTCGAAAGGCACCGACGACGAGCGCGCCTATGCGCAACTGCGCTCGCTGGCGATGAGCTGGCAGATCAGCGTCGAGGATGCCGCACGCCGGATCGTGGCGATGATGAGCGAGGAAACAGGCGAGGAAGGCGGCGATGACCAGTCCCATCGCGCCTGATCTCATCGCGCCCGCGCGCATGCCGGCCAGGCCCCGCGCGGGCGTCTGGCGCCGGCTGGTCAAGCGCCGTCTGGCGATGCTCGGCCTGGTCATCGTCGCCATCGTGGTCGCCGGCGCCGTGCTGGCGCCATGGCTGACCGGCTATGACCCCAACGAACAGATGTTCGACGGCCTGACCATCGAGGGCTCGCCCTTGCCGCCGAATGCCAAATTCTGGCTCGGCACCGACCTGCTTGGCCGCGACCTGCTGACCCGCATTCTCTACGGCGCCCGTACCTCGCTGATCATCGGCATCGTCGCCAATGGCGTTGCGCTGTTCATCGGCACGCTGGTCGGCGTCACGGCAGGCTATTTCCGCGGCTGGATCGGCAGCGCGCTGATGCGCTTCACCGATCTGATGATGGCGTTTCCGGCGCTGCTGCTCGCCATCTGCCTGGCGGCGGTGTTCGAGCCCAGCCTGTGGATCGTCGCCATGGTCATCGCTCTGGTCAACTGGGTGCAGACCGCGCGCGTCATCTACACCGAAACCTCCTCGCTCGCCGAACGCGAGTTCATCGACGCCGAACGCACCATCGGGGCGAGTGCGCCGCGCATTCTGTTTCGCCACATCCTGCCGCATCTCCTGCCGACCATCATCGTCTGGGGCACGCTCGGCATTTCGACGACGGTGCTGCTCGAGGCTACGCTCTCCTTCCTCGGCATCGGCGTGCAGCCGCCGACGGCCTCCTGGGGCAACATCATTTTCGAGAACCAGACCTATTTCCAGGCAGCGCCCTGGCTGGTGTTCTTCCCCGGCGCGGCGATCCTGGCGCTGGCGCTGGCCTTCAACCTGATCGGCGACGCGCTGCGTGACATCCTCGATCCGACGCAAAGGGGCCGGGCATGATCGCCTATCTCGGCCGCCGGCTGATCCAGTCGCTGCTCATCCTGCTCGGCGTCTCGCTGATCACCTTCGCGCTGCTCTACCTGTTGCCGGCCGATCCGGTGCGCCAGATCGCCGGGCGCAGCGCCACGCCACAGACGGTCGAGAACATCCGCCAGCAGCTCGGCCTCGACCAGCCCTTCGTCGTCCAGTACTGGCACTATCTGACCAGGCTCGTCAGCGGCGATCTCGGCCGCTCATACATCCAGCGCTCCGAAGTTACCGAGCTGATCGTCTCGCGGTTGCCGGCGAGCCTGCTGTTGATGGTCGGCGCCATCCTGTGCGAGTTGCTGATCGGCCTCTCCATGGGCCTGATCGCCGCCGTCAAGCGCGGCACCGCGACCGACCAGACCTTGATGGTCGCATCCTTCGTCGGTGTCTCGGCGCCGCAATTCGTCGTCGGCCTCTTGCTGCTTTACGTCTTTGCCGTGCGGCTGAGCTGGTTTCCGATCGGCGGCTACGGCACCTGGCGCCATCTGGTGTTGCCGTCGCTCACCATGGGCATCCTCGGCGCCGGCTGGTACGCGCGCATGATGCGTTCGTCGATGATCGACGTGCTGCGTCAGGACTACGTCCGCACCGCGCGTGCGAAAGGCCTGGCGCGTGGTGCCATCCTCTTCCGCCACGCACTGCCCAACGCCATCCTGCCGATTATCGCCATGATCGGCATCGACATCGGCATCTTCATGGGCGGCATCGTCGTCGTCGAAAGCGTGTTCGGCTGGCCCGGCATCGGCCAGCTGGCATGGCAGGCCATCCAGCGCGTCGACATCCCGATCATCATGGGCGTCACGCTGGTCTCGGCCTTTGCCATCGTGCTCGGCAATCTCCTGGCCGACATCATCGCGCCCTTCATCGATCCCCGCATCAAGCTCAGATGACAATCAGGACATGACCGAAAACAAACAGAGAAAGGGAACATAACAATGAAAAAGTATCTCATATCCACGGTAGCGGCATCGGCGCTGGCGCTGATGCTCGGCATGACGAGCGCCCGCGCCGAGGACACGATCGATCCCAACGCCAAGCAGGGCGGCGCCATCACCATCACCTACAAGGACGATGTCGCCACCCTCGACCCGGCGATCGGCTATGACTGGCAGAACTGGTCGATGATCAAGAGCCTGTTCGACGGGTTGATGGACTACGAGCCTGGCACCACCAACCTCAAGCCCGACCTTGCCGAGAGCTACGAGATCTCGCCCGACGGCAAGACCTTCACCTTCAAGCTGCGCCATGGCGTGAAATTCCACAACGGCCGCGAAATGACCGCCGACGATGTGAAATACTCGCTCGACCGCGTCACCAATCCGAAGACGCAGAGCCCTGGCGCGGGCTTCTTCGGCTCGATCAAGGGCTACGATGACGTCGCCGCTGGCAAGGCCGAGACGCTCTCCGGCGTAACCGTTGTCGACCCCTACACGGTCAAGTTCGAACTGACCCGCCCCGACGCCACCTTCCTGCATGTCATGGCCATAAACTTCGCCCATGTCGTGCCGAAGGAAGAGGTCGAGAAATACGGCGCCGATTTCGGCAAGCATCCGGTCGGCACCGGCGCCTTCAAGCTTGCCGAATGGACGTTGGGACAGCGCATCGTCTTCGAGCGCAACCCGGATTATTGGCACAAGGGCCTGCCGCATCTGGACAAGATCACTTTCGAGATCGGCCAGGAGCCGATCGTGGCGCTGCTGCGCCTGCAGAAGGGCGAGATCGACGTGCCCGGCGACGGCATTCCGCCGGCGAAGTTCCAGGAAGTGATGGCCGATCCCGAGCAGAAGGCGCGTGTCGTCGAAGGCGGCCAGCTGCACACCGGCTATGTCACCATGAACACCACCATGGCGCCGTTCGACAATGTGAAGGTGCGCCAGGCCGTCAACATGGCCATCAACAAGGCGCGCGTCATCCAGATCATCAACGGCCGCGCCGTGCCGGCCAACCAGCCGCTGCCGCCGTCCATGCCGGGCTACGACAAGGAATACAAGGGCTATCCCTATGATGTCGCCAAGGCCAAGGCGCTGCTTGCCGAGGCCGGCCACCCCGATGGTTTCGACACGCAACTGTTCGCCATGAACACCGACCCCAACCCGCGCATAGCCCAGGCGATCCAGCAGGATCTGGCGGCGATCGGCATCAAGGCCAGCATCCAGTCGCTCGCCCAGGCCAATGTCATTGCCGCCGGCGGCGACAAGGCCGGCGCGCCGATGATCTGGTCGGGCGGCATGGCCTGGATCGCCGACTTCCCGGATCCGTCGAACTTCTACGGCCCGATCCTCGGCTGCGCCGGTGCCGTGCCGGGCGGCTGGAACTGGTCGTGGTACTGCAACAAGGATCTCGACGCCAAGGCGGCCGAGGCCGACTCGGTGGTCGATCCCTCAAAGGCCGTCGAACGCGACAAGATGTGGAGCGCCATCTACGGCAAGGTGATGGAGGACGCGCCCTGGGCGCCGGTCTTCAACGAACAGCGGTTCACCATGAAATCGGCCCGCATGGGCGGCGCCGACAACCTCTATGTCGACCCGGTCCATATCCCGATCAACTATGACAATGTGTACGTAAAAGATGTGCAATAACTGCGATTACACTATCCACGGGCGCCATCACCATTTCGGCTGGGACAATTCCTTCGTCCCGGCCGAACGTGTGGCGCCCGGCTCGACCATCGAGTTCCAGTGCCTCGACTCCTCAGGCGGTCAGCTGAAGGCCGACAGCACGGTTGGCGATATCGCCAAGCTCGACTTCGCAACGATCAACCCGGTGACCGGGCCGATCTTCGTCGAGGGTGCCGAACCGGGTGACGCGCTGAAGGTGACGATCGAGATGTTCAAACCGTCCGGCTTCGGCTGGACGGCGAACATTCCGGGCTTCGGGCTGCTCGCCGACGATTTCATGGAGCCGGCGCTGAACATCTGGAAATATGACGCAGCCTCGCTCGAGCCGGCGCTGTTCGGCAAGAATGCGCGTGTGCCGCTAAAACCTTTTGCCGGCACCATTGGCAACGCACCGGCCGAGATGGGCCATCACTCGGTGGTTCCGCCCAGGCGCGTCGGCGGCAATCTCGACATCCGCGATCTCGCCGCCGGCACCACGCTCTATCTGCCGGTGGAAGTGGCTGGTGCGCTGTTCTCGGTCGGCGACACCCATGCCGCGCAAGGCGACGGCGAGGTCTGCGGCACGGCGATCGAAAGCCCGATGGACGTCGTGCTCAAGCTCGACCTGGTCAAGGACGCGAGGCTGAAGACGCCGCGCTTCACCACGCCGGGCCCGGTGACGCGCCATCTCGACGCCAAGGGCTATGAGGTGACGACCGGCATCGGGCCGGACCTGATGACGGGCGCGAAGGAGGCCGTTGCGCAAATGGTCGACCTGCTCGCCGGGCGCTACAAGCTCGATCCGGTCGAGGCTTACATGCTGGCCTCGGTCTGCGGCGACCTGCGCATCAGCGAGATCGTCGACATGCCGAACTGGGTGGTCTCGTTCTACTTCCCGCGCTGCGTCTTCGAATGAACGCCGGCGCGGGCAAGAAGCGGACCGGGGTTGCCGCTCCGGTGACGGCGGGACCGGTGCTCGATATTACCGGCCTGTCGGTCAGCGTGCGCGGCGAGGATGGCGGGCGCGAGGTTGTTTCCGACCTGTCGTTCACGCTTGCTCGCGGCGAAACGCTCTGCATCGCCGGCGAGTCCGGCTCCGGGAAATCGATGACGGCGCTGGCGATCATGCAATTGCTGCCGCAGCCTGCCGCCCGCATATCCTCCGGCACCATCCGCCTCGGTGAAACCGAGCTGACTGATCTCGACGAGCGCCAGATGCGACGCATTCGCGGCGACCGCATCGCCATGATCTTCCAGGAGCCGATGACCTCGCTGAACCCTGTGCTGTCGATCGGACGCCAGCTCACCGAATCCATCGAGGCGCATACCAGCCTGTCGCAAGCCGAGGCCCGCCAGCGTGCCATCGAGGCTCTGAAGGCGGTCCGCATTTCGGAAGCCGAAAGCCGGCTAAGGCAGTTTCCGCACGAACTCTCCGGCGGCATGCGCCAGCGGGTGATGATCGCCATGGCGTTGGCGCTCGAGCCCGACGTGCTGATCGCCGACGAGCCGACGACGGCACTCGACGTCACCGTGCAGGGCGAGGTACTGGAACTGCTGCGTGACCTGCAGCGCCAGCACGGCACCAGCGTCGTCCTCATCACTCACGACATGGGCGTGGTTGCCGAGATGGCCGATCGCGTCATCATCATGCGGCATGGCCGCATGATCGAGGAGGGCAGGACATCGGACATTTTTGCCCGACCGCGGGCCGACTACACCCGCGAACTGCTGGCCGCTGTACCGCGCATCGGCAGCGGCGTCGGGCGGCAAAAATCCAGGGATGCACAAGCGCTAACGCTGGCCAATGTCGCCGAGGTCAAGGATCTGCATGTCCGCTTCGACCTGCGCGGCGGCGTCCTCGGCAGGGTCAACCGCCGTGTTCACGCCGTCGAAGGCGTCAGTTTCTCGATCGCGCCCAACGAGACGCTGGCGCTGGTCGGCGAGTCCGGCTGCGGCAAGTCGACCACCGCGAAGGCGTTGGCCGGGCTGGTGCCGTACAGCGGCGACATCGTTGTCGGTGGACGCAATTTGTCGGGCCTGGGTCGCGACGAACGCAAGGCGGTGCGCCGCGACGTGCAGATGATTTTCCAGGACCCCTTTGCCTCGCTCGACCCGCGCATGCGCGTCGGCGATCTTGTCGCCGAGCCGCTCGTCATCCATGGCATCGCCTCGAAGGACGAGAGGCGGGAGCGCGTGGCGGCATTGTTCGAGCGTGTCGGCCTGTCGGCGGACCAGATGGAGCTCTATCCGCACGAATTCTCCGGCGGCCAGCGACAGCGGGTCTGCATTGCGCGCGCGCTGGCGCTACGGCCGAAACTGATCATCGCGGATGAAAGCGTATCGGCGCTTGACGTCTCTGTGCAGGCACGCGTGCTCGACCTGTTGAAGGAATTGCAGCGCGAATTCGGCGTCGCCTACCTCTTCATCTCGCACGACATGGCGGTGGTCGAGAACATTTCCGACCGCGTCGCCGTCATGTATCTCGGCCAGATCGTCGAGATGGGCACGCGCGACCAGGTCTTTTCCAACCCGCGTCACCCCTACACGAAACGGCTGATCGAGGCCGTGCCGGTGCCTGATCCGGCCAGGCGCAGGAGCCGCTTTGCTCGGCTCGATCAGGAGATCCCGAGCGCGACTCGCAAGATCGGCGAGGCGCCGCTGAAGCTGGCCTTGCAAGATGTCGGCAACGGCCATCTCGTCGCTGCCGGTAACTAAGGCAATTCCAGGAAAAGTGGGAAGCGGATTCCGTGCGCAATTGCGTCAAAACAAAGAGTTGGAGCAAGCCACCGTTTCCGTGAGACAGCTACTGCTCGAAAGCAACCTCACGGATTTTCGGGCTTCTCGCAGGGAACTCGCCCAATTTGGTTAGCGAATACAAGCTTTCCATCTCTCCGGCAGGGCGACCGGGAAAGAGCTGGTTCCAGAGCTGCACGACATGTTCGGCCATTTTCAGCTTGATGGCCAAATCCGTTTCATATGTGTGCAAGACATGCTGATGGATCATCTGCCGCGTGCGCAGCAGTGCCTCGGAACGGGAGGACGTGATGATGCTGGTCACGCTGTCGCCGTGCAGACGGTGATGATTGAGCAACGCAGCCTCATAGGCGACGGAGCCGTTGCGGATTGCCTCGAGGATAAAGTACCAGTCGCCGCCCGCCGGCAGGGACAGGACCTGCGCGACGAAATCCGGCGTGATGTCGAACTTCCGGAAAACCGCCGCGCTGATATTGATGACCGTGTTCTTGACACCCAGCCCTTCGTTGACCTCCCGCGCCGCCGAAACCTGGTAGCTGCGCTTCCATTTGAAATTGGAGAGATCGGTGAGGTACGGGCTGGACAGATAGTCGCCGACGGTCTCGCTTCGATCATTGATGATCTTCGATGCGCAAAAGGCAAACTTCACGCCTGGATCGCGGAACAAGGGCACCAGTGTTTCGAGGAAACTCGGGTCTGATACGTCATCGGCTTCGGCGATCCAGATCAAGTCGGCCCTTGCAAGCGACATGCCTTTGAACCACTGGGGGTAGGGCGCCCCGGAATTCCTGTCATTGACGATGACACGGGTGCCATGGACGCCGGCATAATAATCCAGGATCGATCGGCTATCGTCGGTCGAGGCATCGTCCAGGATGATGAGTTCAAAATCCTGAAACGACTGCCCCAGGATACTATCCATACGCTCCCGCAGATAGCGGGCGTAATTGTAGTTCGGCACGATGATCGAGACCGCCGGCGGCTTGTTTGCGACCTTCCGCATGGTCGACAGCAGTCGCGGAAAGACCCGATCGGTGGAAAAATTTAGCCTTGCCTTGGCGCTCGCCTGCCTGCCAAGCCGCATCCGCAGGGGCTTGTCCCGGATCAGGTTCAGCGTCGCATCGGCCATAGCTACGGGATCAGCCAATCCGACGATGATGCCGGCATCATCTTCGACGAAATCCGGAGCCCCACCGCTCTCGGCGAAGCAGATCACCGGCAATTCGGCGAAGGCAGCCTCCAGCATGACGCGGCCGAACGGCTCTTCGCGGGAGGTCAGAAGAAACAGGTCGGCCCGCCGCAGGTAAGCCCCCACATCGTCGACATCACCCAGAAATGTGACTTTCTCGTCCAACCCGTCCGCCCGCAATCTGCCGAGTTGCTGCGACCATGTACCGAGAACCTCATCTCGTTCCCGCCCCGGAAACGAGCCGAGCCAGTAGAAATGATAGTCTTCAACCCCGCGTGCCCGAAGGATCCGGGCGACCTCGATAAAGAGGTCGGCACCCTTGCGGAAGGGCATGCCGATGCCCGAACCCAGGACGATGACCTTGTCCGTCGGCCAGCCGGCAAGGCGGCGGCTTTCAAGGCGCCGGATTTCCGTGAGGTTTTGATCGGCGTTGGGTTGCGGAACCGCGCTTGGGATGACATCGATGGCGCCCGCTGCAACGTTGTGCTCGGACACCAGATAGTCCCGGACACTTCGGGAACACGCCACAAATCTTCGCGTGCGGGAAACGACATCGCCCATATTGTCCTTTGCGTATCGGGCAACGCTCGTTCCCAACTCCCTGGCATGCGTCAGGATTGGCCGCTCCAGTTCAGCAAGCAGCGCGTGCGCACGGCCGGTCGCAAGGCTGTTGCAATAGATGAGGTCCGGTATGCCACCGCACCATTCCGTAATGTGGGCCAACTTCGAGGCGGGCGTCTCTGCCTCTGAAGCCAGATCATCCAGAACGACGGTATCGGCGAGGCGTCGAAACTCTTCGAGCCGTTGACCCCCTGCCAGGCACAGGACCTTGATCTCCAGATTGGTGTGCGATTGCAGCCATTGGATGATGTTGATCAACGATGCCTGCGCTCCGCCGAGAGCCGCATCGTGCGACACGAACAAAACGCGCCACGACGGCTTCCCGGGTGATCTGCCGGCCGCTGGCCGTGCCGACAGGACGTCCCGCGTCTCCTGCAGATAGGCGTAGCCATAGCGGGCATCGGGCTCGAGATAGGCTCCCTCAGCCCACTCGTTCCAGGCATTGACGAAGATCAGCCGGCTGTCGAAATCGGCAAAACGATCGCATGTATCGACGACCGCGTTGGCGAGCCATTGCTTGTAGCGGGACGGCGATGCGTTCACCAGAATGTAGGCGGCCTCCATCCTCCGCGCCGTGTTGTCCCAGGAAGGGCAAAGCCCGCGAAACAGCGTGTAGGGAACCTGCGGGTACGCGCGGCTGCGATTGAGGAGCTCTGTCCAGTCGTAGACCTTCCCCCTGAAGCCGCTCCTGAGCGTTGGCATGCCGGCGCTGATCTCGGGAAGTCGTCCAAGATTCGGTGGGAACTCGACGGCGGCGTCGAATCCGAATTCGGCGGGATCGCCCGAGTCGAACGACTGCGGATAGGCAAGAAAAATCTCGCCGATGCCGGCCTCCCGGCAATGGGTCCTCCAGCGCTGTGCCGTTTCAGCCGCCGACGGAAACAATCCGGGCCGATAAACCATAAGCAGTGGCTTGCCGCCGATACGGATGTATCTTCTGTCACGGAAATAGCCGGCTACGTATCGGATGAAGGCCAGGTCGTCCTCGGGCGAGTGCGATTGCGGGATCAAGACTTCCTGTTCGCGCCCATTCCAACGGCGGCTCCACGGCTCGTTTGCCCAGTTGATGCAGAAGCCCATCTCGTGTGCGTCGTTCTCGACGAATTGGGCGATCGGCATCTCAAGGACGCGCTTGCCGTTGAACCAGTAGAAGTGGAAACAGAATCCCGAGAGGCCATACTGAAGGGCAATCTCGATCTGCTCCTTCTGGATGTCCTTCACTCGCAGGTCGTAGAAGCCAAGATCCGCCGGGAGCCTGGGCTGGTAATGACCGTCGAACTGCGGCGTGGCCCGCGTCACATTCGTCCATTCCGTGAAGCCCTTTCCCCAGAAGGCGTCATTTTCAGGAATCGGATGAAACTGCGGCAGATAAAATGCAATGAGGCGCGCCCTCAAAGCGGCTGGTCGCCCCTCGCCGGATCGCGGCACATAGGTGGCGGGTCTCTGGGGGGCGCCGGCATTTGTGCCTGGAGCACGCCGGGTGCTGCGCCCCTCAATCTTGCCGAAACGAATGTAGTGATCCAACGGATTCATCGACGTGGCAGTCACGTCGGGATACTTCGCCAGGTAGTATTCGTTGTCGAAGTCAGGACTCGGGTTTCGCGACTCGGCGGCACCGTGCCTGATGTAATGCAGGATCGGATCTTTTCCGCTCCTGGCTACATCCGGATTCTGGGCCAGGTACCACGACAAATCAAACAGCCCGCTGGCGCGAATTCGTTGCCAGGTTCGGAATATCTTCCATCGCCTTCTGCTGACGAGCGATCCTACGAAGATCTGGAGTTGGGATCTATCCAATCGGGTCTGCCTCCCGGGAATCCGGCGCCATGTCGTCATCCCAGGTAACGCCGGAGATCTTTGTGCAGATCATTCCAAGCACACGCTCTAGGGCATGCTGCAACGTGCCGTCTTGTTGGCTTGCCTCTTCGGGGAAGACTGCCATAGGCAGATCAAGCCGCATGAGCGGTTCCAGCGCGCCGCGGCGAACCCAGAACATCGTCCCGGCAAAGAAGTCGAGACGAGAGCTGGAGGGCAGCCCCATCGTCTCCAGCAAGTTGAGGACCATCGCCCTGTTCTCCCCCCACGCAGCCTTCTCCCCCTTCCATTCATTGGGCAACCGAAAGCGTCTGGATCCAATCATCTGGGTGTCGGGCGAACGCTCGAACTCGGCGATGATGCGGTCAACCATCTCGCGGGATCCGATCAGGTCGAACGCACTCGCCTGGCGCCAGATATCACCGAGGACCATGCGCGGCCCGCGCGGCCCGGACTTCTTGCCATGCAGCTTGCAGATCAGGTCGAAGGGATCGAGCCTTCCTTCACGAAGCAATTGGATGAAAGGGCCGACGTCGCGACCGCGATTGTCATAAACCACCACCTCGGCATCCGGAAATCTCGCCTGGACGCGCTGCGCGAGTGCCACGTCGGGCTCGGTCAGTGTGAGGATGAGATGGAAAGGGCGATCGATCCTCGCCAGCAGCGCCTCGAATTCGGGCCAGAGATCGGGGTAATGCAGATGAAGCGCTACGGCGATCCTGGGTTTGGCGGTGGGCCGGCGTTCGGGGGCCTCGGCTGGCGGACCATCAAAGTGCCGCGACAGGGTTTTCTGCAGATTGTCGCTCGCCGTGCCAAAACCCCAACCGGCAAGGCTGCCAAGGGCACGGGCCAACTCGCGCCCTTCCGCCCCTGAAATGTGCAAAAGAGGCTGCAATACGATCCCGTGGCCAAGCGGCAGTTGAAATCGCCTGTGGCGACGGCGCCGACTCAACAGCGTGCCAACATCCCTGATGCTTAGGGGGCGAGCGCTCGCCGCAACGACGTCGCTTCTGTCAAACCGCAGCACCAGGCCGCCTTCACTGCTTTTAAGCAGATAGGACGTCCGGCTGGTGACAGGCACATAGACGATCTTGTCGGCCTGTCCCGGGCGGCGAACATTGAGCCGGAGAAACGGCATCCGCCTCTCTGTTGGAGAAAGCTCGACGATGTAGCGTCCCGGCGTGTGGATGTGGATTTCGCTCGGCGCACCGCTTCGGTCTACGCCATATGCGTCGCCTTTTCGCGGTTCGCAGGGCAGGACATCGGGCGGAACAAGCCTCGTGTCGATAGCGTCAGGCGACATAGCCGCTGTTCCGATTCGCGTGCGATCGGTCAAGGATGCTGTCAAATATGCCGATCAGCCGGCCCAGGGAATTGATCAGTCTATTTCGATTAAGCGTAAGGCAGTAGAAGCCTATCTTCGTCAGATAGCGGAGTATGTCCACAAATGGGCTATAGGCTATGCCGTACTTCCTGCGCAAGTGGATCTCCGATCGCATCTTGGACCGATATCGGAAGATCCGTGACCGGGTTGATTGTGCAACCGAAGTGCCAACGTCGTGGACAGCATGCGCGCTACTGACAAGGATCATGGGTTCGTCACGCTGCAGCAGCCGATAAGAGAGATCGTCATCTTCGAAATACAGGAAGATATCCTCGTCGAAGCCTCCCGTATCGAGGAAGAGTGTTCTTCTGATCATGAACACGCCGCCATTGACGAAGCGCACGCAACAATCCCCCCAGACCTGCCGGATACGTGTGGGCAGCGACACACCGGAAAGGCGATCGATTTCGCTCTGGTCGCGAAACCACAGGCGCCCATCCACCGTGTTCGTGCGCGGCACGAAGACGCCGCAATTCGGGTAGCGTTCAGCCGCCTGCATGAGCGCGTCGACGGCGTCCGCGCCAAGGCGCACATCGGGATTGACGAACAGCAAATACTCTCCCGATGCCGCCGCCGCCCCGATGTTGCAGGCACGCCCAAAGCCGAGGTTTGCAGGATTATCGATGCGATGAACGGCAAAACCGGATAGCGCGGCGGAAAGATCGTCGGTGCTTGCGTTGTCGACGCACACGATCTCGATGCCCGGGGGCAAGCAAGCGAGCGCGCCGCGCACAGTATGCGCGCTGTTGTGCGTCACGGTAACGGCGGTTATCGATCTATTCATTACTAAAGCCATCCTGATATCCCAGTTGGCTTCCCCCTGCAGGCTGGCTATCCATACGCAATCTAAGCGTTACGGCTCTGGCGGTCGAGTCCATTCCCCTGAACTAAGACTGGGACGATGTGTACGCTGGTTCAGCCTTGCCGGCCGTCACGGCTAACATGGCCGTGCCGCTTCCGAGCTTCCGGCTGGCCAATCGGCCGTGCCGCCGCCCGGCGAGCAAGAGCCTGCCAGGCTTCGAACGTGAAATCCGCAAGCCGCCCCCTTGCCGTTCATCCTCATCTTGCACATGTTCAATACCGCTTGCTGGTGATCGTTTGGGGGGACGGTCGGATTCATCACGGGAGGAAATAGAGAATGAAGGCATGCTGTTTCGTTTCGGCCGCGCTTCTCGCCGCGACCGCGATCCCCGCCTCGGCCGCCGGAATTTCCGATGGGAAAGTCAAGATCGGCATCCTCAATGACCAATCCGGCGTCTATGCCGATTTCGGCGGTAAATGGTCGGTCGAGGCGGCCAAGATGGCGGTCGAGGATTTCGGCGGCAAGGTGCAGGGCGCGCCGATCGAGATCATCAGCGCCGACCATCAGAACAAGCCCGACATCGCCTCCAACATCGCAAGGCAGTGGTACGACACCGAACAGGTCGACGCCATCATGGAACTGACGACCTCATCGGTCGCGCTCGCCGTCCAGGGGATTTCCAAGGAAAAGAAGAAGATAGACATCGTCACGGGTGCCGCGACCACCGACCTTACCGGCAAGCAGTGCTCGCCCTACGGCTTCCACTGGGCCTATGACACCCATTCGCAGGCGGTGGGAACCGGCGGTTCCCTCGTGCAGCAGGGTGGCGACAGCTGGTTCTTCGTCACCGTTGACTATGCGTTCGGCTATTCGCTCAAGGAACAGACCGCCAAATTCGTCGAAAGCCATGGCGGCAAGGTGTTGGGCGAGGTGCGGTATCCCCTTGGGTCTACCGATTACTCATCCTTCCTGCTGCAGGCGCAGTCTTCGGGCGCCAAGGTCATCGGGCTGGCGAATGCCGGCCTCGACACGTCCAATTCCATCAAGCAGGCCGCCGAATTCGGCATCGTCCAGGGCGGCCAGCGTCTCGCGGCGCTTCTGTTCACACTGGCCGAGGTGCATGGGCTGGGTCTCCAGGCCGCGCAAGGCGTCGTCCTGACCGAGGGCTATTACTGGGATCGCGACGACAAGAGCCGCGAATTCGGACAGCGCTTCTTCAAGCGCACCAACCGCATGCCGAACATGATCCAGGCCGCGACCTATTCGGCGGTGACGCAGTATCTGAAAGCGATCGATAAGGCCGGCACCGACGAGACCGAGGCCGTCGCCAGGCAATTGCATTCGTTGCCGGTGGACGACGCCGTGACCACCAACGGCAAGGTGCAGTCGGATGGCAACATGGTCCACGACATGTATCTCTACCAGGTCAAGGCGCCCGGCGAGAGCACGAAGGATTGGGACTACTACAAGTATCTCGCCACCATCCCCGGCAAGGAGGCCTTCCTGAGCGAGAAGGAAAGCGGCTGCCCAACGGCGGCACAGTGATCGGCGCGGCCGATGGCGCCGCCTGAACTCGACGGGAGCGAACCGCCCGTGGTGCTGTCCGCCCGCGGGCTGCAGCGCGATTTCGCCGGCTTCGTCGCCGTCAGGAATGTCGACCTCGATGTCCGCCACCGCAACATCCATGCCCTGATCGGTCCCAACGGCGCCGGCAAGACTACGGTCTTCAACCTGCTCACCAAGTTCCTGGCGCCGACCAGCGGCAGGATCGAACTGCTCGGCCACGACATCACCCGCACCTCGCCGGCGAAGGTGGCGCGGATGGGGCTGGTGCGCTCGTTCCAGATATCGGCGATCTTTCCGCATCTCAGCGTGCTCGACAATGTGCGCGTCGCGCTGCAGCGGCCGGCTGGGCTCGGCGTCCAGTTCTGGCGCTCGCTTGCCGCGCTCGACCGATTGACGCCGCGTGCGATCGAGCTGCTGCGGTCGGTCGGTCTCGACGATGCCAGGAACAGGCTGGCCGGCGATCTTTCCTATGGCAGGAAACGTGTGCTCGAGATCGCCACCACATTGGCGCTCGATCCGAAAGTGCTGCTGCTGGACGAGCCGATGGCCGGCATGGGGCATGAGGACGTGGCCACGGTTTCGGCCATCATTCGCTCGGTGGCCAGCGACCGCGCCGTCTTGATGGTCGAGCACAATCTGACGGTCGTCGCGGATCTCTGCGACTGGATCACGGTCATGCAGCGCGGCGAGGTGCTTGCGGCCGGCGACTACGCCACAGTCAGCCGCGACGAACGCGTCAAGGTCGCCTATATGGGCACCGCCGATGACTGATGCCGCGCCCCTGCTGGTGGTCCGCGGTCTCAACGCCTGGTATGGCGAGGGCCATGCGCTGCATGGCGTCGACCTGGAGGTATTTCGCGGCGAAACGGTCACGCTGCTCGGCCGCAACGGCGTCGGCAAGACGACGACGCTGCGCGCCATCATGGGGCTGATCCGCAGGCGAACGGGCGAGGTCGTTTTCGACGGCACGGACCTGATGCGTCTGCCGCTGCACCGCACCGCGCACCAGGGCATCGGCTTCGTGCCGGAGGAGCGCGGCATCTTCGCGACGCTGACCGTGGAAGAGAACCTGGTCCTGCCGCCGGTCGTCGCCGAAGGCGGCATGAGCGTCGCGGAAATATTCGATCTTTTCCCCAATCTGAAGGAGCGTCGCAACAGCCCTGGCACAAGGCTGTCGGGCGGCGAACAGCAGATGCTGGCGATCGCGCGCATGCTCAGGACCGGTGTGAAGATGCTGCTTCTCGACGAGCCGACCGAGGGCCTCGCGCCAGTCATCGTGCAACGCATCGGCGAGCTGCTGGTGACATTGAAGAAGCGCGGCATGACGATCCTGCTGGTCGAGCAGAATTTCCGCTTCGCCAGCCGTGTCGCCGACCGTTTCTACCTGATGGAGCACGGCAAGGTCGTCGCCGGATTTCCGACCGGTGAGCTGGCGGACCGCATGACGCAGCTCCACGACATTCTGGGTGTATGATGACGCCATGACGATGATCTTCGGCATCCCCGTCCAGGCCTTCCTTGGCCAGTTGCTGGTCGGCCTGATCAACGGCTCTTTCTACGCCATGCTGAGCCTGGGCCTGGCCGTCATTTTCGGCCTGCTGCGTGTCATCAATTTCGCCCATGGCGCCCAGTATATGCTCGGCGCCTTCACAGGTTATCTCCTGCTCACCTATCTCGGCATCGGCTATTGGCCCGCTCTGATCCTTGCGCCGCTGATCGTCGGCCTCTTCGGCGTCGTGGTCGAGCGCCTGGCGCTGTCACGGCTTTACGACACCGATCCGCTCTACGGCCTGCTCTTCACCTTCGGCCTGGCGCTCGTGCTCGAAGGCATATTCCGCTACTCTTACGGCGTGTCGGGAAATCCCTACGCCGTGCCGCCGCTGCTTTCGGGCGGCACCAATCTCGGCTTCATGTTCCTGCCCAATTATCGCGGCTGGGTCGTGGTCGCCTCGCTGATTGTCTGTTTCGGGACCTGGGCGTTGATCGAGAAGACCAGGCTCGGTTCCTATCTGCGCGCGGCAACCGAGAATCCCCGTCTCGTCCAGGCTTTCGGCGTCAATGTGCCGTTGCTCCTGACGCTGACCTACGGCCTCGGTTCCGCCCTTGCCGGGCTGGCCGGAATTCTGGCGGCGCCTGTCTATCAGGTGAGCCCGCTGATGGGATCGGATCTCATCATCGTCGTCTTCGCGGTCGTCGTGGTGGGCGGCATGGGATCGATCCTCGGCGCGATCGTCACCGGTTACATGCTTGGCCTCGCCGAAGGCCTGACCAAGGTCTTCTACCCCGAGGCCTCCAACCTCGTGGTCTTCGTCATCATGGCGATCGTGCTCTTGGTCCGGCCGGCCGGCCTGTTCGGAAGGGACGCCTGACATGGCGCAAGGGACACCCGACATGGCCGGGCTGACGCTTCGCGAGACATCAGCCAGCACCCCGGCATGGCTCGAATGGACGCTGGTCGGGCTCGGCATCGCGGCGCTGCTGGTGGCGCCCTTCCTGGTCTATCCGATCTTCCTGATGAAGATGCTGTGTTTCGCGCTGTTCGCCTGCGCGTTCAATCTCCTGCTCGGCTATACCGGCCTGCTGTCGTTCGGCCATGCCACCTTCTTTGGCGGCGCCGCCTACTTCACCGCGCATGCCGTCAAGGTCTGGGGCTGGCCGCCGGAAGCCGGCATCCTGCTCGGCATTGCGGGCGCAGCCTTGCTCGGCCTTGTCATGGGTTTCTTCGCCATTCGCCGGCAAGGCATCTATTTCGCCATGATCACGCTGGCGCTGTCGCAGATGTTCTTCTTCTTCTGCGTCCAGGCGCCCTTCACCGAGGGTGAGGACGGCATTCAAGGCGTGCCGCGCGGCATGCTGCTTGGCGTCCTCGACCTGAACGTCTCGCTGAATATGTATTACTTCGTGCTTGTCGTGTTCCTGGTCGGCGTCTTCGCCATCTGGCGCATCGTCAATTCGCCCTTCGGCATGATCCTGCGCTCGATCCGCGAAAACGAGAACCGCGCCATTTCGCTGGGCTATTCCGTCGCCAACTACAAGCTCGGCGCCTTCGTCATGTCGGCGGCGCTGGCCGGGCTGGCGGGCTCCCTCAAGGCGATCGTCTTCCAGTTCGCCACGCTCACCGACGTCACCTGGCAGATGTCGGGCGAGGTGATCCTGATGACGCTGCTCGGCGGCATCGGCACGATGGTCGGGCCGATCGTGGGCGCCAGCCTCGTCGTCGGCCTTGAAAACACGCTCGCCACCTCCGGTTTCCCGGTGACCATCGCCACCGGGCTCATCTTCATGGTCTGCGTGCTGGTCTTCCGCCGCGGCATCGTCGGGGAGCTTTATGCGCGGCTGCTCGGGCGGGAGGGGAAGGATTGATCAGCGCCGGATTGGATGGGCGCGATGAGCGGACCGGCCGCGCGCTCGAAGGACGCCAGGCGCCGATGTGCAGACGTCTTGAAATGGGCCGAAAGTAGAAGCTGCCGTTCCCCTGTTGATCCAAGGCAGACCCTCAACTCAATTGACCGGTGCCGTCACCATCCAGGAGTGCTTGGCGTTCCCGCGAGAAAGACCAGACATTTGCCTCGTCTGCTTCCAGTACCCAGATGCTGTCGAAATCGTCATCGGGCCATGATTGCGGAGCGGTCCCTGTGCCACCGACAAGCGCAGCCGTCAGAGCAGGAATAGACTCGTGTTGCCAGCTAACCAACACAGGTGATTGGGCTGTGCGGATGGCATCCGCCGCTAACTGCTCTTGGCCCTTTGAATGAGTGACATCCGGTTCAAGGCCAAGACGCCTTGCCAGTGGAGTGATTGTCTGGCTAGGCCGCTTGCTCCGAGTGCCGGAATCGTCTCTTTTGATCATGCCTGACGCAACAATTGATGCAGGTCTGCCCAGAGGTAGAGGCGGCTCGTAAAAAAATCGGCAAAGGCCTCCCGCGCGTTGCCAGCCTCGCACCGTCAGTGATGCGGGATCACTTTCGCCCTGTTCGGTGACTCCGAGGTCCGGACCACCTGGGACCGGCTTTTCGGCATGACGGATGATCATTACAAGCTTGTTTGGCATCGTTTCGCCTGCCTCATGTTAGTATTGGATCAAGTCGCCTGGTTACAGGGATCGCTCTCGATGCAAGCTCGTTTCCACCTGTTGTGGGCCCAGCATGGCGGCATCGGACTGCCGGGCCAAAATTTCCTGCGTTTAGCGCAGTGGGATGCCAAGGTAATCCTCCCGACTTTTTACCTCGGCTTCGCTTAAATAGCCCATTCGGAGGCAGTTCGCGACTTCATATGGGTGGTCCGGCGGGATTGAGAGCGTGGCGTTAAAGTCATCGAGGCACCCCTGCCGCAGCGCTTTATCCACCAGTTGCTGCAACGTCGCTTCTTTTCCATGCTGGTGCGTTCGATATTCGCCGAGGACATAATACCCAACCCCAACGACAACGGCCGTGAAAGCGCCCAGCAGTCGCAATCGCGCGTTATTGGGCATTTGCCCTCCGCAGAGCAGCGCAGCCGTTCAGGCTACCGGGCTTGGTCAGGGTGAATCCCTGCCGGTCAATCCCCCGGCTGCCGCTCGACCCTCGGTCCAGAACTGGTTGGCACCGATCGGTGTTGCAGAGGGGGGTCGCGTTCTTGGGCACAGTCGTGGCGGCAATCGATGGTCGGCACCGGCCACGCGGGTGCTTCGAAGACGGTCAGTTGGCGCGCGGACCCTGTGCACCACGTCACCGCTTGCACAGTCGCGCCACCAGGCCGCGAAAGCCGAATGGCAACCAAATCATTTGAATATCGATGTGATCCGACGCAAATGCACTCTTGCCGAGGAAATCCTCAAGTCCCTTTAGATCAAATGTTTGTCGGGTTTCGGGGCCAACGAATTGCAACCTCTTCATTGAAGAGCAATCTGTCGCATAGATCGACATTGTTCCGCCCGGACGTAGAACCCTGTGGGCTTCCGCCAGGGCGGTTCCGGTCGGCGAGCAGAAGTAAATCACGTTGACGGCAAGAACCTTGTCCATTGAGGCGGTTTCCACTGGCAGCCGCTCGAAGGTACCCTGGATCAGCTTCAGCTTTCCGTCTTGAATTGCGGCTCGATTTCGAATTTGGGCCTGACGAAACATCGTCGGCGACCGGTCCACCCCCGTAACCGTACCGCTATGCGCAAGTCTGGCCATTTTCTTGAGCGCCCAACCCGGCCCAAAGCCTATTTCAAGCACGTCATCCCGCTCGCCGATGCCCAATCGTTCGATGGCCCGCCTGTTGGGCAGGTGATTTATCAGGCCCATGACTGCCCCAGCAGCACGTCCGCACATGCCCTCCGGCATGGAAAACTGTTGCGCAATAAAGTTGTGCAGGCCAATAGTGCCTATGCCATCGAGTGTCTCGACGACGGATGGACCTGATGGTGCCAGATGCCGGCCAGGCGCACCTTGGAATGCAAGGCTATCGTTTCCGCCGCATCTGTCAATCTGTGGAACCAATGGCGTTGCGGGCGGCCCCTGGGCTTCTTCATCCAACATTCATTGTCGCTTTTTATTGCGGGCGATACCCAGGATGCCAGTTCGATGCGGTAGTGTCCGAAACGTGCCCGGCGCCATGGCGCCAGCGGCCATCGTTGCCACCGCAGACAGGACTACGATCGCCGAACGACGGTGTAGGTCGTCTCTATGGTCAGAGGAACACCGGACCGATCAGCCGGGCCTTTTCGAGTGGAGCGAGAAACGACATCGCCGCAATAGCGGTGCCGCTGAATCCTCCGCATTGCCACAGGAAGCGCGAGCGCCAAAAAGCAAACGATGGCAACGATCGGTACCGCTACGGCTGCAAGGGCCGCGCCTAGAACCAGCGCGGACGCAATCCAGAAGGTTTCAGCGATCCTGTTCATTGAGATGACTCCATTCTCCGCGAAGCAATGAGCCATTTATGTTTCCCGCGCATTTCCGCTGGAATACATATTCGTAAGATGCCGTAGTGGCGGACGCATCGCCGGCGCCTCGAGGCTCAGCCCGTCGTCCCCTCACCCATAGCACCCGCGCTGCACCGCCAGCCGCCGCACCAGCGCCAGCACGGCATCAATCGTCGGCGTCGGCTTGTCCGTCAGCCGGCCAAGTTCCTGTACCGCTGTTACCAGCGCGTCGATCTCCATCGGGCGCCCGCGCTCCAAATCCTGCAGCATCGAGGTCTTGTGCTCGCCGACGTCGCCAGCGCCCTTGATGCGGCGGTCGACCCCGATCGGAAAACGCACGCCCAGGCTTTCGCCGATCGCTTGCGCCTCCAGCATCATGGTGCGGGCAAGCTGGCGGGTACCTTCGTCGGCGACGATTCCCGCCAGCGTGCTGCCGGTCAGCGCCGAGATCGGGTTGAAGGAGAGGTTGCCCCACAGCTTCACCCAGATTTCGCTGCGGATATCCTCGCGCACCGGCGCCTGCAGGCCGGCCTTGACCATTTCCTCCGCCAGACGCGTCACCCGTTCGCTGCGCTCGCCCGAGGGTTCGCCAAGCGAGAAGCGCTTGCCCTCGACATGGCGGATGAGGCCGGGCGCGTCGACCTCGACGGCGGGATAGACGACCGAGCCGACGACGCGCTCCGGCCCGATCCGCTGCCAGATCGCGCCGCCGGGATCGACCGCGTTCAGCCTGGTGCCTTCGAGCGGCCCGACCACGCCATGGAAATACCACCACGGCACGCCGTTCTGCATGGTGACGACTGATGTGTGGTCTCCAAGCAGTGGTGCGATCTGGTCCAGTGCCGGGGTGAGCGAGTGGGCCTTCAGCGCCAGCACGACAGTGTCCTGCACGCCGAGTTCCTCGGCCTTCGCGGCGGCTCTCACCGGCGCCACCGATTCCTGGCCGTCCTCGATCAGGCGCAGGCCGTTTGCCTTGACCGCTTCGAGGTGGGCGCCGCGTGCGACGATCGACAGGTCGGTTCGGCCGGCGATGGCCAGCTTGGCCGCGAGATAGCCGCCGATCGCGCCGGCGCCGAAAATGGTGATCTTCATCGTCAAAGTCCGAGTTTGGCGGCAAGCCCGATGCGCTGCAGCTTGCCCGTCGCGCCCTTGGGGATTTCGTCCAGGATCAGCACCTTGCGCGGCACCTTGAAGTCGGCGAGCCGCGTCGCGGCGTGAGCGCGTATATCGCTTTCGGTGGCGCTCATGCCTTCGCGCAGCACGACCGCCGCCGCTACATCCTCGCCGAGCTTGTCATGCGGCATGGCGAAGGTGACCACCTGCGCCACCGCCGGATGGTCCATCAGCACGTCGTCGACCTCGAGCGGCGAGATCTTCTCGCCGCCACGGTTGATGATCTCCTTGAGCCTGCCGGTGACGCGGAGATAACCGTCCTCGTCGAGCACGCCCTGGTCGCCGGTGTGGAACCAGCCATGCGCGAAGGCCGTGGCGTTGGCGTCCGGGTTCTTCTCATAGCCCGCGGTGACATTGGGACCGCGAATGACGATCTCGCCGGTCTCGCCGGCTGTCAGCAGCCGCCCGTCCGGCGCCATCACCGCCACTTCGGGGCCGGCGGAAGCCCCTACGCTTCCCGGCTTGCGCAGGCCCGGCGGCAGCCGGTTCGACGCCATCTGGTGCGCGGCCTCGGTCATCCCGTAGGATTCGATCACCGGACAGCCGAAGGTTGTCTCGAGCTCGCCCATCACTTGCGCCGGCAGCGACGCCGAGGAGGAGCGGATGAAGCGCAGGCGCGCCGCCGCCAGCACCTCCGCATTGCGCGCCGCGCGCGGCAGGATCGCCTGGTGCATGGTCGGCACCGCCGTGTACCAGCTCGGCCTGGCGTCGCCCAACCACTGGAAGAAGCGCAGGGCGTTGAAGCCCGGCGTGCAGAAGATGCTGCCCCCCGCTGCCAGCGACGACAGCACCGCCGCGATCAGGCCATGGATGTGGAACAGCGGCATGATGTTGAGGCAGCGGTCGTCGGCGCTCAAGCCGAGCGTCGCGCCGATATGACGGGCGGAAGCGGCAATGTTGGCATGGCTGAGCGGCACCAGCTTCGGACGCGATGTCGTGCCTGACGTGTGCAGCAAAAGCGCGATGTCGCCGTCCCCTGCCATGTCGGGCGCCGCTTGCGGGCCGACCGCCGCGCCTTCGATGGTGAAACTGCCGGCAGGCGCGTCGGGTTGCACGATGAGCCTCAACACGCCGATGCCGAGGCGTTCAGCCACCGCCACCGCCGGCCCGGCCTCGTTCTCCGCGACGAGGATCGCCTTGGCGCCGATGTCGGTGAGGTAGAAATCGAGCTCGTCTGCCCGGTAGGCCGGGTTGAGCGGCGCCGTCGAGGCGGCCGCGGCCGCGGCGACGAAAGCGGTGGCCATCTCCGGCCCATTCGGCAGCACGATGGCCACCCTGTCGCCTCGGCCGATGCCGAGCGCATGCAGCCGCTCGGCCGTGGCCTGGATCAGGCTCCGCAGCCCGCCATGGGTGAGTGTGGTTCTCTCGGGGGCCAGGATCGCCGGAGCGTCGTCGGCGCCGGCGGCGAGGCGGAGGGAGAGGTCGGGGTGGGCTTCAGCTTGGGTCATGGTCACCGGCTATGTTCAAACGACTGCTTTTGGAAGTCCAGCGGACGACGCCGACCCTGGACAATTGTAGAGGGCGCCGCCGCCCCTCATTGCCCTGTCAGCCCTTTCTCCCCGTATGGTGACGGGGAAAAAGGGCTGACAGCAACGTCGGCGCTTACCTTGCAACGCTGGCGACTGGCGAAATCATTCGCGACAGTGTCCTTCTCCCGGTCGCTATACTCGGTCGGCCTTGCCCCATCCCTCAATACCCAAGCGCCACCCCGTCCTTGCGCGGATCGGAGGCTCCGGTCAGCGTGCCTTTCTCCCAGTCGATCAGCACCGCCTGCCCGCCGCCAAGCGGATGCTGCGGTTCGACGACGCGATGGCCGCGCTTGCGCAGGCCTTCGAGCGCCTCGCCGGGAACGTTGCGCTCGGCCTCCACAACGCCGTCATTGTAGAACACGCGCGGCGCATCCAGCGCCTGCTGCGGGTCCATGCCGAAGTCGATCATGTTGGTCAAAAGATGGACATGGCCGAAAGGCTGGTAGCCGCCGCCCATGACGCCGAACGGCATCACCACGCGGCCGTTCTTCGTCGCCATGCCGGGCATGATCGTGTGCATAGGCCGCTTGCCGGGCGCGATCGCGTTCGGGTGTGCCGGGTCGAGCCGGAAGCTCGAGCCGCGATTCTGCAGCACGACGCCGGTCTTCGGACTGACGACACCGCTGCCGAACGAATAATAGGTCGAGTTGATGAAGGAGACCGCGTTGCGGTCGCGGTCGACGATCGAGATGTAGACCGTGTCGCTGCCGGGCAGGTCCAGGCGCGGCAGATGCGTCATGGCGCGGTCGCGATGAATTTCGGCGCGCAGCCGGTCGGCATAGGCGCTGGACAGAAGCTCTCTCACCGGCACCGGAACATGGTCCTGGTCGCCGAGGTAGCGGTCGCGGTCCTGGTAGGCGAGGCGCCCGGCCTCGATTTCGAGATGCAGCCGCTCGGCACCGTTGGGATCGAGCCCGTCGAGCCGGAAGCCCGACAGCACGTTCAGCATCAACAGCGCCGTCAGCCCCTGGTTGTTCGGCGGCATCTGGTGGATGTCATGGCCGCCATAAGAGGTGCTGACCGGCGCCACATAGTCGCCCTTGGTCGCTGCGAAATCCTCGTGCGAATGCAGCCCGCCGAGTTCATTGAGCCGGCGCACCATGTCGTCGGCGACGGCACCTTCATAGAACCCCGCGCGGCCCTGCCTTGCGATCACCCGCAAGGTGGCGGCGAGTTCCGGCTGGCGATGGATATCGCCGGCCTTCGGCGCCTTGCCGTCCGGCAGGAAGATGCGCGCGGCGTGTTCGTCGGCCGACAGGTCGGTTTCCGGCTCGGCCCAGTCGAAGGCGACGCGGTCATGCACGACATAGCCGTTCTCGGCATAATGGATGGCGGGCACCAGAACCTCGGCCAGGCTCTTGCGTCCATGATCCTCCAGCAGCCGGCACCAGGCGTCGATGGCGCCCGGCACGGTCACCGCGTGCGGCCCCTGTTTGGGAAGCTCGCTGAAACCCTTGTCCAGATACCAGTCGACCGTGGCGCCCGCGGGCGCTCGGCCGGAACCGTTGAAGGCCAGCACGTCGCCTTGCCCTTTCGGGCAGTAAAGGACAAAGCAATCGCCACCGATGCCGGTCGATTGCGGCTCGACGACGCCTTGCACGGCGGCGGCGCAGACGGCGGCGTCCATGGCGTTGCCGCCGGCGCGCAGCATGTCGATCGCGGCAAGGGTGGCGAGCGGATGCGAGGTCGCGGCAACCGCCTCCGTGGCACGAACCGGCGAGCGGCCGGGAAACTGGAAATCACGCATTCTGTCTGGATATCCCATGGTCACTTCAGCGAATTGGTCTGATGGAAATCAATGCCGCCGCCCGAAGATCTGCGCCACCGACAGGAGCAGAACGGAAAGCACGATCAGGCAGGTCGAGATGGCGGCGATGGTCGGATCGATCTGGTCGCGCAGCGCGTTGAACATGCGGCGTGTCAATGTCGTCGTCTCGCCGCCCGATATGAACAGCGAAACCACCACTTCGTCAAAGGAAGTGATGAAGGCGAATAGCGCGCCCGAGACGATCGAGAAGCGGATTTGCGGCATGGTCACCTGCCAGAAGGCGCCGATGCGCCCGGCGCCCAGGCTGCGCGCCACCCGCTCCTGGTTCATGTCGTAGGAGCGCAATCCCGAAAGTACGGTCAGCACCACCAGGGGCAGCGCCTGCACCGTATGGGCGATGACCAGGCCGGTCAGCGTGTTGTTGAGGCCGATGCGCGCATAGAGGAAGAAGGTGCCGATGCCGATCAGGATCACCGGTATGATCAGCGAGGCCGTCAATAGCGCGTTGATGGTACCGTTGAAGCGCAGCGTGCCCCGGTTGATCGCATAGGCGGCGGCGGTGCCGAGCGGCGTCGCCACCAGCACGGTCATGACGGCCACCTTGACCGATACGACGGTCGCGTCGCGCCATTCCAGCGACTGGAAGTAGCTCTGGTACCAGCGCAGCGACCATTGCCGTGGCGGGAACTGCAGCAGCGTCGAATCCGAAAACGACATGATGACGATGATGACCGACGGCGCGATCAGGAACAACAGCACCAGGCCGCCCAGCGCGTAGAGCCACAGACGTTGCCGGTGCGAGATCGGCAGGCCGACATCCCCGCTCATCGCGAACTCCATACACCGATGGCGCGCGCGCCGAGCAGCCATTGGAAGAGACCGAGAAGCGCCAGCGTGACCAACAGCAGCACGACGCCAAGCGCCGCGCCCGCACCCCAGTTGGAATAGAGGCTGGTGGTCTGCTCCATGCGCATCGCCCACATGATCACCTTGCCGCCGCCCATCAGAGCAGGCGTGACGAAGAAGCCGAGGCAGAGCACGAAGACGATGACCACGCCCGAGGCGAGGCCGGGCAGCGACAGCGGAAAGAAGATCTGCCGGAAGGTGGCGACCGGGCCGGCGCCAAGGTTCATGCCGGCGCGCAGGCAGTCGGTGTCGATGGTCTTCATCGAGGCGTAGAGCGGCAGCACCAGGAAGGGCAGCAATATATGCGTCATGCCGATGACGACGCCGGACAGATTGTTGGCGAGCGGCAGCGGCTGGCTGATCACGCCGAGGTCGATCAGCCAGCTGTTGATCAGGCCCTTGCGCTGCAGGATCACCAGCCAGGCATAGGTGCGCACCAGCACCGATGTCCAGAACGGCAGGATGACGAAGATCAGGCAGATCGACGCCGCGCGGCGCGGCAGCTGCGACAGCATGTAGGCCAGGGGATAGCCGAGCAGCACGCAGGCGCCGGTGACGATGAAGGCTACCTTGAAGGTGGTGATGAAGGTCTTGATGTAGGAGGCCTGCTCGAAGAAGCGCGCATAGTTGGACGCGCTGAAGGCCCCGGCTTCGTCGAACAGCGACAGCCAGAACAGCCAGCCGATCGGCACGATGATGATGGCGAAGACGAGGAACAGGCTGGGTGACAGAAGCGCCAGCAGCCTGAGCTGCTCGCGCCGCGCATCGGCACGCAGCGACCGCGCGTTGAGGTCCCGGCCCGCGCCGGCGGCCTCGTCGAGGAGGGCGGATGGCGCGTTCATCCCTCTGCCTCCACCAGGATCGTGTCCTTTGCATCGAGGCCAAGCCTGACCGGCTGGCCGGGGGCCGGCAGCCTGGACAGCACATCGCTGCGGCAATAGTCGCGCAGCGTCAGCTGGCGGCCGTCGCGCAGCGAGGCGTAACAGACGAAGCTGTCGCCCTGGTAGATGATGTCACTGAGCGTGGCGTCGAGCACATTGATGCCGTCCGACGGCTCGGCCGCCGTGACCAGCCGCAGCTTCTCCGGCCGCACCACCATCAGATGCCGGCCGGCGGCCGGCGGCGCCCCTGCCGTCTGGATCCGCCTGTCCTCATACCAGACCGACCCGTTGCGGCATTCGACCGGAATGAAATTCGATTCGCCGATGAAGCCGGCGACGAATTGCGTCTTCGGCGCGGCGTAGAGCGTTTCCGGCTTGTCGAGCTGCTCGATGCGCCCGGCGTTCATCACCGCGATGCGGTCCGACATGGTGATGGCTTCGCGCTGGTCGTGCGTGACATAGACCGTCGTCATGCCAAGCCGCCGGTGCAGGGCGCGCAGTTCGATCTGCATGTGTTCGCGCAGGCCCTTGTCGAGCGCCGACAGCGGTTCGTCCATCAGCACGATGCGCGGCTCGAAGACGATGGCGCGCGCCAGGGCCACACGCTGGCGCTGGCCGCCGGAAAGCTGGTCGACCCGGCGCTCGCCGAGGCCCTTGAGCTTGACCAGCTCGAGCGCCTTCTCCACCCGCTCGGCCGTTTCCGGGACCGCCACGCCGCGCTGCTTCAGCGGGAAGGCGATGTTGTGAAAGACGTTCATATGCGGAAACAGCGCGTAGTTCTGGAACACCATGCCGATGTTGCGCTTGTGCGGCGGCGTGGTGATGATCTCATCATCGCCGACCCGGATCGAGCCGCCATTGGCCCTGACGAAACCGGCCAGGATCATCAGCAGCGTCGTCTTTCCGGAGCCGGAGGGCCCGAGCAGCGTCAGGAACTCGCCGGCCTCGACATCGAGGTTCAGGTCGCGCAGCACCGACACGCTGCCAAATCGTTTCTCGATCCGGCGCATGCTGATCGGCAGCGCGGATGGCGCAATGGACAAGGTCATCGTCTCCTGGTGAGGGGGCGGCGCAAGCAGGGCGGGTTCTGTGTCATCATGCGCCGCCCTGCCGTGGTTCGGGTCCGGCCGCGGCCTATTGCTGGATCAGATTGTTGAACTTCTCCGTCGCCTCCACCAGATTGTCACGCCAGAACTCGGCGTCCTGCAGCACCTGCTTCTTGACGTTTTCGGGCGACGAGTTGATGTCCTTGATCCGCTCCGGCGGGATCTTGCCTGTCTCGAAAGCCTTCTCGTTCACCGGGCCATTGTCGACATAGAGCGGCAGATTGGCCTGCAATTGCGGGCTGACGAACATCGCCAGCGCCTTCATGGCGGCTTCCTTGTTCTTGGCGCCCTTGGGAATGACCATGCAGTCGGCGGTGAGCACGCCCTGGTCGAAGGAGAAGCTGACCGGCGCGCCTTCCTTCTTCAGCGTGCCGGCGCGGCCGTTCCAGATGCTCGCCATGTCGACTTCGCCATCCTTGACCAGCTGCATCGCCTGCGCGCCTGATGTCCACCAGGCATCGACATGGCCGCGGATTTTGTCGACGGATTTCAGCGCGCCGTCGATGTCGACCGGATAGACCTTGTCGATCGGCAGGCCAGAGGCGAGTGCGGCGACGCTCAGCGTCTCGGTCGACTGGCTGCCGCTCAGCGCGCGCCGCCCCGGAAATTTCTCCACGTTCCAGAAGTCGGCCCAGGTCTTCGGACCCTTGTCGCCGAAGACGTCGGTCCGGTAGATGAGGACGACCGAGGTATAGGAAATGCCGACCCAGTCGTCATGCACCAGCTTCGGGTTGATGCCGCTCTTGTCGATGATGCCGAAGTCGAGCTTCTCGAACAGGCCTTCCTTCGAGCCGCGCGCGCATTCGTCGGCGCCGAGTTCGGTTATATCCCATTTCACCGCATTGCCGGTCACCTGCAGGCGCACGTCGTCGAGGCCGTTGGTGGTGTCCTGCTTGATGGTGATGCCGAGCGCGTCGGCGGTCGGATTGAAGAAGGCCTTGGTCTGCGCCTCCTGATAGGTGCCGCCCCATGAGGCCACGGTGATGGTATCGCCCGCCATGGCGGGGGCCGCGCCGGCCGCCATGAGGGCGGCAACCGCAACAACGCTAACGCTTCTGATCCTGTTCATTTTTTCGGCTCTCCAACCGGTGTTCCCATTATTTTTGATTTCGCATGCTATTTTGTATACAATTTTGAGTGTAGCTTGGCGGTCAGCGATGTCAACAGCGCTCGGCATCGCCGGGAGCCCTTGACGGAGGGCTGGGAGGATGCGGTGCCAGGGCGTGGCAAATCGAGCCGACTTTGAATACAGCTATGAGACCACATCGACTTCCGGCGGAAAGACCGGAGAACTGGAAACGGACTTGGCCAAGGAAACCAAAAACACGCTGCGCGACTCTGTCTATTCCTCGCTCAAGGCGATGATCGTGACCGGTCAGATTCCACCCGGCTCGCGCGTCACCGAGAACGATATCGCGGTCAGGCTCAATGTCAGCCGCACGCCGGTGCGCGAAGCCTTCAACCGCCTCGAACGCGACGGCCTCGTCACCGGCCGGCCGCGCCAGGGCTATGTCGTCACCGAGTTCGACATCAACATGTTCCGCGAGGCTTTCGACATCCGCGAACTCCTCGACGGCCATGCGACCGAACTTGCGGCCGCCGCCGCGACCGAGAAGGACAAGGCACGGCTCCGTGCCATGCTGGCGGAATGCGAGCGGCTGGCCGCCATTCCCGACCGCACCACCAGGGAAAAATTCCAGGAACTGGAGGTCGGCATCGACCTGCACCGCGTCATTGCGCAGATCAGCGGCAACGCCATGCTGCATGGCATGCTGTGCGGCATCCTCGACAAGTGCCAGCACTATGTCTGGACCGAATTGTTGTGGCTCGACGAATGGAAGATCGCCCGCGAAGAGCATGCCGAGATTGTCGAGGCGATCTGCGCCGGGGACACCGCACGGGCCGGCGCCCTGGCCCGTGCCCATGTGCGGGGATCACGCGAGAATGTGCTGCGCCTGCTGCAGGCCAAGTCGGATTACCAGGGTTTTCTGGCCAAGGCGTCCTGAGGGCGATTGCAACGACACGCTCCGCGCGACCGCGATCGCCCCACCCTTCCTTGAAGAGCGAGCTTCCGCGTCCCTTGTGGGACAGTCCGGAACGGCGGCGGCGATGCTACCGATGCGCGCCGCGAGCCTGGGCAGTCGCTTCAGCCAATACCGCCAGCGCCTGCTCGACACTCCGCGCTTGGGCATCGGTGCGCTCGATATGCTTCACCATCAGCTTTCGCAGCACGGCAAGCTTTGCGGCGCGATATGCGGCACTCTTTTCGGAGGGCATCATGGTCATGGCACAATCAGTGTGTGGTGGGATCGATTTGGCGCAGGCGCGAACGCGCTTCAGTCACACGTTTTTGCTCGGATCTGATCCGGCAGCACAGGGCCAGGCTGATGCCGACGCCACGCTCCTCGTCCAGCATTGCATTCGCTCGCGTGAGAAATAATTCCGCGCGCTTGACGCGCTGCCTGGCTCTCGCCAGTTCCAGTTCCAGATGGTCGTACATTGTTCCGCACCCTTGAGGTCCGCGGTCCCTTCGAGGGGAAAACCGCCGCCAGGCGGTTTGGTTCCACTGCTTGGCGCAAGGGCGGCAAGGGCCGGCCGACCTTCAGCCCTTGTGTTCCTGGAGGCTGTTGCCGCCGTCGACCACCAAAAGAGCCCCGTTGACATAGCTGGCGCCTTCGGAAGCCAGGAACACGACCGCCGCCGCCACTTCATCCGGCCGGCCCGCCCGCGCCGGCGGCGTATGCAAGGCCGCCGTCCGTTCCATCTCGCTCGACGCGCCCGTTTCGATCCAGCCGGGAGCCACCGCATTCACCGTTACGCCGCTCCTGGCCACTTCGAGTGCCAGCGTGCGCGTCAGGCCGACCATGCCGGCCTTGGCGGCCGAATAGGCCGAGGTACCTTCGAAAGACACCAGCGGGCCGGTGACCGACGCCACATTGACGATGCGCCCATAGCCCGCTTCGATCATCGCCGGCAGGAACGCATGGGTGACCAAGAACGCCGTCTTCAGGCTGACATCGATGCCTCGGTCCCAATCGGCCTCGGTCATGGCGAGAAACGCCTTGTCGGCCGAGGGTGATGCCAGCGAGCCCATGCCGGCATTGTTGACCAGTATGTCGATGGCGCCGACACCTGCCCGCAGCCGCGCGACATCGGCGGCCTTGGTGAGATCGGCGACCATGGCCCTGGCATCGATGCCCTTGGCACGAAGTTCGGTGGCGCGCTCAAGCACACGCGCGCTGGCGCCGGTGAGGAACACGGCGTTGCCGGTGCTGCCAAGCTGGCGGGCAATGGCGAAGCCGATGCCGTCGACGGCTCCGGCGCCGGTGATCAAGGCGCGTTTGATGCGGGGAAGGGTCATGGTCGGGTCTACTCCAAAGGCCGTGCCTGCCGCACACAGACGGACAGTGTCGGCTGTATCATCAGAACCGAAAAGCCGTGACAGCGCCAGGCGTCCGACCACGACGCCGAAGAGGCCAACGAGCAGGCAGGAACATAGGTCAGCCGGATCACGTTCTCGCCAATCCGATCGTGAGTCAGAAAGCGGAGCGGCGGCCGGGGCCCAGCGAACGGTGCTCCCGATTGCAACCTCTCGCCGGGCACTGGGAGGCTGTGCCCGGCGAGTTAACAGGACTGCGCGCCGCGACTGGCGCATAGCCCTGTCAGTTGATCACGTTGCTGTAGAACTTCGCCTCGACGTCGGTCATATCGATCGCTGCAAGGTCCTCGGGCAGCGCATAGGCATCGGCGTCGGCATGCACCTTCGCCTTGTCGAAGTCATTCGCGCCGGCGATGAAATCGTTGGTGACGTAGCGCGCGGTTTCGATGTCGATGCTCGACTGGCCGATGGTCTTGAGGATTTTGAAGAAATTGTCCCAGGCCGGAATGTTGTGCTCGCCCCAGCCTGCACGCTTGGTCATGTCTCCCTTGAAGGTGCGGTGGATCTGCATCAGGCTTTCTGTGCCCGCACGGGGACCATAATTGGCCTTGGTCGTGGGCAGGGCCTTGAACACGATGGCAGTCGCTGCGCGTGGGTTGCGGTCGGCGAACTCGCTGCCCATCGCCCAGCCCTTGAGATATTTCTTCAGGAACTCCAGCCGCTCGGCATCCTCCAGATCGGCGCGCCGCACCACGAGCGAGTTCGAGGGCAGGGGCGAGCCGCGCATGCCCAGCCAGTAGTCGAAGTCCAGACCCTTTGCGCCCAGATCGGCCCGCAGGCCTTCCCATGCGAGGCATGCGTCACCCTGACCGCCGGCGAGCGCCGTCGTCCAGGTCGGCCAGCCAGCCTCGACATAGGTGATCTTCTTTGGGTCGACGCCAACGGCCGCGAACATCGGGTCGCAGATCGACTGCCAGGCAGCGGATCCCAGTAGCACGGTCTTGCCTTCCAGCTCTTTCAGATTCTTCACCGCCTGGCCCTTGCGGAAAGCGACATTAAAGAGATCGAGGAAGCCGCTACCGAAGACCGAGACGAGGTCCATGCCCGCATTCACCGCAAAGGAAAGCACGCCCGGCGAGGGGAAGCCGATGTCGGCCTGTTGCACCGCCAGGAACTTCACCACAGCGGTCCCGTCCGATGGGCCCGGCTCCATGTCCGTATCCACTCCGAGGTCCCCGAAGTAACCCATCTCCTTGGCGACCCAGTAAGGGTAGTCGTCCATCACCTCGATCGTGCCGCGCGGCGAAATCCAGGTGAAGGGCGAATTGTAGGGCTTGGCCTCGGCAGTGCCCGAGGTCAGCACGCCGCCGCCCAGAACGGTGGTGGTCACAAGGCCGCCGGCACTGATTTGCAGCAGCCGCCGACGAGTCATCATTTGGTGAGCCATAGGGTCTCCTCCCATATTGGTTGGGCCGCGATATTGCATTGCACAGGTCGAACGCGGCGTTTCGCCCTCTCGGTCAGCTTTCCCAGCCGGCCAGTCTCTTTCCGAGCCAGAAAAAGAACGCGTAGATCGTGATCCCGGTGACTGCGAGGATCAGGATGCACGCGAAGAACTCCGGCATCCGAAGCGTTGAGGAATAGGTCGTCAGGCGGCTGCCGAGTCCGAATCCACCGCCCGACATCTCGGCGCCGACGGCGGTGATCATGCCGAAGATAGCCCCGATCATCAGGCCGACGATCACCATCGGCATGGCCATCGGAATGCGTATCTTGCTGAAGATCTGCAGTGTCGAGGCGCCGCAAGACCGCACAAGCGCGATCTTCATAGCGTCGACACGCCGGAAGCCTGTGGCGGCGTTGATCATCACCATCGGACCGGACGCCAGCCCGACGGCGATGATCCTCGGGGTGAACCCAAAGCCGAAGTTCAGGATCAAGAGCGGCACCAGCGCCAGCATCGGCGTGGTCACCAGCAACAGTATGTAAGGCGTGATTACCTTTTCCACGAAGGGGAACTGCGTGATGACCGCCGCGAGCACCAATCCGATCGACGCGCCGATGGCATAGCCAGTCACGAGCTCGATCAGCGTGTAGGAATAGTGTTCCGCGATCGTCGGCATTTCGGCCGAGGCGAACACGCTGGCGATGGCTGATGGGGTGGGCAGGATGAATTGCGGGACCTCAAACAGACGCAGCAGCAGTTCGCTTCCGCCGATGACGAGTAAAGCCACGGCGACGATCGCGGCAACTTCCTTGGCCCCCTGGCCACCGAGCCCGCTGGCAACTCCGGTTGCGCCGACGATGCCGGCACCGGTCTGGGTCGTTATGCTCATGATGGACCTCCTCATCCCGCGATGGCGGCCGCAGGCTTCGCCGACGGCTGGTGCTTGATGTCGTGCTTGATCATGTTGACGAGTTCGAAGAACTCGCGCGTCTCCATGAGGTCGAGCGACCTTGGCCGCGGAAACGGGATATCGACCATTCGCGCGATCTGGCCCGGGCGCGCGCTCATGATGTAGACCTTGTCGGCCAGGAACACCGCCTCGGCGATGGAGTGGGTGATCAGGATCACCGTCTTGCGGGATTCCAGCCAGATCTCCTCGACCAGCTTGTTCATCTCATCGCGCGTGAAGGCGTCGAGGGCTCCGAACGGTTCGTCCATCAAGAGCACCGTCGGATCGCTCGCCAGTGCGCGCACGATGGACGCACGCTGCTGCATGCCGCCGGACAATTCGCGGGGCATCTTGTCGCCGAAGCCGCCGAGGCCGACACGCTCAAGGAACGTATCGATCCGCGCGGCATCCGGGCGTTGCCTCCGGATTTCGAACGGCAGCTCGATATTCTGGCGAATGGTCCGCCAGGGCAGGAGGTTCGCTTCCTGAAACATCATGCCGATGCTGGGATGCGGGCGCGTAATCCATGCCTCGCCGAGTGCGATCGCGCCCGAGGTCAGCTTGTGAAGCCCGGCGATTGACCAGAGCAGCGTGGTCTTGCCGCAACCGGATGGCCCAACAACCGAGATGAATTCGCCCGGCCGCACCGTCAGATCGACGTCCTTGAGGGCGTGAACGTCGCCCGACTGAGTCATATAGGTTTTGGTGGCGCCTCTGACGTTCAGCACCTTGTCTTTAGTAGGTTGCATCTTCTGGCGCGTCCTCCGGCGCGGTCATCGGGGCGTGCCCCTCCGTTCCCCCGAGCGATGGCGCTCAGGGGCGGTCAAACTCGGTTTGCAGTGTCGTCAGGCGGCGAGCAGCTCGTTCAGATGGCGGTCCACCTGTTCCATGTATCCCGGCTCGAACCCGTTCAGGCCCATGTGACCCTCGGGCGACTGGATCACCCGGAACAGCGCGCCCGGTACAAGGCGACAGTCGGCCTCGCATTCGTGCGGCGGGAAGAAGCCGTCATGACTGATGGGCATGACCATCGTCCTTGCCTCGACCCGAGCCAGCGCCGCGGCAAGATCACCTCCCGCGTGTCGAGACACATCCGCCCGCTGCCACTTGTGCATCTCACACAATAGGACATTGGGGTCCATCGGCTCGAAATAGGCCTTCATCACGCCATTGATGAAATCATCCAGCGACGACATGCCGACCACGCTGCGCCACCGCTCCTCTTGGTAGAACTGCGTGGACCGGCCGAGTGTCGCCACGATCCGCGCCATTCGGTCCATACCCTCGCGCACGACAAGGCCCGAGGCATACCAGCCGCTGTTCCAGCGCGGGTCGGACGTGATCGCCTCCTTCAGCGTTTCGACAAAGACCTGCTGATGCAGCGAAATGCGAGCGGTTGCGGCGATCGGCGCCGCCCGTTCAACCATCCGCGGATGAACGACCGCCCATTCATAGACCTGCTGTCCGCCCATCGACCCGCCGACCACGAGCGCCAGCCGTTCGATGCCGAACAGGTCTGTCAGCATACGATGCTGCGCGCGGACATCGTCGCCGATGCAGAGCTTCGGGAACTTCGCCATCGCCTGTGGTGGGGGCGTGTTCTGCGGCGAAGACGAGACGCCGCTGCCGAGTTGATCCACGATGACGATGAAGTACCGGTTCGGATCAAGCGCATGGTCCGGACCAACATAAACGTCCTGCATTACCTTGCCGGTTCCGGAGAACCAGGTGGTCACCAGGACGGCATTGGACTTCTCGGCGTTCGGTGTTCCGAAGGTCCGGTAGGCCAGCTTTGCGCCGCGTAGCGTTTCTCCGCTTTCAAGGATCAGGTTGCCGAGATCGTGAAGCTTGTAGTCGCCCTGCGTTTCGGGACCATAGAACGGATTGTCGACCATCGCGCCGCTCTCAGTTCAGGCTTTTCGAAACGGCATCGACGGCCGCCTGCGCGCAGCCTTCGTCCTCATCCTCGCTGGCGCCACTGACGCCGATCCCGCCGATGACGTCACCGGCCACGGTCTTGATTGGAAGACCGCCGGCAAAGGCCACGAGGCCGGGAACAAAGGCCGCACCTGGCAAGCCAGCGTCCACGCCGTCGCGCTTCACGCCGAACGATAGATCGGCCATCGCCCGGGTGGGGGCTGCGTAGAGGGAGGAGGTGATCGCCTTGTTCTGAGCGATGTCGGTGCAGGCCTTGCAGGCCCCATCCTGTCGCGCGGCGGCAATCAGCCGCCCGCCGTCGTCGACCACGACGACGTTGACCTTGGGATAGCCGGCGGCGGCCTGAGCAGCGAAGCAGGCCGCGATCATCCTTTCGGCGGCATCATAGGTAAGTATGGATTTGCTGCCGAGACCCTCGGCCACGCCGAGCGTCGGCAAGCAAGCCATTAGCGCTGCTGCCGCAAGCAATCGTTTGGTCATCGCGTCTCCTCCCTCGGCAAATCACCCGTGAGAGGTGATTCAGCGTTGCACGATCATGTGCCTTACGGATCTACCAAAGGACGTCGGGCGCCATCTATCGCGAAGGTTCGCGATGCGAACTGGGATCGATGAGGGATCGCGTTATCGATCCAACAATCTGAGAATGCGGGGCATTCCTATTGAGGGCGTTTTCCGCCGCTTGCGGACGCGAATGCCTACAACGCGACACCGACCGTTCTTCAGGCCAAGGGGAAGTCAGACCTTGCGAGCAAGCTGACCAGGGCGGATGTGCTGGAGACACCGGTTTTCCGCCGTATACTCCTGAGCTGATGATCGATCGTGGAGAAAGACCTGCGGCGAATTCTGGCTATTTCCTTGTAGCTCAGGCCCTTTGCGACCAGTCTGGCGATCTCGATCTCGGATAGTGTCAGCGTTGCCAGCGACGCTGTGCCCGTAAGGCGCGCTGACAAGGCCAAATGATAGCTCCGCCGTACCTCGTCCCCATTCCCGGTCGTCGTGTCGTGATCGGCGATCTCCTTGGCAACGGAGATGATCGGGTTGAGGACATCGACCACCGTGTGTTCGAAGCAATCGTGGAGACCGGATTCCCAAGGAACAAGGTGCTCGGTCCAGTCAGCGCAAATCAGGCCGTAGCTGCCGCGTCCGGTCCGAAGCGCCCAAGCGAACTTTGATTTCGTCCTCGCCCCCGACATCCTTTGTCGTAGTCGCATCGTGATGCGACTGTCCTGCTTGATATCGGCAAAGATCAATGGGTGCGGCTCCAGCCACATGGCCTGCATCGCAGGATCGCGATTATCGACAGCCCCGCCACCGCCGAAAGAGGGAACGTCGTAGTCCGCGTCCTTCGCTTCCGCGAAGCCGGGGAAATAATCCCTAGCCTCACGCAATCCAAAACCGGTGTCAACGCGCTGACATCCAAGCTCGGCTCGCAGCCAGTTTGTGGCAATGAACCAGCAGCCTGGAAGGTCATCAAGATGAAGGAGCATGTGGGCGGCTAGATCGCGCGCCTGTGCGCGTCGGATTACACCGCGATCAAGGAGCCGGTTACGCAGCCGCTGCTGCGCGGCGAAGACACCTCCGCGGAAATCCTCCGCAAAGGCTGCCGCTTCCCACGCTTCCTGGCTTCGACTTTCCGACACCCTTTTCCCTTCCAACTTCCATCTCGCCGGCCTGCGTCGACGAAATTGATGGCAGATGGGCAACCTCCATCGACTCTATGCCGACCTTCTTCTGAGTCAAATCCCGATTAGCCAGTAAAGGATGGCCGGTAGCCAGCCGCCTAGCCCGAACAGGAGCGTCCGTGCGCATGGGGCGCGACGCGATCGCGGTTCTAGCCTGCCGAGCCAAACGGGCCGCGATCATTCGGGTGATGTCGTCCTGAATGGCGAAAATGTTGTCGAGTTCGCGGTCGTAGTGCTCGCCCCAGATATGGACCGCCGAGGACGCGTCGATCAGCTGCACAGTCACCTGACTCGGTTGCCGGTCTTTCGCACTCTGCCTTCGACGATGTATTTAACGCCAAGCTTTTCCGCCACCCCGGTCACGTTCATTGGCCTTGCCAGCGGAACTGGAAGGAGAAGTTCCGCGCAATGACCAGAAGGCCCCTGAACTTGCCAAGCCCGGCGATGATGTCTTCGGTTATCCCTAGCGCAATCAAGCTGGAACGTAGGTCAGCCGGATCACGTCCTCGCAGATCCGATCGTGAGTCAGAAGGCGGAGCGGCGGTCGGGGGCCGGCGAAATATGGCTTGCCGTGACCAAGCACGACGGGGTGCAGGTAGATTCGATATTCATCGATCAGGCCAAGCTCTGTGAGGCTTTGCGCCAAGGTCGGACCAGCAACCTCGATCTCCCCGTCGCTCCCGGCCTTCAGATCGCGGATAGCACTTTCGAGATCATCCTCGATCAGCCTGGCCTTGGGGCCGACCGACTTCAGCGAGCGCGAAACGACCCATTTGGGCTGGTTTCGCCACGCCGCCGCGAAGGCCTGTCGCTCCGCATCCCATTCAGGATGATCGTCGTCCCAGTAACGCATGATCTCATACATTTGGCGACCATACACGCTGCCCGCCTGCTTCTGAGCCTCCTCGATGAAGTGGCGGAAGAGCGTGGGGGGTGGCGCAAATCCCGTATGGTCGACGTAGCCGTCCAGGGACTGGTTCATTCCGAAGACGAGCTTTGCCACACATTCCCCTTCCTCGCACGGCACATCCGCGCGCTGCTGGTTGCGTTATGCAATCAGTCTAGATTGCCTGACGCTGTCTGGCAATTGGTTTTTGCAGAGCGCATGAACGTCTCATGATCCAGCGTCCTGACCGATCGGACTCTCGCGGGCGCCGGTCGCGCGGGTCAGGTTCGGTCGTTTGTCGGTCATGGACGGAATCCTGGCAGGAGGTGCTGCCGGCGCGTGGATGCGGCGAGGCAGCCCGTTGATGTCGACCGTGTGAGCGGATTAGCCGTGCCAGTGCGAGCAGCGAACGGGTGGCAAGGCAGCTCAATCGCGGGCTGACATCTCCCTGCAATCGCAGGCGGTCTCCACGCAACCTGACGGCCGGTTAGACGCAGATCGCCGCCTTCGACACGGCGATAGACACGACCAGCCCCGCCGGCTGCCAGTCGCGCTCGATTGCAGCCCCCAATGCGCTTGTCAGCCCCCGTTCGAGCCGGCTGCCGAACCCGGCGGCTGCGCCGAGCGAAGGCTGAGGGCGCCCAGTCTCGCGCCAGACCAGGCGCGTCTCACCGCCGTCTGTCGTGACGTCAACGTCGATCCGGCCGGGCGCCACCGACATCGCCAAGCCGGTAGGTCGCGTGATGGCTTCCAATCGAAATAGATATCGAAGCGGTGTTTACATCGTGCCGGAGAGATCTCCGCTCAAATAACGGATCTCATCCAGGCCGAGAACGACTCGATCGCCGCCGCCCGCGCACCGTGAGGCATCGAGACGACGTAGAAGCCATATCCCGGCAGGGATAACGGATGTGCCTTGACGAGGACTCCGTTCTCCAATTCCTGGCTGACGACGATATCGCTGCAGATCGCAATACCCTGGCCAGCGACGACCGCGTCGATGGCATGAATCTCCTCGCGAAAGCTCAGATCCCATGCCTTGTCCATTTTCAGATCGGGATCAATCGAACGCGCCATTGCCAGCCATCGCCGCCAGGTCGGAGCGTCCGGATCGCGGCTCATCCAATCGAAATGGATCAGCGGAAAGCGCAGCAGATCGGCAACGCGCTGAACCGGCCGCGCCTCGCGCATCAATAGACCCGGACTGCAAACAGGAAAGAACGCATCACGACAGACCTCCCGCGCGGCGAAATCCAAAGGCGGCTGACGTGCATAGCGGATCGCCACGTCCGCGGCGCCGGCACGCAGATCGAGCACCGCGTCCGTCCCTATTATCTCCAAGGGCACGCCCGGATTTGCTTCTCGCCACTTCGGCAGACGCGGAACAAGCCATCGACTTGCGAAGGCGCTCGGGCTTGTAACCCGCAGAGGCCCATGGATATCGGGCTCGGAGAGCGCGGCGATCGCGCCGGCAAGAACATCGAAGCCATTGCGCAGAGCCGGAAACAAGCTTGCCCCCGCGCTCGTCAGCGTGAGAGGTCGCGGCCGTCGCTGAAACAACAGTCGACCGCACTGCTCCTCCAACAAGCGGATTTGGTGGCTGATAGCGGTCGGTGTCACACCAAGTTCCGCGGCGGCGGTCTTGAAACTACCATGCCGCGCGGCCGCCTCGAAGGCGTGCAGCGAGCGCAGCGGCGGTAGCTTCCTCATTCTACCAGTCTAGATGAATTTCTCTCATCGACCAGCTGAAATCTTCGATTTTGCGGCAGATCGCACTCCCATGAGACCATTGTCCGGCAAGAACGGAGGCTTAGTCCAATGGACCAGAAGCGGCTGACGGACTCTGTCTCGGGCAAATCCCGTCCCGCCATGTCGGCGCTCGATTGGCTTCGACACAAATTGAGCGGCGAGTTGGTCCTGCCGGGAGGCCGCACATATGACGAGGCCCGCAAGGTCTGGAACGGGGCGATCGACAAACGACCAGCCGCGATCGTCTATTGCGCCAACGCCGACGACGTCATCCAGACGGTGACATTCGCCAGGACAACGAACAATCCCGTAGCCGTTCGAAGTGGCGGGCACAACGTTGCGGGGCTCTCGGTCTGCGACGACGGAATCGTCATCGACCTGTCTCGCATGAAGGCAATCGAGGTTGACCCGGTGCGCCGCGTCGTGCGGGCCGAGGCGGGCCTTAGCCTTGGCGAGTTCGATGCGGCGACGCAGGCCCACGGCCTGGCAACGACGATGGGCGTCAATGGCGATACCGGCATTGCCGGGCTGACACTGGGCGGCGGCTTCGGCAAGCTAGGCCGCAAATATGGCCTCACCTGCGACAATCTCATCGCCGCCGACGTGGTGACCGCCGATGGCCGTATGGTGCGCGCCAGCGCCTCGGAAAATCCCGACCTGTTCTGGGGGCTGAGGGGTGGAGGCGGCAATTTCGGCATCGTTACGGCGTTCGAATATCAGTTACACGCCGTCGGTCCTGGTCTGCTGGTCGGCTCGGTCCTTCACCGCTACGATCACGCTCGTGGCGCGATGAAATTCTATCACGAATTCTGCCGCAGAGCCCCCGATGAACTCAGCGTCGACGCCGCCCTCGTCTCCCTTCCGACAGGTGAACGAGCCTTCAGTATTTCGGCCTGCCATGCCGGCCGTCCGGAAGCCGGCGAGGACATCATCGCTCCGCTGATGAAGTTCGGCTCGCCCATCGACAGCAACCTCGCTATCCGTCCTTACCTTGAGATTCAGTCCGCCGGCGACAGTCTTTTCCCGCGCGGGCGGCGCTATTACTGGAAAGCGCAGTTCCTCGGCGAAATCAGCGACGGCGCGATCGACGCGCTCCTGGAAATCTATCCCAAGGCCCCTTCGCCTTCCGCGCTGTTGGTGTTCCAGCAGGTTGGCGGCGCGATCGCCCGTGTCCCACCATCCGCCTCTCCCTATGCCAACCGCCACGCACAGTACGACTGCTTCCCGCTCGCAATCTGGGACGACCCGGCGGACGACGAGGCCAATATCCGTTGGGCTCGCGAGCTGTGGAGCGCCATCAGCCCCTATTCGACCGGCGGCGTCTACGCGAACAATCTCGGTGATGAAGGGGAGGATCGGGTCCGCGCGGCTTATGGCGAGAACCATGCGCGGCTCGTAGCGCTGAAGAACAAATACGATCCGAGCAATTTCTTCCGCCTGAACCAGAACATCCGGCCAACGGTATAATTCGCGGGTGGGGGAAGAGAATGCGCGGCCGTTGGACCATTCTCGTCGTCCTGTTTGTCGTTCGCGCCGTGGCTGTTCCGCCGTGTCGCCGCCAGCCAATTCCGGTCTGCGGTTTCGCCGACGTGAGGGCGAGCAACGATGCTGGAAGCCCTGCGCACCGGGCGATTCTCCGACGTCCTGTTTGCGTCCTGGTCAACCACAAGATCGTCCTGCCGGGCCATCCGGCTCGGAATCGCGATGCTTCCGGCCGGCTTGCCGCCGGTGCCTGCGCAACGTCGATCTTGTCGTGATCGACGGGCCGCCGCGGGCAGCCCGTATATTGAGGTGGCTATCGGCCTTCACCCAAAACCGGCTTAAATTCCAGAACCTAAGCCGGCACATCCCATCTCGAATGGCCAAAAAATACAACGATTTCAGTGTGATGAAATGGCGCGCCCGAAGAGATTCGAACTCCTGACCCCCAGATTCGTAGTCTGGTGCTCTATCCAGCTGAGCTACGGGCGCGCATCAGGCCATGTTTTCGACGGCCCCGCGATCCGATCCTGAGGACCGGCCACGAATGTGTGCAGTTCCCTAGCGACTGAATTTGGGAAAAGCAAGCCGATCCGGCAAAAGTTTTGTCGTGAGTGTGTCATCTGGCGATGACAGCCCCGCACCGGAGGCTTTGAAGCGGCCGACGAGCCGGTCTGATTTCAATCCGAACGGGAAAAGTCGCGGGGAAGGCCATCAAAAGCCTCAGGCCCGAAAGGCGAGCGCCTTAGAGCAATTCCAGGAAAAGTGTGAAACGGTTTTCCGTCCGGAGTTGCGTTAAAACAATGAGTTAGAGCAGTTCGCCGTTTCCGTGAAACGGTGAAATGCTCTAGGAAAGCACCACCACGGCCGTCACGCCGGACGGCGCAGGCTGCCGCGCGCCTGGTCGAGCCGCACCGGTTGGTCGGGGATGGTGACGGCGAAAGTGGTGCGCCCGCCAATCGATTCGACCAGTTCCACCGTGCCGCCATGGGCACGGATCAGTTCGTGCGCTATCGCCAGGCCAAGACCGGTGCCGCCGCTGCGCGCCGAGCCGCGGAACGCCGCGAACAGGTTCTCGCGCGCCTTCGGCGGCAGGCCGGGACCCGTATCGGTGACGGCGATGCGGCTGACACTGCCCATGCGTTCTGCCGAGACCGCGAGCCGCCGCACCAACGCGCTCTCAGTGTCCGCCGCCATCGCCTGCACGGAGTTGCGGCACAGATTGGTGAGCACCCGGAACAGCTGGTCGGAATCGGCATCCACCTCGAAAGCCGCCTCGACCGCGTTGATGAACTCGATGCCCTCCTCGATGTCGAGCAGGCCGTGCACGTCCTCCACCAGCTGGCGCAGCCGCACCCTGCGGCGCGAAGGCGGCGGCTCCTGCGTGCGGCCATAGTGAAGCACGCCTTCCGAATAGGAGACGGCCCGGTCGAGCGCGCGCAGCAGCTTCGGCGCGAAGGCTTGTACGGTCGGATCCCTGACCTGGCGCAGGCGGTCCGACATCAGCTGTGCCGAGGCCAGGATGTTGCGCATGTCGTGGTTGATCTTCGAGACCGCCAGGCCGAGGTCGGCAAGGTGCTTCTGCTCGGAGAGCATCTTTTGCAGCCGCTCCTGCATCTGCGACAGCTCGCGTTCGGCAACGCCGATCTCGTCGGCGCGGGCGGCGGGATGGATGATGCGCCCGGGATCGTCCGGGGCCTCGGAAAAGGACAGCATCGAGCGCGTCATGGTACGGATCGGCCCGATCATGATCAGGTCGATCGCGGCATAGACCAGCATGGCGGTGAACAGCGAGATCAGCAGCGAGACGAAGGCGACGTTGCGCGAATAGATGAGCATCGCCTTGCGTAGCGAGTAGTCCGGCATGATCAGCTCGAACTCCTTGTCGCTGTCGCCGACCGGTCCGAAGACGCGCAGCATCCGGTCGCCGCCGAAGAACAGCGTGTCGAGCGCGCCGGTCATGCCCTTGATCATGCCGACGCTGGCGAGGTCGATGTGCTCGTCGACCTGCGGCGGCATGTCCGCCACCACCAGAAGCCGCGAGACGCCGCCGTCGCGCACCGCGATCGCCTTGGCGCCGATCGCCATCAGCACGTCGTTCTGGGCCGTGCGCGACAATGAGGTGGACTCGCCCTGCACCAGCACGATCGACACGGCGGCGGCCGTGCTCAGCCGCTCCTTGAGCCAGCTCAGCCGGTAGCTGGCGATCCAGGGCAGGAAGATGAGCACTTCAGCCAAAAGCACGAAAACGATGGTCAACAGCAGCAGTTTCGTCGACAGGCCGCGTGACAGGGGCACCGTGCGGACGGCGGCTGGCGCCGTGCCGATCCCTTCCCCTGCTTGGCTGGCTTCGCTCATGCGACTCTGTCTTCACAATCACTTGATCGGCCAAGATTAGGCGATTACGCCTTTTTTGCCAATTTCATCCTTTGGTCCGAACATTAAATTACCGTCATGAAACCTGCGTCCACGTCGCGAAGACGCCGGATTGACTTCCAAAACCCTTCTTTCTATAAGCCCGCTCACGCTCGGGCCATTCGTCCCGGCGCGGTTTCGATCGCGCCAAAACAGGCCCGGCAAAGCTCCTGTTACAAAGTGACAGAATCAAGAAGGGCCGCACCCCGCGGTATTAAAACAAATGAAGCGTACCTACCAACCGTCCAAACTCGTCCGCAAACGCCGGCATGGTTTCCGTGCCCGCATGGCCACCAAGGGTGGTCGTGGCGTCGTCGCGGCTCGCCGCAACCGCGGCCGCAAGCGGCTCAGCGCCTAAGCGAGACGAGATCGTTGCCCGCAACCGGCAAGCCAGTGGGGCAAAATCCCAAGCGGCTTCTGAAACGCGCGGAATTCCTGGCCGTCCGTCGTGGTGAGAAGCGACGCGGACGGTTTTTCCTCGTCGAGGTCCTTGACCGCGGCGATGGCGGCGTGCCGCGTGTCGGCTACACCGTTACCAAGAAGGTCGGCAACGCTGTTGTGCGCAACCGCGTCAGGCGGCGGCTGAGAGAAGCCGTCCGCACCCATGCCGCAGATGACATGGCGCCCGGCAATGATTATGTCATCGTCGGGCGTGATGATGCGCTGCGCGCCCCCTTCGGCCAGTTGAAGGCCGAACTCTCCCGCCGACTTCGCGGAACACGATAGGCCAAGGGCTCTCGATGGAAAACAACCGGAACTTCTTCATCACCATCGCGCTGTCGGTGCTGATCCTGACTTTGTGGCAGGTTTTCTACATGAACCCGCGCGTCGAGCAGCAGCGCGAGGCCGCCAAGATCGAGCAGCAGCGGGCGGCGGAGCAGAAGAAGGCGGCGGAAGCGGCCAATCCGGGTGCTGCAACACCGGCACCTGCACCAGGCACCATTCCCAGCGCGCCAGGCGGTGATACCGTCACCGCGGCCAGCCGCGATCAGGCGCTTGCCGCATCGAAGCGCGTCAAGATCGACACGCCGAGCCTCGAGGGCTCGATCAACCTGACCGGCGCGCGGCTCGACGACCTCAAGCTCAAGCACTACACCGAGACCGTCGACAAGAATTCGCCCGAGATCGAACTGCTCAACCCGCAGGCGCTGCCCACCGGATATTTCGCCGAGATCGGCTTCGTCGGCAACGACAAGACCGGTCCTGTGCCCGGTGCGGAAACGGCGTGGAGTGTCGACGGCAATCCGACGCTGACCCCGTCGACGCCGGTGACGCTGACCTACACCAACGACAAGGGCCTGACCTTCAGGCGCACCTTCTCCGTGGACGGCGACTACATGTTCACGGTGTCGGACACGGTGCAGAATTCCGGCTCGAGCGCGGTTTCGCTGTTCAATTACGGCCGCGTCACCCGCTACGACAAGCCGGCCGTCGCCAGCACTTATGTGCTGCATGAGGGGCTGATCGGCGTGACCGGCACCGAAGGCCTGGCCGAATATAAATACGCCAAGATCGAGTCTGAAAAGCAGGTCACGCCGGGAAAGTCGACCGACGGCTGGCTCGGCATCACCGACAAATACTGGGCCGTGACGCTGGTGCCGACCGAAAAGCAGCCTTTTCAGCCGCGCTATGCCTTTTTCGAGGATGGCCGCCACCGCTATCAGTCCGACTTCCTCACCGATGCGATCAATGTCGATGCCGGCCAGTCCGCGACCGTCGAGACCGAGATCTTCGCCGGCGCCAAGGAAGTCGCCAAGATCAACGCCTATGAGAAGGACCGGAACATTCGCCAGTTCAATCTGGTGATCGACTGGGGCTGGTTCTATTTCATCACCAAACCGATGTTCTGGCTGATCGACACGCTCTACAAATTCTTCGGCAATTTCGGCCTGGCGATCCTCGCCACCACCGTCATCGTCAAGGCCATCTTCTTCCCGCTCGCCAACAAGTCCTACGCGTCGATGGCGAACATGAAGAAGGTGCAGCCCAAGATGCTGGAGATCCGCGAGAAATACGCGGACGACAAGATGAAGCAGCAGCAGGCGATGATGGAGCTGTACAAGACCGAGAAGATCAATCCGCTTGCCGGCTGCTGGCCGGTGGCGCTGCAGATTCCGGTCTTCTTCTCGCTCTACAAGGTGCTCTACATCACCATCGAGATGCGCCACGCGCCGTTCTTCGGCTGGATCCAGGATCTGGCGGCACCCGATCCGACGTCGCTGTTCAACCTGTTCGGCCTTATCCCGGTCACGCTGCCGCATATGCTGATGATTGGTGTCTGGCCGCTGATCATGGGCGTCACCATGTTCCTGCAGATGCGCATGAATCCGACGCCGCCGGATCCGACGCAGGCCGCGATCTTCACCTGGATGCCGATCATCTTCACATTCATGATGGCGGGTTTCCCGGCCGGCCTCGTCATCTACTGGGCCTGGAACAACACGCTCTCGATCCTCCAGCAGGGCGTGATCATGAAGCGCCAGGGCGCCAAGATCGAGCTGTGGGACAATCTGGTCGCACTCTTTCGAAAGAAACCGTCGCCGGCGGAGTAACCGCCCTTCTTCCGCGAAAAGCGGAATAGAAGTTCTCCTTCTGAAAAAGCCCGGTTTGTCCGGGCTTTTTCTTGGGAAGATATCCGTTCACGTTCCCGTGATCGACGAAACTGCGAGCGGTCGCGGGACGTGACTGCGTGTGCGTTTCCAAAGGCTATCAATTCCGATCAGCCCTCACCCGGAGGAAGACCACATGCGCTTGCCATCATTCAGAACCATCGCCATTTCGGCCCTTGTCGCCGGCGTGGCGATTGCCGCTCCTGCCTACGCCAAGAACCCGAATGTCGGCGGCGCGCCGATGTACACCACCAAGAACATCGTCGAGAATGCCGTCAATTCGAAGGACCACACGACGTTGGTGGCCGCCGTCAAGGCTGCCGGCCTGGTCGATACCTTGCAGGGCGCCGGACCGTTCACCGTCTTCGCGCCCACCAATGAAGCCTTCGCGGCATTGCCCAAGGGCACTGTCGATACGCTGCTGAAGCCTGAAAACAAGGGCCAGCTCACCAAGGTGCTGACCGCGCATGTGGTGGCCGGCAAGATTTCGGGCGCCGAGATGATGAAGAAGGCCAAGGCTATGGGCGGCAAATACGAGATGAAGACCGTCTCCGGCGACACGCTCACCGCCGAGGTCAAGAAGGGCAAGCTCTACATCATGGACGAGTCCGGCGGCATGGCGAAGGTGACCATCGCCGACGTCAACCAGTCCAACGGCGTCATCCATGTCGTCAACAAGGTGCTCTTGCCGAAGTAGCGGCTTCCGGCGAAAGGGGTATCGGCAGGTCGTTGGGGCTTTATCGGCCAGCCGTTCCCGCCTCGCGTCGAGGTGCCAGGTTTCTTGGGAAGTCGTATCGGCGAGGCCGGGGTCCTGTCGTCCCTCACAGGACCCCGGTTTCCTTTTGTGGGATATGTGCGTGGCTGGTCCCGACCCAGTCAGCCGGGCCCGGCTTCATTCCATGACGGCGCTGTGGTCGACCTTGGCCGGCGTGCCCGGCTTGCGCAGCAGGAGCACCAGGGGGATGGCCGCCAGCGACAGGATCATCATCAGCTTGAAGTCGTTCATGTAGCTGATGATTGTCGCCTGCAACGTCACGACGCCGTCCAGCGCGGCCCGCCCGGCGGCGGTGTAGGGGTTCATCGCCTGCGCGATCGCCGGGTTGCTGAACGCCTGGTTGAAGGGCGTCACATAGGTGGCGATGTTGGCATGGTTGATCTGCACATTCTGCGTCAACAGCGCGGTGACCACCGATATGCCGACGCTCGAGCCGATGTTTCGCGACAGGTTGTAAAGCCCGGTGCCTTCCGCGCGCCGCTCCGGCGCCAGGGTGGCGAAGGTGATGGTGGTCAGCGGCACGAACAGGAAGCCCAGCCCGGCGCCCTGGACGAAGCCGGTGCTGATGATCGTCCATTGCGAGACATCGGGCGTCCAGCCGGTCATGTCGTACATCGCCCAGGCGGTGATCAGCAGGCCGATCAGCAGCAGCCATCGCGTATCCACCTTGCCGATCAGCCTGCCGACCAGGAACATGCACGCCATCGTGCCAAGGCCGCGCGGGCCCATGACGATGCCGGCCGTCACCACCGGATAGCCCATCAGCGTCTGCAGGTAGGGTGTCATCAGCGCCAGCGAGGCGAGATAGGTGATGCCGATGATGAAGATGAAGACCATGCCGACGGCGAAATTCCTGTCCAGGAAGAGCCGCGGGTTCACGAAGGTGTTCTTGGCGGTGAAGGTATGGACGAGGAAGATGTAGAAGGCCGACGCGCAGATCAACGCCTCGACGATGATCTCGGATGAGGAGAACCAGTTGAGCTGCTCGCCGCGATCGAGAAACATCTGCAGCGCCGCGATGGTGATGCTGAGCATGCCGAAACCCAGCCAGTCCAGCCTTGCCTTGATGTCCAGCTTGGTTTCCAGGACGAACAGGGACACGCCCGCGAAAGCCAGCGCGCCGATCGGCACGTTGATGTAAAACACCCAGCGCCAGGAGACATTCTCGGTCAGCCAGCCGCCGATGACCGGGCCCAGCACCGGCCCGACCATCACCGAAACGCCGAACAGCGCCATCGCCGAGCCGCGCTCCTCGACGCTGTAGATATCGAGCAGGATGCTCTGCGACAGCGGCACCAGGGCCGCGCCGAACAGGCCCTGCAGCAGGCGGAAGCCGACGATCTGCGGCAGCGACTGCGCGAAGCCGCACAGGACCGAGGCGACCACGAAGCCGGTGATCGAGGTCAGAAGGATGCGCTTGCGGCCGAAGCGGTTTGCGAGGTAGCCCGAAGGCGGTGTCATCACCGCCGCCGCGACGATGTAGGAGGTCAGCACCCAGTTGATCTGGTCGGCGCTGGCCGACACGCTGCCCTGGATGTAGGGCAGCGCCACATTGGCGATGGTCGTGTCCAGCGCCTGCATGATGACGGCCAGGATCACGCAAGCAGTGATGGCGCCGCGATTGGCGACCACCGGTGTGGCACCTGCCGCGGACGCGTTGCTCATGATTTCTGTCCGTACCGGTTCAGGAGGTTGGTGACGAAGTCCGGCAGGCCGCGCGCATGGCCGGTCTCGACGTCGACCACGGCGCTCATGCCGCCGCGCAGCGGAGGCTTGCCCTGGGGATCGTCAACCGTCACCCGCATCGGGATGCGCTGCACAACCTTGACCCAGTTGCCGGTGGTGTTCTGGGCCGGCAGCAGCGAGAAGCTCGACGACGAGGCGGGACTGATCGAAGCGACCGTGCCGTGCCAGACAGCGCCCGGATAGGTGTCGACGCTGATCGTCGCCGTCTGTCCCGGCCGCACATAGGTCAGTTCGGTCTCCTTCGGCTCCGCCTCGATCCACAGATCGGTCGACGAAACCAGGCTGAAGGCCGGCTGCGAAGCCGGCAGATACTTGCCGACCTGAAGCGCGTCGACATTGGTGACGATGCCGTCGAACGGCGCCTTGACCACCGAATCGCCCAGGTTGCGCTGCGCGTCATCGACGCCCGACTGGGCCTGCAGGTAGAAGGGGTTCTTTTCCACCGGCTGGCTGGCATCGCCGCCCAGCTGGGCAAGCATGGCCTGCGCCTGCGCCTTGGCGACCGACACTTTCTGGCGCGCGGCGACGAGGTCGTGCTGGGCGCTGTCGAAAGTCGCCTTGGAGGCGGTCGAGGTCTTGAGCAGATCCTGCTGCCGCTGGAAGGCGGCCTCGTAATAGGGAATGTCGGCCTCGGCCTGCTCGATTTGCGACAGCGATTGCTGGTAGCTGGCCTGCAGGGTCAGTACCTGATTGCGCACGGTCCCGAGCTGGGCCTGGGCGGCTGCAAGAGCGGTTTCGAAAGAGGCCGGCCGCAGGCGGAAGAGCACGTCGCCCTTCTTTACAGCCTGGTTCTCGTGCACGTCGATCTCCTGCACGGTGCCGGAGACGTCGGTGGACACGCCCAGCGACTGCGCCTGGATATAGGCATTGTCGGTCGTCATCACCTGGCCTCCGGTGACGTAATAATAGCCGCCGACGGCCAGCGCGACGGGAAGCAGGGCAAAAAGCACCGGCCGCGTCAGGCCGCGCTTCGGCTTGGCCGGGGCAGGAGCAGGAGGGGCAAGGGCGGCAGGGGCCTGCTGTGGCTGCGGCTCCTTGGCCGGAGCCTCGAGTGCCGCGGGTTCCAGCGCAACCGGAGCTTCCAGCTCGTCATTGTCGATGACGACATTGGCGCGCCTCTGTTCGCGCTCGCTGTCCAGCAGGATGATCTGGTCGCCGGCGCGACCCGTTGAAGGGTCATCCTCGGCAGGCTTCTTTGGGGATGTTGATTCAGCCATGTACGTTCTCCCGGTCGACGGCCGGCTGGGTGCAAGCCGCGAGCAGATTGGATTTGATCAAGCTTAGGGTCTGCAGCAGATGCTGCTGTGTTTCAGACGAAAGGCCGGCGAAGGCCTCGTCTCGGGTTTTCTGGCCGTTGCCGCGCATGGTATCGAGCAGCGGATGGGCCCGCGGGGTCAGGTAAAGCAGCCACGCCCTGCGATCGGTGGGGTCGGGCCGGCGTTCGATGAAGCCGCGCGCCTCCATCTTGTCGAGCAGCCGCGCAAGCGTGATCGGCATGATCTCGATGAGGTCGGCGAGCTTGTTCTGGTGAATGCCTTCATGCAGGCAGAGATAGGCCAGCACCTGCCACTGGGCGCGGGTCAGCCCCGATGTCCGGGAACGCTGCTCGAACCGCTTCCGAAGCAAGCGCGCAACGTCGTGCAGCACGAAGCTGATATTTGGCGAGGGGGACATGGGAGGAGGTCAGGATCTACGGACAACTTTTCGTGAGCATGCTCATTATCATCATGCACATAATCCTGCTGGACGGCGCGCGCAAGACGCACTAAGCCGCGCGGAAGAAAAATTTCATGGGCCACGGTGCGGAGAAGACGCCTCGCGGCGCGAATTTTCCGGCAAGGACTTCGACGATGAATTGGATCAGGATCGCGGCCGTGACGGCGCTTATCGGGTGCCCGGGCGCGGCGGTCGCGAAGGACGCGGTCAGTTGCGGTGGCGCCGCGATGCTGGGCGGCGCGCAACTGAACTGCAGCCACGTTGAACCCAAGGCACCGCCGCAATTCTGCACGTTTAGCTGGGCTCTCCACATGGCATCAGGCGACCAGAAAGTCGTCGAAGGCACCTTCCTGCTGCCGCCCGGAGCCTCGAATGTCACCGTTTATCAGGGCAGCGGTTTCGACAGCGCGCTGTCCAATCCGATCGTGATCTGCCGCGGCAACAAATGAGTTTGCTCGCCACGGGAGACTGGCTCCCCGGCCGATTGGTGCTATAGGGCGGATCACGTTATTTTGACCAGGCGCCTCCGGCCGCGGATGCGCCTGTCTGCCAATTCCCGGACGAACCGATATGGACGGACCCAACCCCGACATCAAGCATCCGATCCCGATGCACACGCGTGTCGGCTTCCTGAAGCCGCTGGTGACGGAGCCGAACATCGAGATCGGCGAGTTCACCTATTATGACGACCCGGACGGGCCGGACCAATTCGCGCGCAAATGCGTGCTTCACCACTATCCCTTCATCGGCGACAAGCTCATTATCGGCAAGTTCTGCGCCATCGCCGAAGGCGCGCGCTTCATCATGAACGGCGCCAACCACGCAATGTCAGGCTTTTCGACCTATCCGTTCAACATTTTCGGCCATGGCTGGGAAAAGGGCTTTGACCCGGCGACATGGTCGAGGGAGGTGCGTGGCGACACGGTGGTCGGCAGCGATGTCTGGATCGGCATGGAGGCGGTGATCCTGCCCGGCGTGGAGATCGGCCATGGCGCCATCATCGCCGCCAAATCCGTGGTGACGCATGATGTTGCGCCCTATGCGATTGTTGCCGGCAACGCGGCCAAGACGGTGAAGATGCGTTTCGACGACAGGACGATCAGGCGGCTGCTGGCATTGGCATGGTGGGATTGGCCGGTGGACAAGATCGGCCGCAACCTCGATGCCATCAGGGGCGCCGATATCTCTCTTCTGGAGGCAGCAGCTTGAACGCTCAAAACAGCACCGTGATCGGCACCGACCTGTTCACGCGCGGGTGGATTTTCATCCGCGGCGTGCCGGCCATGAAATTCCTGCCGCCGGAAGGGCCGCCGGAAATCGCCTTCGCCGGCCGCTCGAATGTCGGCAAGTCCTCGCTGATCAACGCTCTGGTCAACCAGAAGGGGCTGGCGCGCACCTCCAACACCCCGGGGCGCACGCAGGAACTCAACTATTTCGTACCGGACGGATTTTCGGGCGAGGGCGCTGACCTGCCGCCGATGGCGCTGGTCGACATGCCGGGCTACGGCTACGCCACCGCGCCCAAGGAGAAGGTCGACGAATGGACCAAACTGGTCTTCGACTATCTCAAGGGCCGCGTCACGCTGAAGCGGGTCTATGTGCTGATCGATGCCCGCCACGGCATCAAGGCCAAGGACGACGAAGTGCTGTCGCTGCTCGACAAGGCGGCGGTATCCTACCAGATCGTGCTGACCAAGACCGACAAGATCAAGGTCGCCGGCGTGCCGCGGCTGATCGAGGAGACGCTGCAGAAGATCAAGAAGCGTCCTGCGGCGTTTCCATTCGTCCTGGCGACGTCATCGGAAAAGGGCGAAGGCCTGGAGGAATTGCAGGCCGCGATCGTGCTTGCCGCCAATGGCGGCTAGGGAAGGGAGATCGGGCCGGTCCCGATGAGCCGCCCGGCTGGCCCTATGCCTTTGCCTCCAGGGCAATCATCTGGTGGCTTTCCTCCTCGGCGAGCCTTTCGGTGCCGTAGGCCTTCAGGAACATGGCGACCCCCGACCGGACGATGTGGTCGATCTCATCCTGGTTCGGCGCCTTGGTCCGGTAGGCGAAGATGCACTGCCGGAAAAGGCCGGCCAGGCAAAGTTCGGTGAATTGGTAGGCGGCAAGATCGACATCGTCGATCTCGAGCAGGCCGCGTTCGATGGCGGCATTGAGGAATTCCACCACCTTGTCATGGCCGCGTTTGGGTCCGCGTTCGTAAAAACGCGCGCCCATGTCGGGGATCCTGTCGGAGGCGCCGATCACGGTGCGTTGGGCCTGGATGACCTTGGCCGAGGTGATCTTCATGGACAGCACCTTGCCGAACTTCACCAGCGTCTGGCGCAGGTCGTCGGCGCGGTCGAGCATGTCGTACATGTTCTTGAAGATGGTGCCGCGCTCTTCCTCGATCAGCGCCTCGAACAGCTCTTCCTTGTTGGCGAAATAGACATAGATGGTGCCTTTCGACACGCCGGCTTCGCGCGTGATGTCGTTCATCGAGGCGGCCTCGAAGCCCTTGTCTATGAAGACACGGCGGGCGCCATCGATGATCTGGCTGCGCTTGACCGGGTCCTGTCCGGCCGCAGGGCGTCCGCGGCGCAGGCTGTCCAGCAGGTCGCACTGTTCCTTTTCGATATTGGCTGAGGTTTCGGCTTTGGTTTCGGCCATGGGGTAACACCTCGAAATAATTCGAACCAACCGGTTCGATTGCCTCTTGATATGGTCCTCTTTTCACGCTATGTCAACGCCCAGATCGAACCGAACGGTTCAGTATTATTACTTTAGAGAGATGTCATGTCCTCGAACGCGCCCACCACCGCCGAAGTCCGCCCTTTCCCCAGCGCCAAGGTCGCTCCGGCGACGGAAGCACCGGAGATTCCCGTCCAGCCGGTCGCACCGCCGCCGGCGGCTGAAGCTCCGGTCAGGAAGAAGCGCTCGGTGCGCTCCTTCCTACTGCCGATCATCGGCCTTGCCCTGCTGAGCGGCGGCGCCTGGTACGGCTACGACTACTGGACCACGGGCCGTTTCATGATCTCGACCGACGACGCGTATGTCCAGGCCGACATGGCGTTCGTCTCGCCCAAGATTTCCGGCTATGTCGACCAGGTCAAGGTGAGCGAGAACCAGCTGGTCAAGGCTGGGGATCCGCTGCTGACCATCGACGATGGCGACTACAAGATCGCTGTCGCGCAGGCCGAGGCGCAGATCGCCACGCTGTCGAAGACGCTTGACCGCATCGACGCCCAGACCAAGGCCGCGCAGGCCTCCCTGCAGCAGGCGCAGGCGCAGAAGGTCGCCGATCAGGCCGCGGCCGACAATGCCGGTCGGGCCCAGCAGCGCGCCGCGCAGCTGGTCAAGACGCATGTCGGCACGCAGGCACAACTGGACGACGCCCAGACCGCGCTCGACCAGGCCAATGCCGCTCTCGTCGGTGCCGATGCCCAGATCGCCGCCGCGCAGGCCAATATCAGTGTGCTCGAGGCGCAGCGCGCCGAGTCGGCGAGCACGCTCGCCTCCTTGCAGCTCAACCGCGACAAGGCCGCGCGCGACCTGTCCTTCACCGTGCTCAAGGCGCCTTATGACGGCGTCGTCGGCAACCGCTCGGTTGAGCAGGGCGATCTCGTCAGCCCCGGCCAGAAGCTCGCCGTCGTCGTGCCGATGGACAAGCTCTACATCGTCGCCAACTTCAAGGAGACCCAGCTTGCCCGGCTGGTTCCCGGCGAAAAGGTCAACATCTCGGTCGACGCCATCGACGGCCAGCCCATCCAGGGAACCGTCTCGTCGCTGGCTCCGGCTTCGGGAGCGGTTTTCTCGCTTCTGCCGCCGGAAAACGCCACCGGCAACTTCACCAAGGTCGTGCAGCGCGTCCCGGTGCGCATCGACGTCCCGGCCGATGCCCTGAAGACCGGCAAGCTGCGCGCGGGCTTGAGCGTTGTCGTCAACGTCGACAGCCGCACCGCACCTGTCGCCACAACCAACTAAGCGCTTTTCGGAGGGCGGCTCGGTGGCTGATTGAGCACCGAGCCGCCCGGCCTCAAGGAGGCTCCCACGCAATGGCAACCGCAACAGTCACCGCAGGAGCGCCGCCGGCACGGCCGGCGGTCCCCGACACCATTTCCACACGCCGTATCATCGCCTTCCTGGCGATGGTGTTCGGCATGTTCATGGCGATCCTGGACATCCAGATCGTCTCGGCCTCGCTGGCCGAGATCCAGGCGGGCCTCAGCGCCAGCTCCGACGAAATCCCGTGGGTGCAGACGGCCTACCTGATCGCCGAGGTGGTCATGATCCCGCTGTCCGGCTTCCTCAGCCGCATGCTCTCGACGCGCGTGCTGTTCACCATCGCCGCCGCCGGCTTCACCGCGGCCAGCGCCCTTGCGGCGACCGCCACCAACATCGACCAGATGATCGTCTACCGCGCCGTGCAAGGCTTCATCGGCGGCGGCATGATCCCGAGCGTCTTTGCCGCGGCCTTCACCATCTTCCCGCCCTCGCGCCGCGCCATCGTCTCGCCGATGATCGGCCTGGTGGCGACGCTGGCGCCGACCATCGGTCCGACCGTCGGCGGCTATATCAGTCACGCCTTTTCATGGCACTGGCTGTTCCTGGTCAATGTCGTGCCCGGCATCCTGGTGGCGACCGCCGCCTGGTCGCTGATCGATTTCGACAAGCCCAATCTCAAGCTGTTCAACAAGTTCGACTGGTGGGGCCTCGCCGGCATGGCGGCCTTCCTGGGCTGCATGGAATATGTGCTTGAGGAAGGCCCGAACAATGATTGGCTGCAGGACCAGGGGGTGTTCATCTGCGCCATCGTCATGACTGTCGGCGCGGTGGTCTTCTTCTGGCGGGTCTTCACCGCCGAGGAACCCATCGTCGACCTCAGGGCGTTCAGCAACATCAACTTCGCCTTCGGCTCGCTGTTTTCCTTCGTCATCGGCATCGGTCTCTACGGCCTGACCTATCTCTATCCGGTCTTCCTTGGCCGTATCCGGGGTTACGATTCGATGATGATCGGCGAGGCGCTGTTCGTCAGCGGCCTGGCGATGTTCGTCACCGCCCCGATCTCGGGCATCCTGTCGAGCAAGATGGATTTGCGGCTGATGATGATGATCGGCTTCTTCGGCTTCGCCACCGGCACCTGGTGGATGACGCATCTGACCGCCGACTGGGATTTCTACGAGCTGCTCATCCCGCAGATCCTGCGCGGTTGTTCGATGATGCTGTGCATGGTGCCGATCAACAACATCGCGCTCGGCACCTTGCCGCCGGACCGGCTGAAGAATGCGTCCGGCCTGTTCAACCTCACCCGCAACCTCGGCGGTGCGGTCGGCCTTGCCCTTATCAACACCGTGCTGATCGATCGCAACGCCTTCCACTACGCAAGGCTCTCCGAGCATGTGCAGTGGGGCAGTGCGGCCGCGCAGACCAAGCTGCAGAACATGACGCTCAACTTCGAGCAGACCACCGGCCTCGATGCGGCCAGCGCGGCGATCTCCAAGCTGTCGGGCATGGTCCAGCAGCAGGCGGCGCTGCTGTCCTTCATGGACGTGTTCTACATGCTGACCGTGCTGTTCGCGACGCTCGGCCTGTTCACCATGCTGATCAACAAGCCGGCCGCGCCCGGTGGTGGCGGCGGCGGCGGGCATTGAATAGAGATCCATCCGCCGGCAGCGGTTTCGGGAAGTTCCTCCAGTCCACGCCCGAAACCCTGACAGCGCAAAAAAACTCCGGGCCGCAAGACCCGGAGTTTTTTCATGTATAGCCTGTTCAGGCCGTGGCGGGCTTGAAGCTCAGCGCCACGCCGTTGATGCAATGGCGCAGGCCGGTCGGCGCCGGGCCATCGTCGAAGACATGGCCGAGATGGCCGCCGCAGCGGCGGCAATGCACCTCGGTGCGTGTCATCCCGAGCGACCGGTCCTCGGTCTTGCTGATGCCGTTGGCGATCTCCTGCCAGAAGCTCGGCCAGCCGGTGCCGGAATCGAACTTCGTCTCCGAGGGATAGACCGGCAGATCGCAGCCGGCGCAGGCGAAAATGCCCTTGCGGTGCTCGTTGAGCAGCGGGCTGGTGCCCGGATACTCCGTGCCTTGTTTGCGCAGCACGTCGAAGGCGGCCGGCGACAGGATCGCTTTCCACTCATCGTCTGTCTTGGTGATCTCGAATTTCTCGGCGGCCTGTGCGGCTTGCGGGCTGCTCATGCGCAGCAGGGTTGACGCGGCCCCGACGACGCCGATGGTGGCGGCACCGCTCAAAAGAAAGTCGCGACGGTTCATGGCCAGTTCCTCCTGTCTTCTCTTTTGCCAAACTATACCGCCACGCGGAAATCAAAAGCCGGTGACGGTTTGCCCTAAAACGACACTCCGCGCCGTTCCACGGTTGATCGTGGGCGGCGCGGAGCATGCGTGTCGACTGCGCATCACGGGAGCGGGACGACGCGATCGACGGAGAGCTCTTGCTGTATCTTCGTGCGCGGCAAGCCCTTTGTTACATCTTCGGCAGAAGAACCTTGTCGATGACGTGAATGACGCCATTGGATTGCTCGACATCGGCGATCGTTACATTGGCGACATTGCCATTCTCGTCGGTGACGGTGACCTTGCCGCCATCGGCCTTGAGCGACAGCTCGCAACCGCCGACCGTCTTGACCTTGTGCGTGCCGCCATCGGCCTTGGCCATCGAGGCCACGTCCGCCGCCATCGCCTTGGCGCCGATGACATGGCAGGTCAGGATCTTGACGAGCTTGTCCTTGTTCTCGGGCTTGAGTAGCGTGTCGACCGTGCCGGCCGGCAATGCGGCGAAGGCCTCGTTGGTCGGCGCGAACACTGTGAAAGGACCGGCGCCCTGCAGGGTCTCAACCAGGCCGGCAGCCTTGACGGCGGCGACCAGCGTCGTGTGATCCTTCGAATTGACGGCATTCTCGACGATGGTCTTGTTGGCATACATGGCGGCGCCGCCGACCATCGGGTTTTCGGCATAGGCGGCGGTGGCAAGCGCGGAGACAGCGATCGTACCGGCGAGCAAAAGGGTGGCGAATCTACGCATAATGTTCAAACTCCTCGGGTTTCTCTTCCCATTCTTGGGGACGCGAGGAGATACGGAACACAAACGCGGGAGTTTCAGAATATTTTTGGATTTTCAATTTAATCGGGCGGGAGAAGAGGTCTATTCGACGCAACATTTTGCCGGCTTACGCGTTTGTTTAGACGCGCATGACATAAGATACATTGGAATTGTTCTGGCGACGGCTTCGCGGTGAGAAGCGAGGTCAGATGCTCTTCAGGTCGCCCGCGGCCACCACCGGCCCGGTGGGCTGCCCAGTTGGCGAACCACCGGCGGGCTCAAGACTGACGGCCAGCACCGCACCCTGGGCAAGCTTCTGCTGGGCTGCCGGCGAGACGACAATATGCGCTGTCGACCCGACCGGGATGACACCCATCGACACCGGAGGATTCTTGCCCTCGATCATCCAAAGTTCGAAATCCTTGCCGGCGGCACGCTCGCCGGAGACATGCGACAGGCCGACCTCGTGATGCGCGGCATCGTAAACCGCGAGATATTTGACGTCGCTGCCATCGGCAGCCAGCGAGGCGACGAGCCGTCCCTGCGGCAGTGCGACCGGCGGGTTGACGTAAGGGATGGCAATGTAGATCGCCAGCGCCGCGACCGCCGCCGCGGCAAGGCCGCGCCAGAAGGCGAGGCTGGACCACAGGCCGGCGCGTGCGTCGACTGAAGTGGCCGCGGTCGATGCGAACAACCGGCGATCGATCGCCGGCTTCACCGAAGCCGGCGGCTCGATTTCCGGATACGCCGCGCCCAGCGGCGAGAGATGAACCTCCCAGCCGTCGACGAGCCGTGCGAATTCGGCTTCGGTATCGATGCGCCTGATCGCGATCTGCCGCTCTTCCGCCGGCAGAACGCCAAGAACGTATTCGGCGGCGAACAGGTCGTCGCCTCCACGTTCCGGTCCATTGTCCTCTGCCAGCGTCATCTTTCCAGACATTCTCTGAGTTTCATCAGGCTGCGGCGCAGCCAGGTACGCATCGTGTTCAGCGGCACGCCGTGGCGTTCCGCCAGTTCGGCATAGCTTTCGCCCTTGAGATAAGCGCCCCGGACGGCCGCCGCCCGGTCCTTCTCCAGCTCATCGAGGCAATGATGGATGCGTTCGGATTCATCGCCCGCCACCGCCATCGCTTCAGGTCCCGGTGCCGGATCGGCCACATCGAGCGCGGCATCGATATCGGCGGCTGGCTTGCGCCGCGCCCTGATGCGATCGATCGCGTGGTTGCGTGCGATTGCCACCAGCCAGGAGATCGGGCTCAGATCGGAAACAGCAAAACGATCCGCTTTCGTCCATATCTTGACGAAGACTTCCTGCAACGCTTCTTCCGCATCTCCCCGATCGTTCAATACACGAAGGCAGACGCCGAAAAGTTTCGCGCTGGTCTGCCGGTAGAGCAGATCGAACGCAGCCCGATCCTTCATCGAAGTCCGGACGATCAGCTTCGAGATGTCCTGCGGCGTCATGCGAGCCAAATTAGGCGATTGCGTTGTATTTGCAACGCCGGAAATATTCCGTGCACATGAAGCTCCGGCGTTCGGTGGCGGCTTCGATTGCCAAGGGAATCGCCGCTGGCTAGCTTGTCCAAAAGCAGGGAGCGCTGATGTCGGTCGAACGGACCCTTTGGGAAGAAGACGCAACCGGCCTCGCCGATCTGGTGCGCAGGGGCGAACTGTCGGCGATCGAGCTGACCGAAGCGGCGATCGCGCGCGCCGAGGCCACGCGGCCCGAAATCAATGCCACGGCCGAGCCGCTCTACGAGGCCGCGCGGGCGCGGGCCAGGACCATCGACCGCTCCCTGCCGCTGGCCGGCGTGCCCTTCGCCATCAAGGACCTCGGCATCGCCATCAAGGGCGTGCCGTCGCATGGCGGCAGCCGCATTCCCGCCTGGGTGCCCGGGGTCAATTCGGTGATGACCGACCGCTACCTTGCCGCCGGGCTGATCCCGATCGTCACCTCGACATCGCCGGAGCACGGGCTGCGGCTGATGACTGAATCAAAGGCCTTCGGCATCACCCGCAATCCCTGGAATACCGGCCACACCAGCGGCGGCTCGTCGGGTGGCGCGGCAGCCCTGGTCGCCGCCGGCGTGGTGCCGGTGGCGCATGCCTCCGATGGCGGCGGCTCGATTCGGGTGCCCTCCGCCTGCACGGGCCTGGTCGGCCTCAAGACCTCGCGCGGCCGCATCCCGCTGACGCCGCTGGTGAGCGAAAGCTGGTACGGCATGGTGGTCGACCATGCTGTCACCCGCTCGGTGCGCGACACCGCGCTGCTGCTCGACCTCACCCATGGCCCGGACTCCTTGTCGCCCTATGCCGCGCTGCCGCCGAAGGGCACGTTCGCCGCCGCCGCCGCGCGCGACCCGGGCCAACTGAGGCTGGCCGTCTATCGCAAGTCGCCGCTTGGCCTGCCGATCTCGGCCGAAACAATGAAGGCGCTCGACATGGCGGTGGCGCTTGCGCGGGAGGGCGGCCATACGGTGGAAGAGATCGACCTGCCCTTCATCGACCGTGACTTCTTCGCCGACTTCTGCAGGACGGTTGCTTCGGCCGTCGCCGGCATGCTGCGAGCGGAAGCGCTGCGCGTCGGCCGTTCCGTCACCGGCGATATCGAGCGCGCCACGCGGGTGCTGGGCCGGTTGGGCGAAATGGTCTCGGCCGGCGAGACCTATGCCGGCCTGCAGCGGCTCCATGCCGCTTCGCGGCGGATGATCGAGGAAACCGCGCACTATGACGCGGTGCTGATGCCGATCATCGCCCACCCGCCGCTCGCCTGCGGCGCCATGGATCCGAAAGGCGCCGATGAACCGATCGAGAACCTGCTCGACAAGCTTCACCTGACGCCCCTGCTGAAGCTCAAGCCGCTGTTCGGACAGCTGATGGACAAGAGCCTTCTGTTCACGCACTGGCCGGCGATCCACAATGTCAGCGGCCAGCCGTCTATCGCGCTGCCAGTACATGTCACCGACGCCGGCCTGCCGCTCGGCATTCAGGCCGCCGGCCGTCCGGGCGACGAGGAGACGCTTTTGTCCTTCGCCGCGCAGATGGAGAAGATTTCGGGTTGGCTGGGCCGTAGGGCGCCCCTGATGGTTCCGTCGCGATGACGACGTCGTGAGACGTTCGAATATGACAGCAATGCCATTTGCCCCCTGCGCCAATTCCCGCTAAGACGCCGCCGTCCTTACCTGATGCAGGTCGGCCCAAAATGCCTAGCGGTTTTGGAGCAGCGGCATGCACAAACCAAAAGCCAGGGAACCGCCCCGATGACGGACATCGCCGCCACCGCCGAGATGCAGGCAGCCCTGCTGTCGCGAGCCCTGCCCTACATGCAGCGCTACGAGCATAAGACCGTCGTGGTGAAATATGGCGGGCACGCCATGGGCGACATCGAACTCGGCAAGGCTTTCGCCCGCGACATCGCGCTGTTGAAGCAATCCGGTGTCAACCCGATCGTCGTTCACGGCGGCGGCCCGCAGATCGGCGCCATGCTGACCAAGATGGGCATCGAATCCAAATTCGAAGGTGGGCTGCGCGTCACCGACCAGAAGACGGTGGAGATCGTCGAGATGGTGCTGGCCGGCTCGATCAACAAGGAGATCGTCGCGCTGATCAATGCCGAGGGCGAGTGGGCGATCGGCCTGTGCGGCAAGGACGGCAACATGGTGTTCGCCGAAAAGGCGCGCAAGACCATGATCGACCCGGATTCCAACATCGAGCGCGTGCTCGATCTCGGCTTTGTCGGTGAGCCGGTAGAGGTAGACCGCACGCTGCTCGACCTTCTGGCGCGCTCCGAGATGATCCCGGTGCTGGCGCCGGTGGCGCCCGGCCGCGACGGTCACACCTACAACATCAATGCCGACACCTTCGCGGGCGCCATCGCCGGCGCCTGCAAGGCCTCGCGCCTGCTGTTTCTGACCGACGTGCCGGGTGTGCTCGACAAGAACAAGAAGCTGATCGACGAGCTGACCGTCGCCGAGGCCAGGGCGCTGATCAAGGACGGCACGGTCTCGGGCGGCATGATTCCCAAGGTCGAGACCTGCATCGAGGCGATCGAGCGCGGTGTCGAAGGCGTCGTCATCCTCAACGGCAAGACGCCCCATTCGGTGCTGCTCGAACTCTTTACAGAGCACGGCGCCGGCACGTTGATCGTGCCCTAGTAAAATATCAGCCGGCTAATCTTTTCTCCGGCGGTTCGCGATTTGCGGTGGAAAGCGCCCGTTTCGGCACCGCGCGCCGAACGGTCATCGATTCTTCCTCGGCGTCCTGCGGCGCGCCCCAGAATTCGGCAAGCGTCGGCCCGTCCTTCGTCCTGCCGTCGCGGGCCAGAAATCCCCAGACCTCGCGGAACCAGACGCGGCGGCCCATTTTGGTGCACCAGCGCATCGAGTGGCGCTGCTCGGGATCGGGATGGAACAGGATGCGCGCCAGCGCCTTCGGCCTGGACTGCACGGCAAGTTCGATGAGCTTGACGCTGAAGAACAGCATCCACGGCTTCAGCCGCGTCATGTGCAGCACCTGGTGCTTGTAGTCCCACAGCCGGGCATCTTCTTGGATGACCTTGCGGTTGCGCGCGATGCGGAAGAACGGCGTCCAGCGATGCGGCGTCACATAGAGCGCCTGGATCTGGTCGGGGTCATAGGCGATGAGTTGGCGAAAGCCGCGCCACAGGTCGCGAAGCCCCTCATCCTCGAACCCCGCCACCCAGGTCGCCATCGACAGGATGCCGTGCTGGCGCAGCAGCCTTATCGCCTCGCGGTCGGATGAGGTGCTGCCGCCCTTGCGGATCAATTGAAGCGTCTGCTCGTCGGTGTTTTCCATGCCAAGCAGCCAGCGGATGACACCGGCCTTGCGGTAGAGATGCAGTATGTCGGCGTCGCGCACGATGTCGTCGGCGCGCGTCGAGCCGACGATCAGCACCGGCACGTCCTCGGCGATCAGCGCGTCGAGGAACGCGCGCCAGGCCTTCTTGGAAACCGTCGGGTTCTCGTCGGCGAGATTGATCAATTCGACGCCGTGTTCGCGGTGCAGCCAGGCGATCTCCCGCGCGAATTTCTTGGGATCGCGATGCCGCCAGCGGGTCCAGAAGCCGCGCTGTCCGCAATAGTTGCACAGATGCGGGCAGCCGCGCGAAAACTGCATCACCACCGCGCGCTTGCCACCCCAATAGCTGTACCTGTCATGGTCGATCAGCTCCCAGCCGACACGGTAGGCATCGAGCTCGGCAATGGTCATCGCCGCCTGCGTGGCGAAGGGCCGGCGCAGAGCGTCGCGAAAGGCGACACCCGCCACGCTCGCCGGCGGCTGGTGCATCTCCAGCGCCTCGACCAGCGCCACCACGGTCGCCTCGCCCTCGCCGCGCACGATGAAGTCGAAAACATCCGTCGCAGCCAGAATGTCGTGCCAGTGATAGGTCGGGAAAACGCCGCCATAGATGATGATGGTCGCCGGCTCGCGCTGCTTGACCATCGCGGCGATCAGCAAGGCGGTCGGGTGCGCCGAGGTCGAGCCGGAATGGCCGATCAGGACGAAGTCCGGGAAGTCGTGCAGAGCGTCGCCCACCACTTTCTCGAGCGGCATCGGCCCGAATTCGGCATCGACGAGCCGCACGTCATGACCGGCATCGATCAGCGGGCCACCGATCGCCAGCAGGCCGAGCGGCGGCAGATGGTCGTCGGGCACGCGGCTGCCGATGGCGGTGTGCGGTGGATTGATCAGGACGATTTTCATGGCGGACCTCATGGAGAGATGGTCCGCGTATGCTGATCCGGGATGTGGACCCCGGATGGGCTCGTTTCAGCAGTTTGCGTGCAGCTTTTCCCCAGGCAACGAGGAAGGCTGGCGCCGTCATCGCCTGAGATGCGCGAGCGGCACGTGGCCTGGCCCCTTGATGTTCTGCAGCACCAGTTGGGTATGGACGTCGCGCACGCCGTCGAGCCGCATCAGCCGGTGCATGACGAAGGCGTTGAGCTCGTCGACCGACGGCACCATCACGTGCAGCAGGAAATCGTGGTCGCCGGTCATCGTCCAGCACGAGGACACCTCGTCCATGCGCTGCACGGCGGCAATGAAGTTCTCGGGCGAGCCGTCGCTGTGGCTGACAAGGCGGACCTGGATGAACACCTCGACCATAAGACCGACCGCGCGGCGGCTGATCACGGCTGCAAAGCCCTTGATGATGCCGGCGTCCTGCAGTGCCTCGAAGCGTCGTGCGCATGGCGTCGTCGACAGGCCGATCTCTTGCGCCAGCTCGGAGACCGGCTTGCGGCCATCACGTTGCAGGACATCGAGCATCTTGATCTCGAAATCGTCGAATTGAGGCATTTTCACTCCTTCTGCGCGGATTGTGAGTGAATATTATCTCCAATATCGCCGCCGAACCATCATCAAAACCGATTTGCCTCGACGAATCCGGCTAGCCTCTTGGCACGTCAGCAATCGATGATCTGCCAGGAGGAAACCATGACGACGATGACCGTTGCCGAATATGCCCGCGACTGCGCGGCACAGGGGTTGCGCGGCGACTATTCGGTCTGCCGTGCCGATTTCACCGTGGCGCAGGGCTATGATTACAGCGCCGAGGAACAGGCGGTATGGCGCACTTTGTGCGACCGCCAGACCAAACTGACGCGCAAGCTCGCCCATCATTCCTATCTCGACGGTGTCGACAAGCTCGGCCTGCTCGACCGCATCCCCGATTTCGAGGATGTCAGCGCCAAGCTGCGCAAGCTGACCGGCTGGGAGATCGTCGCGGTGCCGGGTCTCATTCCCGCCGCCCCCTTCTTCGATCATCTGGCCAATCGCCGCTTCCCGGTCACCAACTGGCTGCGCACCAGGCAGGAACTCGACTACATCGTCGAGCCCGACATGTTCCATGATTTCTTCGGCCACGTGCCGGTGCTGTCGCAGCCGGTATTCGCCGATTTCATGCAGATGTATGGCAAGAGGGCCGGCGACATCATCGCGCTCGGCGGTGACGAGATGATCACAAGGCTCTACTGGTACACGGCCGAATACGGCCTCATGCAGGAGGCCGGCCAGCCGTTGAAAGCCTTTGGCGCCGGCCTGATGTCATCCTTCACCGAACTGCAGTTCGCCGTCGAGGGCAAGGACGCCCATCACGTGCCCTTCGACCTCGAAACGGTGATGCGTACCGGTTACGAGATCGACAAGTTCCAGCGCGCCTATTTCGTGCTGCCGTCCTTCGACGCCCTGCGCGATGCCTTCCAGGGCGCCGATTTCGAGGCGATCGTGGCGCGCCGCAAGGGCCAGCCGGCGCTCGACCCGGCGACGGTCTGATACATCTCGCCCAAAGACCCAGAGCACGTCGCATGAATCTGTTTCAATGCGACGCGCTTTGGACGCTGTGACCCCGTCAGGCTATTGCATGGCGGCGGGGTTCATCCACAAGAACTCCCAGACGTAGCCATCGGGATCTTCGATGTGGCGGTTGTACATGAAACCGAGGTCCTGCGCCGGATTGGGATCGGCGCGGCCGCCGGCCGCCACGCCCTTCTCGATCGTCGCATTGACCTCGTCCTTGCTGCCGGCGGTGAGGGCGATCAGCATCTGGCTGTCGCGCCTGGCGTTGCCGATCTGACGCGTGGTGAACTGGCCGTAATGCTGGTGCGTCAGCAACATGACCCCAATGGAATCCGAGAACATGATCGAGCTGGCCTGGTCGTTCGAGAATTGCGGGTTCAGTGTGCCTCCGACCGCGAGATAGAAGTTGGTCGCTGCCTGCAGATCGCGCACCGGTAGATTAACGAAGATCATTTTGCTCATCGGCATAAGCCCTGCTTTCGTTGACGGGTACTAGCCAGTCTAGTACTGTGGGTGTGACTATCATGCGGGAACGGTACCGTCTAGTACCGGTCAGGAGGATTCCATGGAAATCGACGGTGAGACCAGATCGGCGCGCAAGGATCGTGAAATCATCCAGGCGGCCACGGCGGCGTTCATCAGCAAGGGTTATGACGGGACCAGCATGGAGGAAATCGCCACCAGGGCGGGGGCTTCCAAGCAGACCGTCTACAAGCACTTCACCGACAAGGAGACGCTGTTCGGCGAAGTCGTTCTGTCAACCGCCACCCAGGTCAACGACATCATCGAGTCCGTGACGACGCTGCTTTCCGAGGCGAGATTCATGGAAGGCGGCTTGCAGCAGCTTGCCCGAAGTCTGATCACGATGCTCATGGATGAAGAATTGTTGAGGCTGCGGCGCCTGATCATCGCCAACGCGGATCGAATGCCGCAGCTTGGCCGCAGTTGGTACGAAAAAGGTTTTGAGCGCATGCTTGCCTCGACGGCGTCCTGCTTTCAAAAGCTCACCAGTCGGGGACTGATACAGACCAGTGACCCCTATCTGGCGGCCAGCCATCTTTTTGGAATGCTTCTTTGGATCCCCATGAATGAAGCCATGTTCACGGGAAGCAACCGGCGCTCCAGGGCCGAACTGGAACAGCACGCGGACGCCTCGGTGGAGGCGTTTCTTGTCACCTATGGGGTCAAGCCGAAATAGTCTGGGTCCCCGCAGACATTTGCGGTGACGGCGCGAATAAACGGCGCGTTATCGCACAGGGGTGTCCGCACGCTCGGCCTTCAGCCGGGCAAGCTGGGCACGCTGAAGGTCGAGGGCCGCGTTGATGAAACGCGATATGGTCGCGAGCTCGGCGTCGCTGAAGGTGGCGATCACCTTCTCGCCCTCCTTGGCGATGGCGCCGTAATAGCGCGACGACAGCTCCCTGGTCGCCTCGGTCGCTTCGATCACCACCTTGCGCCTGTCTTCAAGGCTGCGCGTGCGTGTCAGCAGGCCGCGCGCTTCCAGCCGGTCGATCAGCGCCGTTACCGCTGCCGGCGTCAGCCCGGTCGCGGTCGCGATCGCGCCGGCCGATTGCGGGCCGCTATAGAGCAGCCCGATGCAATGGCGTTCGGCCATGTTCAATCCAAGCTTCGTGCCGACCGCTTCGTCATAGGCCTGCGTGGCGTCCTGCCATTGCATCACGGCAAGGCCGATCGCGGCCGTCATCTCGTCGCGATGCACACTTGACGAATTTATTTCGATCATCTAACTATCAATCCGTCTAACATTTAGACTATCGCAACAATATGCGGCCCGGGCCCCGACAAGGCAAGTGCCGGTCGCCGACAAGGAGTGAAAAATGAGCCTGATTCAACAGCGTGCGCCCCTCTCGCACGAGGAGGAATTCAAATACGCCAAGCTGGCGATGGAATGGTATGGCTGGGGCTCTCCCATCGGCCTCGGCATCCTGCTCGTCGCGCTGGCCGCCGCGGCCGTGCTGGTGCGCCTCGCGATCTACGGCTTTTGACGGCCCTGCCGGGCTTCCGCCGGGGCCGTTGTCGGCTCCGGCGACATATCGGTTTGCAGCGGAGCGAATGGGCTCGCGGTGCACCGTCAGACCGCGACCACCTTGCTCAGATGGTCCCCCAGCCGGCAGGCCAGCGCGGTGATCGTCGTCGTCGGGTTGGCTTGACCCGAGGTGCAGAACACCGAGGAGCCGCCGACATAGAGATTGTCCATGCCGTGCACCTTGCAGTTGGCGTCCACCACGCTCCTGGTAACGTCGGTGCCCATGCGCGTGCCGCCCATGTGATGGTGGCCAGCGGTCTCCTCGTCGGTCGGGTAGTCCTCGGCGTTGGCAATCCAGTCCATCAGGCGAACGCGGCCGAGATCCTTCTCGATGAGCGTCGTGCCGAAGAGTTTCAGGCCTTCGACAAGCGTGCGGCGTTCCAGCTCCGATTTCTTCCAGTGCAACTCGATGCGCGGCACGCCGGCATGGTCGACATCGGTCTTCGACAGCTCGATCTGGTTGGAGGCCAGCGGCGCCTGTTCCCAGGCTACGTAGAGCTGGGCCGCGCAGCGCAGGTTCTGGCTGAGCTGATAGGCGACCCATTCGGCCATGTCGGGTGCCGTGCAGGCGAGGTCGGCAATCACATGCTTGACGCCGGCATAGGGCGTCTCGATCAGCCTGATGCCGAAATTCATGATCCGCAGGCGCTCCATCGCGGCGAGCGTCGGCGAGAAGAAGGCTTCGTTGACGGCATCGACCTCGAACTCGCTGTAGTCGGCCAGGATGGCATTGCCGCCCTCGAAGGTCGGATGTTCCATCCAGTAGCGGCCGAGCGCCGTGGCGTTTGGGACCACGCCGCCGTTGGAGCGCTGGTTCGACCACAGAAGCAGGCGCGAATTCTCCAGCCCGCCGGTACAGACGATGAAATAGTCGGCGCTGAAGGTGCCGGCATCCTGGCCGTTCGACCACAGTTTGGCGCCGGTCACCCGTTTGCCGTCGCCGGCAAGTTCGGTGGCATAGGTGTTGAGCACGACGGCGATGTTGCGGCTCTTGTCGAGCTCGTCGGCGAATTTCTCGCCGAAGCGCACAGCCGGGCTCTTGATCAGCTGTACCCAGCGTATGTCGTCCGAGATAGGCACGTCAGGCCGGAAATCGGGAAGCTCGAGGATATCGTGCACCTCGGGTAAGTAGGGCTCGATGTCGGCGCGGCGGATTGGCCAGCCGGTGTCGGGTGCCCAGGCCTTCGGCTCGAAATCCTGATTGTCGAGCACGCGGCACCAGCCGGCCCAGTGGTTGGAGCTGCCGCCCATATACCGCAGCCGGGTGATGTCGAGATCGAAATAGAAGTCGCCGACCGTGGTGCCGCGGTAGAAATCCTGCGACTCGTCGCTGAACTCGCGCGAACCGGCCTCCAGCACGACGACCTGGATGCCGGCGGCACCCAGCTTGCGGGCGATGGTGGTGCCGGCCGGACCGGAACCGAGAATGCAGACCCTGGGCTTGAAGGTGGCTGCGCGGTACGCCTCGTAGCTGTCGAAGATCATGCCAGGTCGCTCCGCCTGAGGATCCAGCCATTGACCTCGACAATTTCGTTCGGGTCGGCCTGGGATCGACTGGCATGGGTGGCGCCGGCCTCGGGCAGCTTGCGGAACAAGGACAGGGCAGGCAGTGCGATTATCGCCCGCACGAGTGTGCGGCGTGACATTTTTTTGAAGAAACTCATGACAGGTCTCTCGCATAGGGGCTTCGACGCGCATGCCATTCCCCGAACGGCACACGCATCGTCACAGACGCCAGTATCGTGCCAAGTCAGGCCTCAAGGCAGCGAAAAGGCGGGCAAGCGGTACAACCGAATGCACACAGGGTTAGAAATTCCTTAACAGGCGGGTGTGCCGGGCCGGCCGCTCAGGCGGCCGCGGAAATGTCCGTATCGAGGATCGACAGATTGCGGCCGGCATGCTTGGCCTGATAGAGGCGCTGGTCGGCGGCACGCATCAGCTCCGAGACGTTTGCATCTTCTCCGCAGACGGTGCCGCCGATGCTGACGGTCAGCGGAATGGTCCGTTCGTCGACGGGCCGGAAGCGGATCAGCTCGACCTCGCGGCGAATGCGCTCGGCAACGCGCTTGGCTTCTTTTTCCGTGGCTCCGACCAGAAACGCCCCGAACTCCTCGCCGCCAATGCGCCCGAGCACGTCGCCGCTACGCACGCCGCGCTCGATGGCGCCGGCGATCAACAGCAAGGCGTCGTCGCCGGTCAGATGGCCGAAACTGTCATTGATCTTCTTGAAATGATCGGCGTCGATGATCAGCAGCGCCCCGCGGTCGGACTTGCGCCGGGAGCCGTCCAGCGCGGCGAAGAAACTCTCCCGGTTGAGCATGCCGGTCATGTCGTCGCGGCTCGCCTTTTCCGACAAGCGGCGGTGTGCCGCGGCAAGCTGGGCGTGCGCCCGGGCCAGTTCGCGGTGCGCGTTTTTCAGCCTGTCGCTCTGCCAGAAGGTGCTGATGCAGGCCACCCATGCAAGGACCAGCGGGCAGAGGGTCGAGGTCAGCCAGATCGTCCGGTTGATCGGAAATCCCATGGCCGGAACGATGATCAGCGTGAGCAGAAGAGAGGCGGCGACGGAGGCAAAAGCGATAGCGGCGGATTTCAGAATGATGCTGTTCATCGCGGGCTCCCACAGGACTGTCTCTGTGCCAGCAAGCCCTGAAGGCCACCTTTCCCGGTTGCTTAAAATTTGAATCGTGAGGCCATTTCCACCACTAAAAGCGCGTGGAAGTTGTGGATAAAGTCCCTTTCAGAATCCCCGTTTCATGCCATAAGGAGCGCATGACCACGCTGCCTGATCCCGCCCGCTTCGCACATGTCACCGACTGGGTGTTCGACCTCGACAACACGCTCTATCCGCATCATTCGAATCTGTTCTCGCAGATCGACGTCAAGATGACGGCCTATGTCGGGGAGCTGCTGGCGTTGCCGCGCGACGAGGCGCGCAAGCTGCAGAAGGAGCTTTATCTCGAATACGGCACGACGCTGAACGGACTGATGACGCGCCACGGCATCGATCCCGATGATTTCCTCGAGAAGGTGCATGATATCGACTATTCATGGCTGGTGCCCGACCCGGTTCTCGGCACCGCCATCCGCCAGCTTCCCGGCCGCAAGTTCATCTTCACCAATGGCGACCGCAAGCACGCCGAGCGCACCGCGCGCCAGCTTGGCATCCTCGATCATTTCGACGACATCTTCGATATCGTCGCCGCCGGCCTCAATCCCAAGCCCGCTCGCCAGACCTATGAGAAGTTCGCCGAACTGCACGCGGTCACCGGCCACAATGCGGTGATGTTCGAGGATCTCGCCCGCAACCTGGAGGTGCCGAAGGCGCTGGGCATGACCACCGTGCTGGTGGTGCCGCGCAATTTCGAGCCGACCTTTTCCGAGATCTGGGAACGCGACCCCGCGCAGGATGACGATGTCGATTTCGTCACCGACGATCTGGCGGGGTTTCTGACTGCGATTGTGGAGAGGGAGTAGGTGGAGGGGAATTGGGGAATTGAAGAACTGGAGAACGATCCGGCCCCTTTTTCCTCAATTCCTCAATTCCTCAATTCCTCAATTCCTCAATTCCTCAATTCTCCAGCTCCCAGCCCTACTCCCCTAACTTGTAGAACCGGCTGATAATGCCCCAGGCCTCGTCGGCTGTGTCGACGAAATCGATGATGTCCTGGTCGCCGGGGCTGATCGTGCCTTGCTCGGCGAGGAAGTCGAGGTCGATGGCCCTTTTCCAGAAGGATTTGCCGAACAGGATCACCGGCACGCGCTCCATGCGTCCGGTCTGGATCAAGGTCAGCGTTTCGAAGAACTCGTCCATCGTGCCGAAGCCGCCAGGAAACACCGCCACCGCCTTGGCGCGCATGACGAAATGCATCTTGCGGATGGCGAAATAGTGGAAGTTGAAACAGAGCTCCGGCGTCACATAGGGGTTCGGCGCCTGCTCGTGCGGCAGCACGATGTTGAGCCCGATCGACGGCGCCCCAACGTCATCGGCGCCGCGATTGCCGGCCTCCATCACACCAGGGCCGCCGCCGGTCACCACCACATATTCGCGGTAGTATGACGCCGCCGACTGCTGTGAGCAAAGACGGGCGAATTTGCGCGCCTCCTCGTAATATTTGCTGTTTTCCTCGAGGTTCTTCTTCTGCGTCTCGTTCTTGGCCGCCCAGGCTTCGCCGCCAGGTTCAGGCAGGCGCGCGCCCCCGAACAGGATCACCGTCGAACGTATGCCACGCTCGGCCAGGATCATTTCCGGTTTCAAAAGTTCGAGCTGCAGCCTGACCGCCCGCAATTCGCGCCGCGTCATGAAGTCAGGGTCGTTCCAGGCAAGCCGGTACGTCTCGGCCCGCGTCTGCGGCGTGTCCGGCACGCTTTTCGACCGCTCCAGATCCTCGTCCGAATGCGGCAGCGGCGTCCATCCCGCCTTTTCCATGGGAGTCATCGAATCCACCCGTCCAATTCCTTTACTTGCGTCGTCCCGTGACGCAGCCACGATTGACCCCCATTGAGCCTTAACATAAGCAGGTTCCGCAAAAGTGTCCGGCGGTTTTGCGACAAGAACCTGCTACATGCAAAGACCCAAGCATGCAAAGCATGCCTGGGGGTCCGCGCGACTCTCAAAACAGGTTAAGGCGCAGCCCCTTAACAGCTTGGTAATGGAGCAAATTCATGTCGAAGCCCGATCTGGCGAGCCTCGAAAAGACCATCGAGAAGGCCTTCGAGGAGCGCGACTCCATTTCGACCGCGACACGCGGCGAGACGCGCGACGCCATCCAGTCGGCGCTGGACCTGCTCGATCGCGGTAGCGCCCGCGTCGCCGAGCGGCAGGCCGACGGCAAGTGGCACGTCAACCAGTGGCTGAAGAAGGCCGTGCTGCTCTCTTTCCGGCTCAACCCGATGGAGGTCATCAAGGGTGGCCCGGGCCAGGCCGTCTGGTGGGACAAGGTGCCCTCCAAGTTCGACGGCTGGAGCGCCGTCGATTTCGAGAAGGCGGGTTTCCGCGCTGTGCCGTCGTCGATCGTGCGCCGCTCTGCCTATGTCGCGCCAGGCGCCGTGCTGATGCCGTCCTTCGTCAATGTCGGCGCCTATGTCGATAGCGGCACCATGGTCGACACCTGGGCCTCGGTCGGCTCCTGCGCCCAGATCGGCAAGAACGTTCACCTGTCGGGCGGCGTCGGCATTGGCGGCGTGCTGGAGCCGATGCAGGCCGGTCCCACCATCATCGAGGACAATTGCTTCATCGGCGCGCGTTCGGAAGTCGTCGAGGGCTGCATCGTGCGCGAGGGTTCGGTGCTCGGCATGGGCGTCTTCATCGGCCAGTCGACCAAGATCGTCGACCGCGCCACCGGCGAGATCTTCTACGGCGAGGTGCCGCCAAACTCCGTCGTCGTCGCCGGCTCGCTGCCCGGCAAGCCTCTTCCAAACAACGAACCCGGCCCCAGCCTCTACTGTGCCGTCATCGTCAAGCGCGTCGACGCCAAGACCCGCTCCAAGACTTCGATCAACGAATTGCTGCGCGATTGATCTTTCCGCCGGGCGGGCGCACCTTCCGCCGGCGCGACAATCGGTCGCGCTGGTTCAACATGGAGGGGTGACATGGACTGGAAGTATCTGCTGACCAGCTATGAGGGTCGCATCAACCGCGCAAAGTTCTGGGCTTGCGTGGGCGTGATTTTCGTCGGCGCGGTGATCGCCACAATTCTCGACAACATACTGGGTACGACATTCAACCACATGCCGTACGGCTTTATCTATTTGCTCTACGCGTTGGCCATGCTCTATTCGGTCTTCGCCGTCTATGCCAAGCGCTGGCATGACCGAGGCAAGTCCGGCTGGTGGAGCCTGATCATTCTGGTGCCTTTCATCGGCGCGATCTGGTTTCTGGTGGAATGCGGCATTCTCGAAGGCGCCAAGGGTGCCAATCAATACGGATCGGACCCGCTTGCCTGACAGTTCAAATCTCACCTGGCTTTTCTTCAAGACATCGGGCCGCGTCAGTCGCGCGGCCTATTTTCTTGGTGGCTTGCTGGTCGCCATCATCCAGGCGTTCCCGCTCTATCGCTTCACGCTGGTGCCGGAAGGCTCGGCCGAGAGCAACATGTGGTCGTTCATCTTTTTCATCGCCTTCATTGCCTCGCTATGGTCGAACATCGCGCTGGCGGTGAAGCGGCTGCACGACCTCGACAAGCCGGGCATTGCCGCGCTGATCCTGTTCGTGCCGGTCGTCTCGATTGTCGCCTTTCTTGTACTGTGCCTGTTTCCAGGGCAGCCTGGGCCCAACCGCTATGGCCGCCGTACCAACGAGCCGGCGCAACCCTAGAGCCGGATGATCTCAGGTCGAATCGACCTGAGATCTGAATCCGGCTCTAAATCAAAGGGATAGAGCATGATGTCGTCCGAAAGCCGCTTCACACTTTTCGGCATCACGCTCTGAGGACCGATCGGACATGCGCTACCGTACGCTTGATCCGAAACTGATCATCGAGACCGCCGAGCGGCTCGAGGGGCGCGTCGCGGAACGTTTTCCCAAGGCCGGACTGCGTGGCGTGGCCGCCGAGCTGGTATCGCTGTCGCGCGATCTGGCCAAGGCGGCGAAAGGGCTCGAGGAGCCGATCTGGTGGCTGCGCGGCCTCATCGTCGCGGCCTTCATCACCGGGGTGCTGATCTTCCTGTTCGTCGGCACCATCCTGCCGCTCGACCGCATTTCCGGAACCGACGATGCCGTGCAGTCGGTGCAAGGCATCGAGGCTTCGATCAACACCGTCATCCTCGCCGTGCTTGGCTTTCTGGCCTTGATCCGCACCGAGGAGCGCATCAAGCGCAAGAGGGTCTTTCGCCAGCTCCACGGCCTGCGCTCGCTGATCCATGTCATCGACATGCACCAGCTGACCAAGGATCCGGCGGCGCTTTCGGCCAGTTTCAAGCCGACGGCGCAGTCGCCGGCCCGCATCACCAATGCCGCCGACCTGGCGCGCTATCTCGACTATTGCTCCGAAATGCTGTCGATCACCGGCAAGATCGCCGCTCTGTTCGCCCAGTCGGTCAATGACGACGTGGTTATCGATGGCGTCAACGACATCGAGAATCTGAGCTCCAACCTGTCGCGCAAGATCTGGCAAAAGATCACCCTGATCGAGAGCCACCCGGCGGCGCAACCTGTTCCGGCGCCAGGCCCGGCGAGCCAAGCCGCGCCGCTTCCGCCGCGCGCACCAAAGCGGTAACGCTTTTCAAGACCGGCGCCGGCGTGCCCGTTCTTTCAGCGAGACTGAGCACCGCCCCTTGCAGCTCATCGATCTCCGTCGGCCGGCCGCGCTGCAGATCGTCCCACATCGAAGAGCGCGCCTCGGGATCGATCGCCAGCATGCGCCGCGCCAGCCGTTTGAACAGCCAGTCCGGCAACCGAAGCACTGTTGGCAGCAGCGCCGGCCGCGGGCCGGCGATCCGCGCCGGCGCGATGCCGGAGGCCTTCATCGCGCGCAGCGCCTCGTGGATCTGCCCGGCCAGGATCAGCCGCCAGCGCCGGTCGGCGAGTTCGTTCGCAAGCGGCAGGCCCGACAGCGCCACCAGGGCGTTGTTCAGGTTCATCAACAGCTTGCCCCACAGCACGGCCTTCATGTCGCCATGCGTCTCGACCGCCAGCCCCCCGACACTAAGAAGACCGGCGACATCGAGAAGGCCGGCGCGGCCGCCATCCTCGATCATCACCTTGCCCTCGCTGGCGCGGTGGACGCGCAGCGGCAGCTCGCCGTCGGGTGACTGCACCACGTTGAACGGCACCATGCCGGCCAGCACGGTTCGCTGGCCGAGCCCGGCGCGCAGCTTGTCGGCATTGTCGACGCCGTTCTGCAGGCTCACCACCACGGCGTCGGGGCGGGCATGGGTATTGATGAGCGCTGCCATCTCGTGTGTCGCGCGGCTCTTGACGGTGACCAGGATCACGTCCGCCCCGGGCAAGGCAGCGGCCGGATCCACGGTGATCCCAAGCACGTCGTTCTTGACCAGGCGATCGCGGCCCTCGAGGTCGCTGATGCGCAGTCCGCCCTGCTGTACGGCTGCCTCGATACGCGGCCGTGCCAGCAGAATCACCTGCCTGCCGGCGAGCGCCAGGCAGCCGCCGACATAGCAGCCGATGCTGCCGGCGCCGGCGATGACGATCCTTTTTTGCCCGTTTGCCATGCTGCCGCTCCGCACCGGCCCGACTATACGACATGAAAACCATAATGTCGGCGGCATCGTCCGCCATTGGACTGGCCTCCATGTCTGGCCGTGACAGGCCCTCAGCTTTCGACTATCGCTTTTGCCATGACGCTGCCGACCGATCCCGCCGCCAACCTCGCCGCCCTTATCCGTTGCGCCTCGGTGACGCCAGCCGAAGGCGGCGCGCTGAGCGCGCTGGAAACAATGTTGAAACCGCTAGGCTTCCTGGTCGATCGGCCGGTGTTCTCCGAGGACGGCACGCCCGACATCGAGAACCTCTATGCAAGGCGGTCCGGCAACGGCCCGCATCTGATGTTCGCCGGCCATACCGATGTCGTGCCGGTCGGCGACGAGGCCGCCTGGACGCACCCGCCTTTTGCCGCCGAGATCGCCAATGGCGAGATGTATGGCCGTGGCGCGGTCGACATGAAGGGCGGTATCGCCTGTTTCGTCGCCGCCGTGGCACGCCATGTCGAGGCGAATGGCGGCCCAAAGGGCTCGGTGTCGCTGCTGATCACCGGCGACGAGGAAGGCCCGGCCGTCAACGGCACGGTCAAGCTCCTCGAATGGGCCGCTTCCAGGGGTGAGAAATGGGATGCCTCGATCGTCGGCGAGCCGACCAATCCGGATGCACTGGGCGACATGATCAAGATCGGCCGTCGCGGCTCGATGTCGGGTTCGATATCGGTCAATGGCCGCCAGGGCCATGCCGCTTATCCGCAGCTTGCCGATAATCCGGTGCGCGGGCTGATCAGTCTGGTCGACGCCTTGCTGCATCCCGTCTTCGACAAGGGCACCAGGGATTTCCAGCCGACCAATCTGGAGGTCACCTCCATCGATGTCGGCAACCCGGCCACCAACGTGATTCCGGCCAAGGCCACCGCGACCTTCAACATCCGCTTCAACGACACCTGGACGGCCGAGACCATCCAGGCCGAAATCCACAACCGGCTCGACCAGGCGGCCAAGCGCAAGAAGTACCGGCCGGGCAAGAAGACGCCGGTCGACTACGACCTTGTCTGGCGCGATCGGCCGAGCCATGTCTTCCTGACCCGTGACGACAAGCTGGTCGACACGCTTGCCGGCTCCATCAAGGCGGCGGTTGGCAAGGAACCGACGCTGTCGACCTCCGGCGGCACATCGGATGCACGCTTCATCAAGGACTATTGCCCGGTGGTCGAGTTCGGCCTGGTCGGCAAGACCATGCACATGGTCGACGAGCGCGTTGCCCTTGCCGACCTCGAGACATTGACGCGGATCTACCAGCGCTTCATCGAAGACTGGTTCGGACAAGGCTGAGCAGCATGCTTTCGGCGGACGAAACCCAAGCCTCGTTGCTCGGTGCCTGGCGGCTGATGCTCGGCAAGGTCGATGGCCTGCGCCTGCTCGACCTGTCGGCCGACGGTTTCTGGAATTCTTTCTTCGCCATCATCGTTGCCGCGCCGCCGCTGATCGTCGGCTGGGTCGGCATCGCCAACGAGATCGGTGATCCCGATGCTTTCGTGGGGCGCTTCAGCATGCTGTTGCGCCTGGCCACGGTCGACATAGGCTCCTGGGTGCTGCCGCTGATCGCGCTCGCCCTGGTCGCGCCGCGCGCCGGCATTGGCGGCCGCTTCGTCCACTACGTCGTTGCCAGCAACTGGGCCTCGGCCATCACCGCCTGGCTGATGCTGCCCTCGGCGCTCGTCAGGCTTTTCCTCTCCTCGGCGAGCCAGGTCTCGAGCCTTGTGTCGCTGTTGTTGTTTGCCCTGTCGATGGTGCTGACCTGGCGCATGACCACTGCGACGATCGGCAAGGGCGCAGCGGTTGGAACCGCCGTTTTCGTCGGCATGTTCATCGCTTCGCTGCTGGTGTTGTTCGCGCTGCAGATGCTGCTTGGCATCACCGTGCCGGACGATATCGGGGCTCAGAGCCTTTCCGGGCTCTTTCCCGGGTAGAGCCTGCCGGGCTCGGAACAGGACCTGCCGGACCCATTCCGAATAGAGCCTCCGGCCTCTATTCAGGGATAGAGCCTGCTGGCTCATCCGGGATAATCGACGCCAATGAGAAAAAGCCCGTCGGGCGGCGCCACCTGGCCACAGGCGGCGCGGTCGTGCGCCTCCAGCGCCGCCTTGAGGTCGGCCTCGGTCCAGCCGCCGTCGCCGACGCGTTTCAGCGAGCCGACCATGGAGCGCACCTGGTTGTGCAGGAAGGAACGTGCCGAGGCCCTGACCTCGATCATGTCGCCTGTCCGGCTGACATCGAGCCGCTCCAGCGTCCGGACCGGGCTGTTGGCCTGGCACTGCGTCGAGCGGAAGGTGGTGAAGTCGTGCCGGCCGAGCAGGACTTTCGCCGCCTCGTGCATGGCGACGGCGTCGAGCCGCTTCGGCACCCACCACACCTTGCCCTTTTCCAGCGCCGAGGGCGCACGTCGGTTGAGGATGCGGTAGAGATAGTGACGGCCGGTGGCCGAGAAGCGGGCGTCGAAATCGTCGGGAACGACCGTCGCCTTCAGGATCACAACACGCGCGCCGGCGGCCTGAAGATGCGCGTTGACCGCGTCGCGCACCTTGTCACCAGGCCATGCCTTGGCGAGGTCGACATGCGCCACCTGGGCCGTTGCATGCACGCCGGCATCGGTGCGGCCGGCGGCACGCAGCCGCACCGCCTCGCCGCTGAATTTCTCGATCGCCTGCTCGATCGCCTGCTGCACCGAAGGCTGGTCGGCCTGGTGCTGCCAGCCGGCGAAAAGGCTGCCGTCATATTCGATGTCGAGGCGAAAACGCGGCATGCCGGGCAGCTATACGCTCTTGCCTAAGCGGCGAGAGCGGTGAAGGCGGAAGCGTAGACCAGCCTGCCGGCTTCCGGAGCGTCGCCCCAGGCCAGCGCTTGCAGCGCCTCGCCCTGGTATTCGCTCTCGAATTTTTCGGCCCGCGCATGGCTATAGCCGAAACGGCCATAATAGGCCGGGTCGCCCAGCACCACGGCCAGCGTCTCGCCGGCATCCCTCAGGCGGATATGCGCCTCTCGGATCAGCGCGCCACCAATGCCGCTGCCATGGAACGAAGGCTCCACCGCCAGCGGCGCCAGGGCCACGGCCGCGAGGCTCTTGCCGCCATTCTGGACGAAGAGCCTTGAAAACAGGATATGGCCGACCACCTGGCCTTCTTCTTCGGCCACCAGCTCGACCACGGCGTCGCCGCCGGTCACCAGCGCGTCGACCAAGCCGGCCTCCGCCTGCTGGCCGAAAGCGTGTTCCTCGACGAGGCGGATGGCCTCGCGATCCCGCGGCGTCGCCGCGCGTATCGACATCATGCTCATGAGAACTTCATTCCTTTTGCGATCTTGGCTCCGCGCAGGAATTCCGACGCGGCGGCGGGCTTTCCGCCCGCACGTTGAACTTCGACCAGTCTGATCGCGCCTGTTCCGCAGGCGACCGTCAGCCGGTCATCGAGAATTCCTCCCGACTCGCCCAGATCTTCCGAAAGCGACCGGCCTTCGGACAGCGTCGAGCGAAGCAGTTTCAGCCGTTCCATGCGGCCGCCAATGTCAATTTCAGACCAGGCGCCGGGAAAGGGCGACAGGCCACGAAGACGGTTATGGACCTCGACGGCAGGCCGTGTCCAATCCACACGCGTCTCGAATTTATCGATTTTTCTGGCGTAAGTCACCCCGTCCGCCGCTTGCGCGGTAAATGTCAGGGTGTTCTCTTCCAGCCGCGCCAGCGCTTCCACCATCAGGGAGGCACCGACACTCATCAACCGATCATGCAGATCGCCGGCTGTCATATCGGGTTCGATAGCGCATTTTTCAAGCAATCCCACCGGGCCGGTGTCGAGCCCCTCTTCCATGCGCATCACCATCATGCCGCTTTCCAGGTCTCCCGCCATGATGGCGCGCTGGATGGGAGCGGCACCGCGCCAGCGCGGCAAGATCGATGCGTGGCCGTTGATGCAGCCAAGCCGGGGCGCGTCGAGAACAGCCTTGGGCAGCAGCAATCCATAGGCGACGACCACGGCGATATCCGCCTGCAAGTCACGGAAAGCGGTCTGTTCGGCCTCGGCCTTGAGAGAGGTCGGCGTGCGTACCGCGATGCGCAGCCGCTCCGCTTCGCGCTGCACCGGCGACGGCGTCAACTCCAACCCGCGCCGGCCGGCGGCGCGAGGCGGCTGCGTGTAGACGGCGGAAATCTCATGTCCGGCCTCGGCAATCGCGCGCAGCGTCGGCACCGAAAATTCCGGCGTGCCCATGAAGATGACGCGAAGGGGCATTCCCCTATCCCACCAGCTTGCCCGGCGCCTTGTCCTTGGCGAGCTTCTTGAATTTCTTCACCACCATGTCGCGCTTCAGCTTCGAGATGTGGTCGATGAACAGCACCCCGTTGAGATGGTCGATCTCGTGCTGCAGGCAGGTCGCCATCAGACCCTCGGCCTCCATCTCCTGCAGTTTGCCGTCGCGGTCGAGATATTTCACCCGAACGGAAGCCGGGCGTTCGACCTCGGCGTAATAGTCGGGGATGGACAGGCAGCCTTCCTCGTAGACGGAGCGCTGATCGGCGCTTTCGAGGATCTCCGGATTGATGAAGACATGCGGCGCCGGCGTTTCGTCTTCCTTGGCAAGGTCGATTACCAGCATGCGCAACGGCTCGCCGATCTGGATTGCCGCCAGCCCGATGCCGGGCGCGTCATACATTGTCGCCAGCATGTCGTCGGCCAGTTTGCGCAAGGGCGCGTCCACGCGCTCCACGGGCTTCGAAACCTGGCGCAGGATGGGATCGGGAAGGATGATGAGCGGCTTGATCGGCATGGCGTCCCACGTAAGACGTCCAGCGAAAAGCGTCAACCGTTGGACCTGAGTCTCGTTCACGTTTTGATCTGTGCCAGCCCCACGAATCGGCTATGCTGTCCACATGAATGATCTGAGCACCATCCTTTCGCAGCCCGTCGCCCGGCTCGGCGCCTCGACAATCACGCTCGGCCACGCTCTGGCCTTCGGCGCCTTGTTGTTTTTCGGCCTGTTCGTGGCGCTGGTCGTCTCGCTGTGGCGGTCGGCCAAGGCGCGTGCCGTCGCGGCCGCGGAAGCCGCCGACCATGCCCGCGACGCCGAGGCGCGGATGGCCGGCATATTGCAAAGCCAGGCTGAGATGCAGGGCCGCATGGGCGCCATCGCCGAAGTGTTCGGCGCACGCCAGGCGGAGTTGACGCAGTCGATCGGCCAGCGCCTCGACGCCATGACCGGCCGCATCGGCCAGACCATGACCGAGCAGACCAAATCCACGCATGAGAGCCTGGCCAAACTGCAGGAACGGCTGGCGGTCATCGATACCGCGCAAGGCAACATCCAGTCGCTTGCCGGTCAGGTCGTGCAGCTCCAGGCCATCCTTTCCAACAAGCAGACGCGTGGCGCCTTCGGCCAGTCGCGCATGGAGGCGATCGTCGCCGACGGCCTGCCGATGGGCGCGTATGAATTCCAGGCGACGCTGTCGAACGGCAGCCGGCCCGATTGCCTGGTCAAGATGCCGAACGGCGCGCCCTCGCTGGCCATCGATGCCAAGTTTCCCCTGGAAGCCTGGAATGCCATCCGCGCCGCCGATGGCGCCGACCTGCAGAAGGTCGCGTCCCAGGCCTTCCGCCGCGACATCGAGATCCATGTCCGCGATATTTCGGAGAAGTATCTTATCCAGGGCGAAACGCAGGACACCGCCTTCATGTTCGTGCCGTCGGAATCGGTGTTCGCCGAAATTCACGAGAATTTCGAGGCGATCGTCCACAAGGCGCACCGCGCCCGCGTTGTCATCGTCTCGCCGTCGCTGCTGATGCTGTCGATCCAGGTCATCCAGGCGATCCTCAAGGACGCCCGCATGCGCGAACAGGCGCATCTGATCCAGGGCGAAGTGATCCGGCTGATGGAAGATGTCGCGCGCGTCGACGAGCGCGTGCGCAAGCTGCAGGGCCATTTCGGCCAGTCGGCCAAGGATATCGAGGACATCCTCGTCTCGACATCGAAAGTGACCAAGCGCGGCCAGAAGATCGAGGCGCTGGAGTTCGGTGCGCAGGCCGAAGGCGATGCAAGCCCGGAGACGCCGTCCCGGGCACCGGCCGCGAAACTCGACCCCGGCCCGCGCGTTGCCGATTCTAAGACCGGGCAGCTCAGGCTGCGGGTCGTCGAAGGCGACGACTGAGCGGATTGTTTGATCTTGACGCAATTCCCCGGGGAAAGCGCTACGCGCTTTTCCCAGGAAGACCGCCCACACCTTTCCTGGAATTGCGTTAGGCCACGGCGACGATGACGTGGGCCTGAATCTTGGCGGCAACCGCACCGCTGCCATGCCTGGCCGCGATCGCTGACGCGGCATGGTCCGTTGCGGCGTCGAGTTTTCCCGGATCCCTGGCCTCGATTTCGGTGCGAAGCACCGTTCCCTGGCAATACGCAAGGGCCGGAATGCGCGGCGAGGGCGCGCGGCTCTGTTCGGCCCTCGTCTCGATCGCCACACCGGAGAAACCCGCCTCCTCAAGGTCTCCGCGGATCAATGCCGTATCGTGGTAGCCGTGCGGCGTGCGGGCCAGAAAGCGTGGTGGATCGCTGGGAAAGATCCTGGCCAGGGCATTCGTCACATCATCGGCAAACACATTCTCTTCGATGCGATCCCATACGTTGAACAGAAAGTGTCCGCCCGGCTTCAGCACCCGCCTTGCCTCGCGGTAGGCGGAGGGGCGGCTGGGAAAGAACATCGCGCCGAACTGGCAGCAAACGAGATCGAAGGCCGCATCTTCAAACGGCAGCGCCATGGCATCGGCCTGGCGCCATTGGATGCGGCTGTCGGGAGCTTGTCGCGAAGCGGCATAGTCGAGCATCGGCTGGTTGAGGTCGGTAACGACATAGTTTGCGTCAGGAGACAGTCTTGGCGCCAATGCGCGGGTGACAACCCCGGTGCCCGCGGCGACTTCCAAAACGGCGCTCGGCGAAAAGGATGCCGCTCGTTGTGCAAGATCCGCGGCGAACGGCTCGAAAATCAACGGCACCATATAGCGGTCGTAGTTTTCCGGGATCGAGCCGGCAAACAACTTGTCCGTTTCCAACATGGCTATCGCCCGCCTGTTTGATGTCGAGCCAGGCTAGCACATAATTGTTGTCCTGGGCGGCTTTCGGCGCGGAGGCAGGTGCTACTGCTCTTCCACGATGCTTATTCCTTCGAATTCCGGAAGCCAGTGCAGAGCCGATCGATGCCACTTCTGTTGTGTCGGGATCAGATCCTCGCGTTGCCGCGCGGTCCCCGCTCGGATCCCATAGATCTTCGGGCCGTCGCCGACAGACGTCGCATAAAGATGCGAGCCGCAATCGCCGCAAAATGCCTGGGCGCGCTTGGCGCCGCTCGATCCGGTCTTGATATAGATTTTTGGCGTGCCCCTGGTGATCCGGTAATGATCCTCGGGCGCGGGAACGGTGACGCGAAAGGCCGTACCGGTCAGTTGCTGGCAGTCCGTGCAGTGACAGATGGAGGTCTTTTCCGCGTCGACCTCCGCTTCATAGGTGATGGCACCGCAATGGCACGCGCCGTCGATCTTCATTGTTGCTCCTCCGAAATCGATCGGCTGATCTTAGCGGCGCCAGGCGGTGCGGCCAACGGTGCAGTGCTGGTCCACGACTAGTTCGACGCGGCCTCGATCTGTTTGCGTCGCTGATCCCAGGTGCCCGTGGTCTGCGGCTTGACGAACAGCCGCGTGATCTCCGGCATCTCCTCCTTCAGCCGCGTCTCGATGCGCTGGACACAGGCCTCGATTTCCGGCGCGGTAAGATGATCCTCGAATTCGATGCTCAACCCCGCGACGATCTCTTGCGGTCCCATGTGGACGGTCAGGACGCCGTTCGCCCGCTGCACCGCCGGATCCTGCTGGGCGATTGCCAGCACTTTCCCTTGCACCTCGAGGGATGCCGGTTCGCCGATGAGCAGGCCCTTGCTTTCGCGGGCGAGGAAAATCGCCGTCGCGCCTAGGATGAGCGCGATGCCGATCGAGGCGGCGCCGTCGAGCTCCGGCATCTCCAGCAACTCCGCCGCCAATATGCCGGCAAAGGCCACGATCAAGCCAAGAAGCGCCGCGCTGTCCTCGAACAGCACCGTATAGACGCTCGGGTCCTTGCTCGATTGCACGGCTTGCAGCCAGCCTTGCTTGCCCTTCTCTCGGCGAAATTCCTTCAGCGCCACCAGCCATGAGCTGCCTTCGAACAGGAAGGAGAGGCCCAGAACGACATAGTTCACCTTGACATTGGCGACAGGCTCCGGGGCCATGATGTGGACAATGCCCTCGTAGAACGACACGCCGGCGCCCAGCGCGAAAACCAGAAGCGCGACGATGAAGCTCCAGAAATAGAGCTCGCGGGCGTGGCCGAGCGGATGTGTGCGGTCGGCCGGGCGCGCGGCCCGGTGCATGCCGTAGAGCAGCAGCCCGCCATTTCCGGTATCGACCAGCGAGTGGACGCCTTCCGACAGCATCGCCGAACTGCCGGTGAAGAAGGCGGCGGCGAATTTGGTCAGCGCGATCGCCAGATTGCCGGCGAGCGCGGCATAGATGACCGTTTTGGAGCCGCCATGGCCGGCCATGCAGTTTGGTTCCCGTTTAACGCGCCCAGTCTAACGGCCGGACGGCCGAAGCTCCACCACAACGCGCCAACGGCCGGGTCGTTCAGACGCGATTTGCCTGGGATTGGCGCGGAACGGTGACTATTCGACGATTTCGTCGGTCCACACCTTGAAGCCGGCCAGTGTTCCCGGTCCGAAAATATGGGTCAGCGGCACATCCGCCGCGTCGCGTCCGGAGGCGATCAGGATACGACCGATGCGCGGTGCATTGTTGCGCGGGTCGAAGACGTGCCAGCGCCCGCCGAGATAGACTTCCATCCAGGCGGCGAAATCCATGCTCGACCACGGTTTCGGCATGCCGATATCGCTGATGTAGCCGGTGCAGTAGCGTGTCGGGATGTTGAGCGCCCGGCAGAAGGTCACGGCGAGGTGCGCGAAGTCGCGGCACACGCCGCTCTGCTCGCGATAGGCTTCCGCCGCGGTGCGCGTCGGCCGCGCGTTGCCATAGTTGAAGACGATGTGGTTGTGGACGAAATCGCACACCGCCTGCACGCGCGGTATGCCGAGCGGCGTATGGCCGAACAGCCGCCATGCTTCGCTGGCCAGAAGGTCGCTCTCGCAAAACCGGCTGGGCAACAGGAACAGCAGCGTTTCCGCCGGCAGGTCGCGCACCTCGTGCTGCCAGGCCATCAGCTCGCTCATCTCGAATGTGCCGGGCGCGCCGATGACGGCATCGGTGCCGAATGTGAACCGTCCGGGCGGCGCAACGAAGCGGTTGCACCAATTGCCGAAACTGTCGCGGTAGCTCTCGATCGGCACCGGCGGGTTCGATGTCAAGAAATCCGGTCGCTCGAGATCGGAAGCGCGGGAATAGTGGACATTGAGCATCGCGATAAGCGGCGTTTCCTGCGGGAAGTCGAAACTCATCTCGCAGCCGATATGGATCCGCATTGTCGTCCTGACCGGCCTGCCTGACGATCACCCGGCGAATGCGCGGGTCGATGCTGCAGTGCGAAGATGAGAATGGCACGGACCGCCGTGGTTTACGAGTAAATTAGAAACCGGTTGAAAGCGGCCGACCGGCAGTTCCTGACAGGCGCTGCCCCCTTGCAGCGAAGCGTTTCTCTTGTTTCACTTCACTCCCCGCAATTGGAGGAACGAATCATGGCTAAAGGTGCGATGAAGGCAGGCAAGGAAGCCCGCAAGCCGAAGAAGGACGCCAAGAAGCCGGCAGCCGCTCCCGTCCTGAAGGCGCCGCCAGTCAAGGCGATGCGCATCAAGGAGAAGTAGGCCTCGACAAGGCCGGCGCGGTGGGATCTCACCGGCGGCATTCGGCAATGCCGCCGGCGGGTGTTGATCGGGCTTTTGGAAAACCCTATATCCTTGGCGCGGGGACGACCCCGTGCTTCTCCCAAAAATCAGGTCGGGACGACCCGCCCATTGTTGATCTGAGGATCGGATTGTATTTCCGATCCGATGCTGGATGGAGCGTTCCCGATGTCTTGGATTTTTCTGTTTTTCGCCGGCCTGTTCGAAATCGGCTGGGCGATCGGTCTCAAATACACTGATGGGTTCACCAGGCTCGTCCCGACCGTGCTCACGGTCGCGTCGATGATCGTCAGCCTTACCTTGCTCGGCCTGGCGCTGAAGGCGCTTCCCGTCGGCACCGCCTATGCGGTGTGGACCGGCATCGGCACGGTCGGCACGGCGCTGCTTGGCATCTGGCTGCTCGGCGAGCCCGCCACGGCGATCCGGCTTGCCTGCATCGCGCTGATTGTCTGCGGCATCATGGGGCTGAAGTTCGCGGCTTGACTGCACGTCGCCCAAAGGCGCCAAACGGCTTTGGGACAACGATACGCATCCTCGAAGGCCAAAGCCCTACTTTCGCGCAAACACATTCAGGGCCGCTGCAAGGCGACCCTGATCCAATATTCAAACGTGGCTGCGCCGAAGCTGCTAGCGGGCGGAGAAACCGGGAGGCGCTCTGCCGGTACGCGCCTTGCGGGCCGCATAGCGTGCGTCGCGCTTGGCCTTTCGCTCTGCCTCGTCGGCGAGCAGACGGGCAATGCGCTCGGTCTCTTCGGCTTCCCGAATTTTGGCTTCGGCCTGGGCTGCTTCTTCCGCGGCAACGCGCGCCGCCTCGGCCGCTGCCTCGCGCTCAGCCTTCTCGGCTGCCTCGCGTGCCAGCTTTTCCTGCTTCAGCCTGGCCTTTTCAGCCTCGCGTATCGCGCGAGCCTCGAGGATTGCCTTGCGTTCGGCCTGCCGTGCCAGCACCGCAGGATCATCTGCCGCCGGCTTTGACTTGAAACGCTCCAGAAGCGCCTTCTTTGCCTCGTTCGCGGCGTTGCGCCGCTCGAAAATGTCTTTTTCCCTGTAGATAGCCAAGTCCACTTCCCTGAAGTCAATTCGCGAGGCTTACATACGCGCGAATGCCGAGAGTTCAAGCGCCAAAACGGTATGCCAGCCATGAAATTCCGCGATGTTGCAGCCGGGAGACGCCTTTTCCCACCCAAACCGACATGCACTGTTCACTGTCCAGACCTCTGGCGGCCAGGCGTATCGCCCGCTACCTCTAACGCCAAAACCCAACACCAGGATGACATCACATGGAACTCGGTCTCTACACTTTCGCCGACGTCAGCCCGCAGCCGGGTCCCGGCGCCATCGGGCCGCATGAGCGGCTGCGCAACCTGATCGAGGAGATCGAACTGGCCGACCAGGTCGGCCTCGACGTCTTTGGCCTGGGCGAACATCACCGGCCCGATTATGCAGCCTCCGCGCCAGTCGTGGCCCTGGCGGCCGCGGCGGAGCACTCCAAACGCATCAAGCTGACCAGCGCGGTCACCGTGCTCTCCTCGGACGATCCGGTGCGCGTCTTCCAGCAGTTCGCCACGCTCGATCTTCTGTCGGGCGGCCGTGCTGAGATCATGGCCGGGCGCGGCTCGTTCATCGAATCCTTTCCGCTCTTCGGTTACAATCTCGAGGATTATGACGAGCTCTTCGCCGAAAAGCTCGATCTGCTGCTTGCCATCCGCGATCAGGTGAAAGTCACATGGTCCGGCAACCTGCGCGCGGCGATCAACGATCGTGGCGTATACCCCCGTCCGTTCCAGGACAGGCTGCCGATCTGGATCGCGATTGGTGGAACGCCGCAGTCGGCCGCCCGCGCCGGCGCGCTCGGCCTGCCGCTGGCGCTCGCCATCATCGGCGGCGAGCCGGCGCGCTTCGCGCCGCTGTTCGACCTGTACCGCGAGGCCGCCAAGCGGGCCGGCAGTGACCCGGCCGGTCTCGCCACCAGCATCAACGTGCATGGCTTCATCGCCGACACCACCGAACAGGCGGCCGACGATTTCTACGGCCCGCAGGCGGAGGTCATGAACCGCATCGGCCGCGAGCGTGGCTGGGGCCCGACGTCGCGGGCGCATTTCGACCAGTCACGTGGTCCGAACGGCGCCCTGTTCGTAGGCAGCCCGGAGCAGGTGGCCGAAAAGATCGTCGCCCAGCACAAGATCTTCAACAATGACCGCTTCCTGCTGCAGATGGCGATCGGCACCATGCCGCATGCCAAGATCATGAAGGCGATCGAGCTCTACGGCACCAGGGTGGCGCCGATCGTGCGCAAGGAGACGGCGAAATCCGCGCCGGCGGTGGCTGCTCCGGTGGCATAAGCCAACGGCAGGGCCGGCTTCTCGGGCCCTGCCGGCTAACGGAACCTTGAAGCCGCGCCAGCGTTTTCGGTCGACGGATCGCACCAATTGCGGTGCACCGCTGAGGGACCGAGATGAAAGCCGAATCCGAGGCGCTGGGCGCGGGCGTTGCCGAAGCGGCCGAAGCGCGCGCCGTGGCGCGTGCCGATACGCATCTGATGCGTACGCTGCTGGTCGGCATCTTCATTTTCATGACCGTCTATGCGCTCTACTTCGGCCGCGCCTTCTTCATGCCGGTCATCCTGGCGTTCCTGCTGGCGCTGACATTGACGCCGATCGTACGGCTGCTGCGCAAGCGCGGCATCCCTGAAGTGGTTTCGGCGACGCTTCTCGTGCTGCTGTCCATCTGTGTGTTCGCAAGCGCTGGCTACTTGCTCAGCGGCCCGGTGATCGATCTCCTCAACAACACCTCGTCGATCGGCCAGCAGCTCACCGAGCGGCTGGCGCAATTGCGGCGTCCGCTGGAAAGGATCATGCAGGTCTCGCATCAGATCGAGCAAATGACCGAGACCTCGCAGGAGCCGGGCATCCAGAAGGTGGCGGTGGCCCAGTCCGGCATATTATCGGCGGCCGCCAGCAACATCTTGGCGGCGGGAACCAGCCTCACCATCATCTTCGTGCTGTCGCTGTTCCTGCTCGCCTCGGGCACGATGTTCTACGAGAAGATCATCCAGTCCTTCGCCAGCCTCACGGAAAAGAAGCGGGCACTGCGTGTCGTCTATGACGTCGAGCGCGAGATCTCGCACTATTTGCTCACCGTCACCATCATCAATGCCGGTCTCGGCACGGTCATCGGCCTTGGCCTGTGGGCGCTCGGCATGCCCAACCCGCTGGTCTGGGGCGTGGCCGCCGCGCTGCTCAACTTCCTGCCCTATGTCGGCGCGCTGCTGACCATCGTGCTGGTCGCGGTGATGGCGCTGATCAGCTTCGACACCATCTCTTATGCGCTTCTGGCGCCGGCCTTCGTGCTGCTCTGCGACGTCGTCGAGGGCCAGTTCGTGACGCCGATGGTGGTCGGCAGGCGCCTGGAGATCAACGCCGTGGCGATCTTCATAGCCATTGCCTTCTGGTCGTGGCTGTGGGGTTTCGTCGGCGCCTTGATGGCGGTGCCGCTGCTGGTCGTCATCAAGGTGTTCTGCGACCATTTCGAGGGGCTCGGCCATGTCGGCAATTTTCTCGCCGCGCAGCAGAACGGTGTGGTGGGGGACGATGATGCCGCCGACACCGAGCCGGTGAAGGGCTGATCAATATTTTTGAATTTGCGGCCTCGCCAGGTGCATCCTACATGCGGTTTCTACACAGGATGCCAACGCATGACCGAACTGTCCGTTCTCGACCTGTCGCCGATCGTCGAAGGCAGCGATGCCTCGCAGTCGCTGGCCAACTCGCTCGATCTTGCCCGCCATGCCGAGCGGCTGGGCTACAAGCGCTACTGGCTGGCCGAGCATCACAACATGCCGGGTATCGCCAGCGCCGCCACATCGGTGGTCATCGCTCATGTCGCCGGCGGCACCAAAACCATTCGCGTCGGGGCCGGCGGCATCATGTTGCCCAACCATGCGCCGCTGGTGATCGCCGAGCAGTTCGGCACGCTGGCGGCCCTGTTTCCCGGCCGCATCGATCTGGGGCTCGGCCGGGCCCCCGGCACCGACATGAACACCGCGCGCGCTTTGCGCCGCAACCTCGAAGCCGGTGCTGACAATTTCCCGCAGGATGTCGTCGAACTGATGGGCTATTTCCTCCCCGCGGAGGAAGGCCAGCGCCTGCGCGCCGTGCCGGGCGAAGGCCAGACCGTGCCGATCTGGATCCTCGGCTCGAGCCTCTATGGCGCGCAGCTCGCCGCCATGCTTGGCCTGCCCTACGCCTTTGCCTCGCATTTCGCGCCAGCGGAGCTCGATCATGCGCTGGACATCTACCGCTCCCGCTTCCAGCCGTCGGAGCAGCTCGACAAGCCGCATGTCATGCTCGGCCTCAATGTCTTCGCGGCACCTACCGATGCCGAGGCGCGTCTGCTGTTCACCTCGCTGCAGCAGGCCTTCGTCAACCTGCGCACCGGCAGGCCGGGAAAATTGCCGCCGCCCGTCGAGAACTATGACCGCGATCTCGACCCGATGGCCAAGACAATGCTCGGCCAGGCGCTGTCCTGCGCCGTCGTCGGCTCTCCCGAAACGGTGCGGCAAGGCATCGACGCCTTCGTGCGCCGCACCGGTGCCGACGAGCTGATGGTCACCGCGCAGATCTTTGATCACGCGGCGCGGGTGCGCTCCTTCGAGATCTTGGCTGAGGCTCACAAATCGCTTTTGCAGGCGGCCTGATGTTCCGAGCGGACTCCGCCGGCTTCGCCAACGCGTCGTCTGCCTAGGTTTCTTTGTTTGCCGCGGGTTCTTGCCGCAAAACCGCGGGACACTTTTTACGGAACCTGCCTGGCAGGCACTGTTGCAGGCACCGCCGTTTTGCTATGGGCGGGTTTCCCTCCACGGATCGGAAACTTCCCTTGAAAAACGACCATGAAGCGCGCGAGCGGTTTGCCATCGATCTGGCGCGGCGCGCCGGTGACCTCGGACTCAGATATTTCCGCGATCTGGAGAGCCTGACCATCGAGAGCAAGGGCCATCAGGACCTGGTCTCGCAAGCCGACCGTGAGGTCGAGCTGTTCATCCGCGCCGCGATCGCCGCCGACTATCCGCAAGATGGCATCGTCGGCGAGGAGCATGCCTCGGTCGCAGGCTCGACAGGCCATGTCTGGGTCATCGACCCCATCGACGGCACCGCCAATTTCGTGCGCGGCATTCCGGCCTGGTGCGTGGTGATCGCTTGCGCGCGGGATGGGGAGACGGTCGTCGGCGTCATCCACGAGCCGTCGACCGGCGAGACGTTTCACGGCAGGCGCGACGGTGGCGCCTTCGTCAACGGCCGGCCGATCAAGGCAAGCGCGGCGACCAGCCTGGAAGAAGGGTCGGTGGGGACCGGCTTCTCGAATCGGGCCGAAGCCGAGAACATCGCCGTGCTGATCAAGAAGATCCTCGCCGAAGGCGGTGTCTTCTTCCGCAACGCGTCCGGCGCGCTGATGCTGGCCTATGTGGCCTCGGGCCGGCTGCTTGGCTATGTGGAGGAGCACATGAACGCCTGGGACTGCCTGGCCGGCATGCTGTTGATCGAGGAAGCCGGCGGTGCCGTTCTGAAGGCGGATCGCGCGACGGTGCTGCAAAGCGGGACACAGGTCATATCAGGCGGCAAGGGCGTCTTTTCGAAACTGCAGGCGCTTTGTTCCGGAGTGTTCAAGCCCTGATCTAACGCGCGTCGTTCAGGCACTCGCGCTCTGCGCGATTGCGCCGAGCGGCCGGCACGAATTGCGGATCATCAGCCGGCCTTTGAGCACCAGCTTGCGCGGCGGCGCGTCCCGGTTGCCGGCAAGGCGGTCGAGCAGCAGATTGGCCGCCTGTTCACCGATCGCCTGCACCGGCTGCGCCACCGTGGTCAGTTGCGGCTGGAACACGTCGGACCACGGAAAATCGTCGAAGCAGGCGACCGAAATATCCTCCGGGCAGGACAGGCCGATGTCGCGGATCGCCTTCATGGTGCCGATCACCATCGGGTTGTTGGCGGAGAAGATCGCGCTTGGCCGATTGTGCAGCGACAGCAGCTGCATGGTCGCGTTATAGCCGTCGATCTCATGGAAATTGCCGGAGCGAACCAGTTCCTCGGCCACCGGCAGGCCGGCCGCCCGAAGCGCCTCGCTGTATCCGGTCATGCGGTCGTGCATGGGCGAAATATCGGATGTGCCGGTGATGTAGCCGATGCGCCGGTGGCCAAGATTGATCAGGTAGGTGATGGCGTCGAACACGGCGCGCTGGTTGTCGAGCACCACCGCGTCGGTATCGACGCCTTCGCAGATGCGGTCCAGCAGCACGACCGGCACATTGGCGTCGTCGACGATCCCCTTGAGGATCGCGCCGTCGCCGACACGCGCCACGATCAGCCCGTCGACCATGCGGTCGAGCAAGAGCCTGATCTGGTCGTCCTGGGTGTTCAGATCCTCGTCCGTGCAGCAAAGCATGACGGCATAGCCGGCGCGGTCGAAGGCCTGCTGGATGACCGAGACGACATCGGTGAAGAACGGATTGGTGATGTGCGGCACGGTCAGGCCAATGGTGCGCGTCGTGCCCATTTTCAGGCTGCGGGCGATCGCATTGCGCTTGTAGCCGATATCGCGGATCGCCTGCTCGATGCGCTGGCTGAGTTCGGGGCTGACGGTCGCCGTGCCGTTGATCAGCGCCGACACGGTGGCGACCGAGACACGCGCCGCTTCCGCCACATGCAGCATGGTCGGCGCCGTCGATTTTCGCTGTCTCGTCCGCTTGGATGCTGCCATTTTCGAAACGTTTCGCCAGTGTCTGTTCGCTATACCTACGGAATATCAAGGTTTTTCGCAAGAATTGAAAAGGGTCAATCCTGCGTTATCAGATAGCGGCTTGACAGTATCGAAACGTTTAGAATAGCGTTTGGATGAGATTGACGAGGACGGAAGGGAGGCCGCCATTGTCATGGAGCACAGAGGTTCCATCGCCCATGGGCATGTCGCGGCGGCGGACCATTCCAATGTCGTCCTGAGCGCCGAGCGCATTTCCAAGAGCTTCGGCGGCATCGCCGCCCTGGTCGATGTCGGCTTCGATTTGCGGCGTGGCGAGGTCCATGCCCTGATGGGCGAGAACGGCGCCGGCAAGTCGACGCTGATGAAGATCCTCTCCGGCGTCTATACCGGCTACGAAGGCACGGTCAGCGTCGATGGAAGACCGGTCAGCTTCGCCGGCGTGCGCGACGCCGAGGATGCCGGCATCGCCATCATCCACCAGGAGCTCAACCTGGTGCCGGAACTCAGCGTCGCCGACAACATCTTCCTCGGCCGCGAAAAACTGATCGCCGGGCTGATCGTCGACCGCAAGGCGAGCAGCCGTGCGGCGGCCGCCCTCCTGCAGCGACTCGGCATTGAACTCGATCCGGAAGCGCGCGTCGGCGCCTTGCGCGTCGGCGAACAGCAACTGGTGGAGATCGCCAAGGCGCTGTCGATGTCGGCGCGCATCCTGATCATGGACGAGCCGACCTCGGCCCTTTCGCCCGCCGAATGCCAGCGGCTGTTCCGCATCATCCGCCAGCTTGCCGAAAGCGGTGTCGCCATCATCTACATCTCGCACCGCATCGACGAGGTGATGCATCTGGCCGGCCGCGTCACGGTGTTCCGCGACGGGCGCCATGTGCTGACGCGGCCGATGGCCGAGCTTGACGAGAATGCCATCATTTCGGCGATGGTCGGACGGGACCTGCTCGCATCCTCCCAAGAGGAGCGGGATCCCGGCGGCCGAACCGTGCTTTCGGTCAGCAATCTGTCGCTGTCGAAGCCCGACCGCCAGGGTTGGCGGCAAGTGATCGACGGCGTCGGCTTCGATCTGGCCGCGGGCGAAATCCTCGGCATAGGCGGCCTTCTGGGCTCGGGCCGCACCGAGATCATGGAAGCGATCTTCGGCTCGGGCGATGGCCGTGCCGGCGGGGATATCCAACTCGACGGCCGGTCCGTGAACATCCGCTCGCCGCGCGACGCCAGGCGGCTGGGCATCGCGCTGGTCACCGAGGACCGCAAGACGCAAGGCCTGCACTTGCAGGCCTCGATCACGGACAATGTCGCGCTGCCCGTGGTCGGGTCGCTGGCACGCTTCGGCATCCGCTCGCTGGCCGGCGAGCAGGGCCTGGCGAGGCAGGCGGTCAAGGCACTCGGCATCCGCTGCCAGGACATCGATCAGCCCGCCGGCACGCTGTCGGGCGGCAACCAGCAGAAGGTCGTCATCGGCAAGTGGCTGGCGACCAGGCCGCGCGTGCTTTTGCTGGACGAGCCGACGCGCGGCATCGATGTCGGCGCCAAGCGCGAGATCTACGACCTCATCTTCCAGTTGGCGCGCGATGGCCTGGCCATCGCGGTCATCAGTTCCGAATTGCCGGAATTGCTGCATCTCTCCGATCGCATCCTGGTGATGGCCGAGGGCCGCCAGACCGGTATTCTTTCCCGCGACGCGGCAAGCGAAGAGGCCATCATGCGCCTTGCGGCGCCGCGCCGGACGCTATCGAGACCAGCCGCATGACTGCATTGAAACTCCTGTCCCGGACCAAGCTCTATTGGGGCCTGATCGCCATCTTCCTGATCGGCGTGCTCGGCTCGCCGGTCAGTTCCAAGGGCAACAACATCTTCCTATCCTACGGCAATCTGCTCGACGTGCTGCGCCAGGTGTCGACCACCGGACTGATCGCCACCGGCATGACGGCGGTGATCATCACCGGCGGCATCGATCTCTCCGTCGGCTCGCTGATGGCCATCTGCTCGGTGGTCTGCGCCATGCTGCTGACGGTGCCGGGTGTTACACCGGGCGTCGTGCTGGGCGTGCCGACCGTCGCGCTGGTGGCGCTTTGCCTTGGTTTCGTCGTCACCCGCTTCATTTTCCTCAACGTGGAAAAGTCCCGTACCGGTCCGGATGCCGCCGCGCGCGATGTGAAGCTGGACAGTGTTCGCGGCCTGGTCACGCCGGCAATCGTCGGCGTGTTCCTGTGCGGCCTGTCGCTATGGTACCTGCTGCCGCAGATCGAGCCCAAATTCGGCGTGCTCGGCGTGCTCTTGGTGGCGCCCTGCGTCGGCCTGCTGTTCGGCGCCATCAACGGCTTCATCATCGTTGCCGGTCGGCTGCAGCCCTTCATCGTCACGCTGGCGATGATGGTGACGGCCCTCGGTATCGCCCGGCTCACGGCCGGCCAGAACAATGCCGTGCTGCCGGTCTATACCGGCTCGAACGCCACCGCCGATTTCGAGATGCTGCGCTCGCTGGTGTTCGGCGTCATCCCGATGCCCGGCCTGTTCTTCCTCGGTGCCATCCTGATCTATGGCGCGGTGCTGCGCTTCACGCCGTTCGGCCGCTATGTCTATGCCATCGGCGGCAATGAGGAGGCGGCGCGGCTCTCAGGCATCGCCGCAGGCCGCGTCAAGATCGCGACCTATGCCGTCTCCGGCCTGCTCGCCGGCCTCGCCGCGGTGCTCTATGTGGCGCAGTACCGGCAAGGCAAGCCCGATGCCGGCGCCGGACTGGAGCTCGACGCCATCGCCGCCGTGGTCATCGGCGGAACCAGCCTCATGGGCGGACGCGGCAGCCTGATCGGCACGTTCTGCGGCGTGCTGATCTTCGGGCTGCTCTCCAACATACTGCAGCTCCACAACATCAATTCGAATCTTCAACTGGTGCTGAAGGGGATGATCATCATCGGCACCGTGCTCGTCCAGGAGCGCAATGCCGGCGATCTCCTGGCCTATCTGCGCCTGCCCGGCGGGCAACCGGCGCGCAAGGAAACGGCCGCAGCCAAGCGGCCGCCACAAGAGACCCCGTCTCTCAATCTCGGAGGAAACAAGAAATGAAACGACGTGACATGCTGAAGCTTGCCGCACTCGGCGCGGCACTGCTGACCACCACCGCGCTGCTTTCGACCGGCAACGCCTTCGCCCAGGACAAGAAGTGGAAGATCGGCTTCTCGCAGGTGACGACCATCGAGCCCTGGCGCGCCCAGTTCAACAAGGACATCATCGCCGAAGCCGCCAAGCATCCCGAGGTCGAGCTGATCATCACCGATGGCGAGGACAAGACCGAGAAGCAGGTCGCCGACGTCGAGAACCTGATCCGTCAGGAGGTCGACGCGCTTTTGGTGTCGCCGAAGGAATCCGCGGGCCTGACCGGCGTCGTGCAGCAGGCCATCGACGCCAAGATTCCGGTCTTCGTGCTCGACCGCAACGTCGACACCAAGGACTACACGCAGTTCGTCGGCGGCGATAACAAGCTGATCGGCCGCGCGGCCGGCGAATATGCCGTCGAACTGCTCGGCGGCAAGGGCAAGGCGGCGGGCAATGTCGTCGAGATCTGGGGCGGCATGGGCACCCAGCCGGCGCATGACCGCCATGACGGCTTCCATGAATTCACCGACAAGGAACCGGGCATCAAGTATCTGCTCGACCAGCAGTCGGGCGACTGGAAGCAGGACCAGGCCTACAATCTGATGGCCAACGCGCTGAAAACCAACGAGAAGATCGATCTCGTTTACGGCCACAACGACCCGATGGCCTACGGCGCCTATCTTGCCGCCAAGGACGTCGGCCGCGAGAAGGACATCAAGTTCATCGGCATCGACGGCTTGCCCAATGAAGGCGTGCAAATGGTGAACAAGGGCGAACTGACGGCGACCTTCACCTATGTCACCCCCGGTGCCGAAGGCCTGCGCCAGGCGATCAAGTTCCTCAACGGCGAGAAGGTCGAAAAGACCATCACGCTGCCGACCGAGAAGATCACCAAGGAAAACGCCGCCAAGGTGCTGAAGGACAACGGCCTCTGAGATAGTGGAGCTTGAGGCGGCGTCGGCTGGCGCGGCCCCTCATCCGCCTGCCGGCACCTTCTCCCCGTATAGTGACGGGGAGAAGGGAGCTGTGGTGAAGCCGGCGCCCATTTGCAATGCTGGCGACTGGCGAAGCCGTTGATGACAGCGTCTTTCTCCCCGTCCCTAAACGGGGAGAAATGTCCGGCAGGACAATGAGGGGCAGCGCAGACCAACCAATTCTACTCAACTCAATCGCTTCGGTGACCAGCTTCCGCAAGCTGAGGTCCGCACCTACGCCAGCTTCGCCAGCAGCTTTGTGAACGTGGCGATCTCCTTGGCCGAGAGCGGCGCCAGCGTTTCCCTGGTGATTTCGCGGGCCAGCGGGATCAGCCGTTCGATCGCATCGCGACCCTCGGCGGTCAGATTGACCAGCAGCCGCCTTTTGTCGACCTCATGCCTGGAAAGCTCTACCAGGCCGCGCGCCTTCAGGCGGTCGATCACGCCCTTCACCGTCGCCGCGTCCATCGCGATCAGCGTGCCGAGCTGGTTTTGCGAGGTCTCGCCGACATCGCGCAGCTTGGCCAGCGCCGCGAATTGCGGCGGCGTCAGGTCGCCTATATGCGCGGCGAAGATAGACACGTGGCGCTGGTGCGCCTTGCGCAGGATGAAGCCGACCTGTTCCTGGAGGAGGTAGTCATGTTCCTCAGGCTCTTCGGCCTCGACCAGCTTGAGCAGATTGTCCTCGCCGTTCACCGCAACCCGTCCCAGGCCTTGATGTCGTCGGCCGCAAGGCCACCCATGCGGTTGTGGACGCGCGGGCCGCAGGTCATGGCGAGGCAAAACAGGATCTCGTCGGGACGCGGGCCGTCGCTGATGCCGACTTCCATGGCATCGAAATGGCTGCGCACATAGGCGGCGTTGATGTGGCCCAGCGGTACGTCGAGCTTCGAACCGAAGGCGCCGACCTTCTTCGCCGATGGCACGATCGCCTTGGCGTCGCCGAGCCGCTCGCGCATGGCGTAGCCGCCCGGCACATGCCAGAGCGCGCCGTGTTCCAGTTCGCCCGCCGTGCCGACGATGGCGCCCTTGCCGTAGCCGTCGATCCGCTTCACATCGCCGCCGAGCGCCGCGATCAGCCGGTCGCAGAGCAGCAGGCCGAGCGGCTTCAGATCGTCCATCGCGCTCTGCAGATCCTCGACATAGCGCCCCGCGAACGGGTTCTTGACCACGGCCATGGCCGCCGCCCGCCGGCGCGGTACGTCCGCGACCGGTCCGCCCTCATGAAAGATCTCTTCGCTCAGCACCGCGACCTTGCGGATCGGAAACTCAGGCATGGGCAATTTCCTCCCTCGTATGTTTGTTGGGCGCGGAAAGTGCAACCGAGCCACTGATGCGGGCCTCACCGCCAAGAAACAGTGCCGATGCGGCAATCAGCCCGCGCCGGCGAAAATCTTCGGCGACGGCAAGGCCATTGTCCAGCGCCTGTGCCACTTCGCCAAATGCCAGTGTGCCGACGGCTTGTGTCACCAGCCGCGCGCCGAGATCGCTGTCGGGCGACAGCTCCTGTGCCGGAGTGCGCTTGATGGCGGGATTGCCGGGTAGGTCGACCGCGTTGGCGATGAGCGTCGCCGCCGCATCGGCCTCTGCGCCGGTCCGCGCCAGCACCGTGACGGCGTCGGCGATGCCGAGCGAAAAGGACCGGCCGCGCCAGCCGCTGGTGGCAACGCCGCGAACGCCGTCTTCCGCGCGGATCGTGATCCGGTCGGCGATGCCATTGCCGGTGCCGGCGACCGCCAGACCGATCGATTGGCCCGTGCCGATGTGAAGAGCGCTGTCGCCGCCATTGTTGACATAGGCGCGATCGAGCCGGCGGCCGGCAAGCAATGCGGCGAGCATTTCGTCGGCTACCGATCCTGCAACGGCCGCCATCGGTGTTATGAAGCATTCCGCCAAGGGCATGACGGCGGCTTCCATGCGGCGCGCCGTCGGGCCGTCAAAGGCACGCGGCCGCAGGAAAAATGCCGGGAGCCGCAATTCGGGAAGCTCCTTGACCAACTCGATCAGGATCGTCTGGAAGCGCGCGACAGCCTGGGCGTAGGCGGCACGACACTCGTCCGCCTCGCCAAAGGCCTCGACGATCAGGTCGATCGGCCCGTGGTTGAGGTGCAGCCGCTTGCCGTCCTGCAGCCAGTGGACTTGCGGGCCGTCCATCATCCGGCTCCGTTCGAGGCGGCACGCCGCAATTGCGCGAGCGGCGGCCATGGATTGTCGGACGGCGCGCCGGCTCCGCGACGTGGGTTGAGGTATTCGCCGCCCTTGGCGACGATGTCCTCGACGCTGCGGATTTCGGCCTCGTAGCCGCCAAGCCTGATATAGTCGTCGCGGCGCAGCGTGAATTCGATCGGCGCCACCAGCGCCGGTGTCGGCACATAGCCGAAAGCGCCTTCCGGCACCCTGGTGACATCGACCATCAGCGTGATGCCGCCGCCCGGCCAGACATAGACCGGCGCGCCGCCGACCGTCACATAGGTCTTCAGGCCTTGAACAGACCGGGTGAGATTGACCGGGTTCTCGGTGACGCCGGCCCGCAGCGAACCGCCGGCGCCGCCGATGAACAGCACGGTACACAGCGCCGGCTCGCAATTGTCCTCGATCAGATTGACCGACTTCCGCAGCCGTTCGGGAAACGGTTTTTCGACCGGCTTCAATTCGTCGTCGAGTTCGTAGTAGGCGAATTGTTCGCCTGTGGTCGAAACCATCAGCAGCGACAGGCCGGGCCGCGCGCCCTTCTTGGCGTTCCAGTCGCCAAGGATCGACAGCGGGTCGGAAATCGAGGTGCCGCCCCAGCCGAGGCCCGGCTCGGAGACCTTGAAATAGCGGCCCGGCGTCGAGCGGCGGCCAATGATCTTGATCCCCGTATCCTGCCAGCCCAGCACCTTGCCGGCCTGATGCTCGGAAACGACGCCGGTGATGTGGTCGTCGACCACCACCACCTCGTCGACCAGCCCGCGCCATTGCGTGGCGAACATGCCGATCGTCGCCGAGCCGCAGCCGACGCGCATGCGGTGCTCCTGCTTGCCGTCGATGACAGGTGGTTTGCCGGCTTCGACGATGATGGTGGCACCGCCGTCGATGATCAGTTCCACCGGCTTGCGGTTGCACAGATTGAGCAGCGCATCGCAGGTGGCGCGGCCTTCGGCCTTGGAGCCGCCGGTGAGGTGATGCACCCCGCCCAGCGACAGCATTTGCGAGCCGTATTCGCCTGTCGTGACATGGCCGATCGCCTCGCCCTCCGCCCGAACAACAGCCGTTTCCGGTCCGATATGACGGTCGGTATCGATCTTCACCTTGACGCCGCAATACGAAAAGATGCCTTCGGTGACGACCGTGACGAGATCGACGCCCTCGACCTCCTGGCTGACGATGAACGGCGCCGGCTTGTAGTCGGGATAGGTGGTGCCGGCGCCTATTGCCGTGACGAAGCGGCGCCCGGTGTTGACCAGCTCGCCGTCCCAGGCCTCGCCTTCGGCGACGAAAGGCACGATCGCCGCGCCGGTCTCGGCCGCGTGGTCGAGGATGGTCAGAGGGTCCATCCGTACGATCCGGCCGCCGGCATTGCCGTAGCGGTCGCAGGCGCCGGTGCGGCCATCTGCGATGTAGCACATGACCGGGCAGGCATCGCAGCGGATCTTCTCCGCCACCAGCTTCTCGCCGGGATCGTGCGTTTCGAAGCGCTCGGCAAGCTCGCTCATCGGCGTGCCTCCTTTTCGCGGATGCCATCTTTTTCACGAATGCCAGCGCGCAGACGCGTCGGCGTCGCCGGAATCCTGGTGACCAGAACGCCGGTGGCGTGGCGGATGGCGTTGAGGATCGCGGGTGCGGTCGGGATCAGCACATGCTCACCCAGCCCCTTCGCGCCGAACGGGCCTTCCGGATCGGGTACCTCGACCAGGATGGTTTCGATCGGCGGCACGTCGCCTATGGTCGGAATGAGATAGTCGTGCAAATTCTCGGTCCGGCCGGGAATGTATTCTTCCATCAGCGCCATGCCGATGCCTTGCGCGATGCCGCCTTCGATCTGCCCTTCGACCAGCAGCGGGTTGATCGCCTTGCCGACATCGTGCGCGGCGGTGATTTTCAGCAGCTTCACCGTGCCGAGCTTGAGATCGACCTCGAGTTCGGCGATCTGCGCGCCGAAGCCGTACACGGCATAGGGCTTGCCTTGGCCCTTGGCATCGAGCGGCAGCGTCGGCGGATCGTAGGTCTCCTCGGCGCGGAAGACGAAGCCTTCGGCATCGACGTCGAGCGAGGCGAGATCGATGCGGCGTACGGCCTCGCCCTCGCGGATGACGATCGCCACACCATCCAGCTGGAGGGATGCCTTTTCCGAGACATTGGCAAAGCGCAGGATGTTCTCACGCAACGCGCGGCCGGCCTTCTCGGCCGCCTTGCCGGTGACGAAAGTCTGGCGCGAGGCCGAAGTCTTGCCGGCATCGGGGCTGATCGCCGTATCGGCGCTCTTCAGCCGGAATTTCTCCAGCGGCAGGCCGAGCGCGTCGGCGCAGATCTGGGTGATGACGGTGTTGGAGCCCTGGCCGATATCGACGGCGCCTTGGTGCAGGACGACCGTGCCGTCGGCCGCGATGCCGACCCGGATGGTCGATGGATTGGGCAGCGAGGTGTTGCCGCAGCCATACCAGCAGGAGGCCACGCCGACGCCGCGTTTTTTGTCCGCGTGGGCATCGTTGAACGCATCCGCGTCGGCTGTCGCGCGCGCCCAATGCGGCCGCAGCGCCTCAAGGCACTCGGCAATGCCGACGCCGGACTCCAGGCGTTGCCCGGTAACCGTTTCGGAGCCGTTCCGAAGGCAGTTTTTCAGACGAAAATCGAGGCGATCGATGCCAAGCTTGCCGGCGAGCTCGTCATAGAGCGTTTCCTGCATGATGGTCGCCTGCGGCACGCCAAAGCCGCGGAAGGCGCCGGAGATCGGGCCATGCGTATGGATGGCGCGGCCCTCGGCGCGATAGTTGGGCGTCGCATAGGGTCCGGACGCATGCACCGGCACTCGGTTGGCAACGGTCGGGCCCCAGCTGGCATAGGCGCCGGTGTTGAAATCGCCGGCAAAGGTCATGACGGTGACATGGCCTTCGGCGTCGACGCCGATGGTCGCCCGCATCTCAGCCGGATGGCGCTTGGTGGTCGATGTCATCGATTCATTGCGGGTGTAGGCCAGCGCCGCCGGTCGGCCGGTTTTCAGCGCCACGAGGCCGATCAGCGGCTGCAGCGAAACGTCGAGTTTCGAGCCGAAACCGCCGCCGGTCGCGGTCGGCACGATGCGCACCTTGTCGACGGCAAGGCCAAGCACCTTCGCCGTCTCGTCGCGGTCCATGTAGGGCGCCTGCGTGCACGCGACGACAACCAGCGTGTCGCCATCCAGATAGGCATGGCCGGCTTCCGGTTCGATATAGGCGTGCTCGACATAGGACGTTTCGATGGCGCCGCTCACGGTGAGGGCGGCATCGGCAAGCGCCGCCTCGGGATCGCCGCGCTCGACGAGGCCCGTGATCAGAAGGTTGGCCGGGCGGTTGTCATGGATCCGTGCCGCACCTTCGGCCTGCGCTTCGCAAGATTGCAGGAAATACGGCAATTCGGTCCAGTGGACCGGGAAATCCGACAGGTCGAGATCAAGGATCGCCTCGCGCTCGCCGGCGACCAGCGCCACCGCCTCGCCGCGAAGCCGCGCAAGTCCTTCGGCCAATGCCGGCTGATCGGCGAACGGGCCGATCGCACCGAAGCAGTTCTTTCCCGGTATGTCGGCCGCCGTGAAGACACCGGCGATGCCGGGGTGTCTCTTCGCCCAACCATCGAGGTCGCCAAAGGCAAAGCTGGCGTGATAATGCGGCGAGCGGACCACCAGCATGGAAAGTGCATCGGCAGGGAAGGAATCGCCGCCGAACTTTTCGTCGCCTGTGACCTTCGGGATTCCATCTAGCCGGACTGGGGATGAGCCGACGGCGTGGCCTGAAGTTGGCATTCTGTGGTCAAGGTTGCGATCCAAATGATGATGCTGATGCCGCCCCTCACCCTTACCCTCTCCCCGCAAGGGACGGGGAGAGGGAGGCGTCGACGCTGGAGCTTGTCCCTTCTCCCCGTCCCTATACGGGGAGAAGGTGCCGGCAGGCGGATGAGGGGCAGCGCCATCCATTGACGGTTCGAACCGCCCGGCATCCATCACCGCCGCGATGATCTTCCGGTAGCCGGTGCAGCGACAGAGAATGCCACCCAGCGCATCCTGCACTTCGGGCTCGGTAGGGCTGGGCTTCCTGTCCAGCAATGCGGTCGCCGCGACCAGCAGCGCGGGCGTGCAGATGCCGCATTGCGCCGCGCCGTGGGCAAGGAAAGAGGCCTGCAACGCCGACAGCCTGCCGTTGGCCAGCCCCTCAACCGTCGTCACCGCGGTGCCGGCGGCGGACGCCGCCGGCATCAGGCAGGCGCAGACAGGCTCGCCATCGACCAGCACCGTGCAGGCGCCGCAATCGCCGGCATCGCAGCCGACCTTGGTGCCGGTGAGCCGCAATTCGTCGCGCAGCACCTGTGACAGCCGGCGCAGCGGCGGCACATTGACCAGGACGGCGTCGCCATTGACCGCGAAGGCAATGTCGGCGCGTTCAAGGCCGAGGTCGGGCGTGCCTCCGCCCAGATCGGGCAGGGCCGCAGTCACTTCAGACGGAAGCTGGTTCATGCCGCCACCATGTTATCGTTCGTCAGGCCGGCGGCCGTCAGCACGGCGCGGGCGACAATCTCGCGCACAGCGTCGAGCCGGTATTCCGCGCTGCCGCGCACGTCGGCGATCGGCGACAGTTCCGTGATCGGTGCGGACTGGACCGCATCGCCGAGCCGGTGATCCACAGGCAATCCGAGCAGCGCCGCCTCGACGCCGGCAAGGCGCCTGGCGACTGCCGAGCACGAGCCGACGGCGATGGCCGCTTCGGTCACTGTGCCGTTCTCGACGACCAGGCGCGCCGCCACCATAGCTATGGAAATGACGAGATAGCGCCGTGCGCCGAGCTTGACGAAAGCCGACGTGCCCGTTGTAGAGGGCTTCGGCACGCGGATGGCGCTGACCATTTCCCCAGCTTGCAGGGCCGTGCGGCGGTTGCCGAGAACGAAATCCGGCAAGGGCAGGTAGCGCGTCACTGTTGCCGAACGCAGTTCGACTTCGGCATCGAGCACGAGCAGGCCCGGCACGCCATCGGCGGCCGGCGAGGCGTTGCAGAGATTGCCCGCGACCGAGGCGACGTTCTGGATTTGCGGCGAGCCGACCTCGCGCGCGGCCTGTTTCAGCGCATCGAAGGCAGGCGGCAAGGGATGGCGGATTAGGTCGCTCCATGTCGTGCGCGCACCGATGACAAAGTGGTCATCCGTCTCGGCGATGCCGCGCAGCGCGGTGAGGCCATTGATGTCGAGGACATTGTCGCGGAACGGCTTCGTGCCTTGTGCCGGATAGAAATCCGTACCGCCGGCGAGGATGCGCCAGGCGTCCTCGCCAAGCAGCGCGAGCGCCTCATCGACCGTGGTGGGTTTCGCGTAACGGATCACGCTTTGCCTTCCCAGAGAGCGGGCCTTCCACGAATTTGGCCCTCCCAGGATTTTCCCCCGGGATCATGTTGCCGGTTTCGAACCGGAAATTCATTCGTATGCAAATGATATCAAGCCGGTGGAAATTGTCAAAGCCAGAGTTTGGGGGTGTCGTCCCTGTCGGGCCGCATGCAACGAGATTGTTACGCCTTCGGAGGTTGACGCGGCCGGCCATCTGGTCAAGTTTCTGCCTCCGGTCGCAACAGCGGCATCGAGACAGAGGGAAGGAAGCCGCATGGCCGACGAAGCGCTTGTTGTCATCGACCTGCAGAACGACTTTTGCCCGGGCGGCGCGTTGGCCGTGACCGGCGGCGACGAGATCGTGCCGCTGGTCAACGACATGATCCGGCGGACCGACCATGTCGTGTTGACGCAGGACTGGCACCCGGCCGGCCATTCGAGCTTTGCCTCCAGCCATCCGGGCGCGCAGCCCTTCACCATGATCGAGATGCCCTATGGCCAGCAGACGCTGTGGCCGGACCATTGCATCCAGGGCAGCCTCGGCTCGGATTTCCATTCCGGCCTTGCCTGGACCAAGGCCGAGCTCGTCATCCGCAAGGGATTTCGCCCAGCGATCGACAGCTATTCGGCGTTCTTCGAGAACGACCACACGACGCCGACGGGTCTCGCCGGCTATCTCAGGGAGCGCGGCATCGACAGTTTGACCCTGGTCGGCCTGGCGACCGATTTCTGCGTCGGCTTTTCGGCGCTGGATGCCGTCAGCCAGGGTTTCAAAACCACCGTCCGGCTCGATGCCTGCCGTGGCATCGACCTCAACGGCTCGCTTGATGCCATGCTGCGGCGCATGCGCGATGCCGGCGTGACGCTTGAAGACCATTTGTAGGACTGAACGGACGGTGGGGCTTCAGAGGGGCCTTTCGCGGATCACCGCGGGCGCAATGACGGGTGCCGCCATCGCCGCCGCGATGCTGTTCCCGGAAGTGGCCTTCGCGGCCGAGGAACACGCATTGCCCGGCGCCTCGATGTCGCTGTGGTGGGCGCTTCCCTTTGCCGGGCTGCTGCTGTCGATTGCCACCGGCCCGCTGCTGTTCCATCACGTCTGGGAGCACCACTACGGCAAGATCGCGGCGCTTTGGGCCGCGTCCGTGGTCGTGCCTTTGGCGCTTGCCTTCGGTCTGCCTTCGGCGACCGAGGCGGTGCTGCACGCGCTGCTCACAGAATACATGTCCTTCATCATCCTGTTGTTTGCGCTGTTCACCATTTCGGGCGGCATTCTCGTCGCCGGCAACATCCACGGCACACCGCTGGTCAATGCCGGGCTGCTGCTGGTCGGCGCGCTGCTCGCCTCGGTCATCGGCACGACGGGCGCCTCGATGATCCTGATCCGGCCGGTCATCCGCGCCAACGACAACAGGCCGTTCAATGCACATGTCGTCGTCTTCTTCATCTTCCTGGTGTCCAATATCGGCGGCTCGCTGACGCCGCTCGGCGATCCGCCGCTGTTCGTCGGCTTCCTGCGTGGGGTCGACTTCTTCTGGACGACCACCAATCTCTATCGGGAAACGCTGTTCGTCGGCGGCCTGGTGCTGGCGGTGTTCCTGGCCATCGACATCATCCTGCACCAGTGCGAGGCAGGGGCGCCGAAGATAAAGGACCCGACACCGGATTCCAGGATACGCATCCGAGGCTTGCCCAACATTCCGCTGCTGGCCGGGGTCATCGGCGCCATCCTGCTGTCGGCGACATGGAAGCCTGGGGTCAGCGTCTCCATCCAAGGCGTGACGCTGGAACTGCAGAACCTGGTGCGCGACGCCGTCATCCTGGCGCTCGCCTTCATCTCGCTGGCGGTTTCGCGCAAGGAATACCGCGAGGCGAATGGCTTCAACTGGGGACCGATCGCGGAGGTGGCGAAATTGTTTGCCGGTATCTTCGTCTGCATCGTGCCGGTCATCGCCATTTTGAGAGCCGGCCATGAGGGCGCGCTGGCGCCGCTGGTCGCGCTCGTCACCTCGGCGCAAGGCACGCCCAACGACCTCGCCTATTTCTGGCTGACCGGAGCGCTGTCGTCCTTCCTCGACAATGCGCCGACCTATCTGGTGTTCTTCGAGCTGGCCGGCGGCGATCCACACCACCTCATGACGGAGTTTGCCTCGACGCTTGCGGCGATCTCGGCGGGCGCCGTGTTCATGGGCGCCAACACCTATATCGGCAATGCGCCCAACTTCATGGTCTATGCCATCGCCCGACAGCGTGGCGTCGAGATGCCCGGCTTCTTCGGCTACATGCTGTGGTCCGGTCTGGTGCTGATCCCGACTTTCCTGGTCGCGGGCTTTGTGTTTTTCGGCTGATCAACCGACGCCGACATAGCGCCTGACCGCCGAAGGGTCGGCGCGCAGTTCCTCGACATCGACCGTCTCGCGGTTGCGGCCATTCTCGATGAACGAGACACGGTCGGCGACCGACAGCACCGCATCGACGCGCTGCTCGACCAGTATGGTCGAGACGCCCATGTCGCGCAGCGTCGAAACCGTCTCGCGGATCTTGGCGATCATCGACGGCATCAGACCCTCGGTCGGCTCGTCGAGCAAAAGCACCTGCGGCTCGAGGCAGAGCGCCCGCGCCATCGCCAGCATCTGCTGCTCGCCGCCGGACAAGGTGCCTGAACGTTGCCGCAGCCGCTGGCGCAGCAGCGGGAAGAGGTCGAGCACGTTCTCACGCGTCGCCTTGCCCTTGCCGCGCGCCATCAGCCCGATCTCGATGTTTTCCGCCACCGTCATCTCGGCGAACAGCCTCCTGCCCTGCGGTACATAGGCGACGCCGGCCTTCGGCACTTCGTGCGCCGGCAGGCCGGTCAGTTCCTGGCCGGCGAGCTTGATCGAGCCGGCGCTCGAAGGAAGCAGGCCCATGATCGCCTTCAGCGTCGTCGTCTTGCCGGCACCGTTGCGGCCGAACAGGCACAGCACCTCGCCCTTGTTCAGCATGAGGTCGAGGCCGTAGAGCACCTGGACCTGGCCGTAGAAGCAGTCCAGTCCCGCGATCACCAGCGCTTCAGACTTTGTCTTCGCCTTGTTCGTTTCGGTCATGGGGCGCTCCCCAGATAGGCCTCCTGTACCGCTGCGTTCGCGCGGATCGCTTCCGGCGTGCCTTCGGCAAGGATCCTGCCGGCATTGAAGACGGTGATGCGGTCGGCGAGCTGCATGACGACGGGCATGTTGTGTTCGATCAGCAACACCGTGGCGTCCCTGGCGATCTCGCGCACCAGGGTGATGAAATTGTCGATCTCAGAGTCGGCCAGGCCTTGCGTCGGCTCGTCGAGGATCAGCAGACGCGGCTTCAACGCCAGCCCCATCGCCACTTCCAGCAGGCGCTGGTGGCCATAGGACAATTGCCCGGCCGGCATATGGGCGCGGTCGGCCAGGCCGGTGCGTTCGAGCGCCGCCATGACGGCGGCCTGTATCGCGCTCTTGGAAGGGCCATGCCGAAGCGTCAGTTGCGCGGGCAGCGCGACGTTGGCGTAAACGGACAGGTTGGCATAGACGCTGGTGATCTGGAACGTATAGGCGATGCCCATGCGGACGCGGGCATAGGCAGGCAGGCCCGTAATATCGGCGCCGTCGAAGACGATCGTGCCGGAAGAGGGCTGGATGCGGCCGCTGACCAGGCTGACGAAGGTGGTCTTCCCCGCTCCGTTGGGGCCTATGACGGCGCGGATCTCGCCCGGCATCAAGGTGAAGTCGACGCCATCGACGGCGCGCAAGCCGCCGAAATCGCGCGACAGGCCCTTGGTGATCAAAAGCGGCGTCATGGCAGCCACCCGAGCCAGCGTTGGCGAATGCTGCCGAGAATGCCTTTGGGGAAGAACAGCACCAGCAGGATGAGCGCGATGCCGACGATCAGCAGATAGGCCGAGGTGTAGCCGCTGCTGAGGTCGATGACATAGTACATGAACAGCGTGCCGATCAGCGGCCCGAGCGTCGTGGCGGCACCGCCAAGAAGCACCCACAGCAGCGGCAGGATCGAATACTGCACTGAGGCGAAGCTCGAGCCCACATAGCCGAACAGCAGCGCGTAGGCTGCGCCTGAGGCGGCACAGATGGTGCCGGAGACGACGACGGCGGCAAGCTTGTTGGAGAAGGTGTCGTAGCCCAGCATCTTCGTCCGCTCCTCGTTCTCGCGGATGGCGACCAGCACGCGGCCATGTCGGGAGCGGACGATGCCCAGTGTGATCAGCAGCACTATCGAGAACAGCGCCAGCGCTGTCATGTAGCGCACGGTCGGGTTGGTGAGGTCAAGCGCGGTCGCGCCGAATGTGAGGACACGCGCCGGCTGCGGCACGACCATGCCCTGGTCGCCGCCGGTCCATGAAGAGAAATAGAGGATGACGAGATAAAACACCTGCGCGAACATCATGGTGACGATCATGAAGGCGACGCCCGTGGTGCGCAGTGCAAGGAGGCCGATCACCAGCGCCAGCACCGCACCACAGGCAATCCCGCTGAGGAAGGCCAGCGGCACGCTCCAGCCGAGCTGGATGACCGCAAGGCCGGCGCCGTAGAGCCCGGCGCCGAAGAACATGGCATGGCCGAGGCTGAGCAGGCCGACATAGCCGAACAGCATGTTGTAGCCCATGGCGAACACCGCCAGCACCATGATGCGGGCAAGCAGGCCGTGATAATAGTCCGGCAGCAGGAAGCTCAGCAGGAAGAGCAGGGCGATGACGCCGAGATGCAGCGCATAGGCCTTTGCCGGCGAAGCTTCGCTCATCGCGATGCCGTCCCGAACAGGCCTTGCGGCCGGAACACCAGCACCATGGCGACCAGCAGCGTGGCGACGATCTTGGCCAGGGTCGGCGAGAAGAACATCGAGATGATGCCATCGGACAGGCCGATCAACACGGCGGCGACGACGGTGCCGCGCAGCGAGCCGAGGCCGCCGATGATGACGACGATGAAGGAAAGCAGCAGCGGGTCTTGTCCCATCAGATAATGCGCCTGGCTGATCGGCACGATCAGCACCGCGGCGATCGCCGCCAGCATGGCGCCGAGCGCGAAGACGCCGCCGTAGACGCGGTCGACCGGGATGCCGAAAGCCTGCGCCGTCTCGCTGTCATACTGGGTGGCGCGCATGATGAGGCCGATCTTGGTGCGTGTCAGCACCAGCCATGTGGCGATCAGGAGAAGCGCGGAAGCCGCGATGATGGACAGTTTGTAGCCGGAGTAGCCGAACCACGGCAAAAGGATGCGGTAGCTGAACGGCGGCTCCACCGGCCGCGCCTCCGGACCATAGAAGGTCAGCGCCAGCTGCTGGATGATGTAGAGCATGCCGATCGTGGCGACGATGGTGGCTTCCGGATTGTAGTTGAGCCGGCGCAGCACCAACCGTTCGGCGACCAGCGCGATGGCGCCGACGATCAGCGGCGCTATCACCAGTGCCGCCAGGAAACCCAACGCCGGATGACCCGATATCGCCGTCGAGATCGCCCAGGCAAGCACCGCGCCCAGCATGAAGAACTCGCCATGCGCGACATTGACAACCCGCATCACGCCGAACACCAGCGACAGCCCAAGCGCCGTCAGCGCCAGTACGGCGGAGGTGACGAGGCCTTCGAGGGCGGCAAGGAGGAGATGGGGTCCGAAGTGCATTCAGGGCGCCCTTAACCCTCCCCTTGTGGGGAGGGTGACCGCGAAGCGGTCGGGTGGGGGGTGGGGCACGGGCCGTCGCGGCCCCACCCCGTCTCATAGGCTTCGCAAAAACGCGAAACCTATTCGCCGACCCTCCCCACAAGGGGAGGGCAAGGCGCCTCACAGCGCCTGCGTCGTGTAATCCCCTTCGGCCTCGTAAAGTCCGTCCTCGATCTTGGTCTTGTGCACCACCTTCAGCTTGCCGCCTTCGACCTTGGAGATGTTCTGGATGCCAAAACACTGGTGGATCTTGCCATTGAAGGTTTTCGGCCCCTGCGGATGCTCCGGGCCTTCGGCGAAGGCTGTCAGCGCCTCGGTTGCCTCGACCAGCTTGGCGCGGTCTTCCGGTCCCTTGTAGCCGGCGTCTTCCATCGCCTTCTTGACGACATAGAGCGTCTCCCAGCAGCCGAACATGTGCGCGGCGGTGGAGACGTCCTTGGGGTCGCCGACGGCGGCGCCATTGTCGTCGATGCCGACGGCGGCGCGATAGGCTTTCTGCGCCTCGGTATCATCAGCCTGGGCATAGCGCGGCGAGCCTTCCCAGAAATGGCTGCCGTCGAGGAATTCCAGCCCCGGGCTGTTGATGTCGACGGCCTCGAGCGAATCGATGAAGCCGAACAGCTGCGGCCGGTTGGAGCCGTAGAACTCGCCGAGTTCCTTGACGAAGGTGAGCACCGCGGGACCGACCATCACGTGGTAGATCACCTCGGTCTCGGCCGGGATCTGCGGGAAATACTTGGTGAAGGACGATTCCGTCGGCGGGATGGCGATCTGCGCAATGACATCGGCGCCCTGCGCCTTCAGCGCCGGCGGCAGATAGTCGCGATGATCGTAGCCGAAGGCGAAATCGGGGAAGATCTGCGTCACCTTCTTGCCGGCATTGGCCGCGATCCACGGCGCCATCGACTGGATCTGGCTTTTCACGTCGGTGATGCCGGGCTGGAAGACGTAGCGGTTAAGCTTGGTCGAGGCGACGTGGTGGCCTTCGCTGACGACGAAATAGGGCATCTTGGCCTCGCCGGCCGCGGGCGCCGAGCCGATGACGACGTGCGAAAACAGTGTGCCGAAAACGATATCGGTCTTGTGCTGGGTGGCGAATTTCCCAACCACCTCGGCGCCGCGGCCGGGATCGGTGCCGTCATCCTCGATGATGACCTCGACCTGACGGCCATTGATGCCGCCGGCGGCGTTGATTGCCTTGACCGCGGCGGCGGTGGTCTTCTCGTACCAGCGGCCATAGGCGGCACCGATGCCGGTCCGGTGCGACTGGAAGCCGATCTTGATCGGCGCCGAACTCTGCGCTTGGGAATAGCGGACGAAGCCGGGCGCCATGGCAAGGCCGGCGCCCGCTGCCAGGCCTTTCAGCGCCGTGCGGCGGGTGAGACCGGTTTTCGGGAGGTTGAAGGTCTTGCTCTTGTCCATATGCCGTTCCCCTTGTTCAGCGTTAGGAGCGCAAAGTCCGCTCATGTCCGGAAGTCGAAAAATTGCATGTGTACAAACTAAATCACCAAAGTCCGGACACGGCAATGCTGGTTCCCTAAGGGAATCCCGGTTTATTTTCCAGCGCAAATGCCTCAGCCGACCGTCGGCGTGGCGAGCAGCCAGAGACCGAAGAGCGTGTAGGCGATCATCAGCAGGGTGAGCGGAAACTGGCTGAGCGCGGCGCGGGCGGGCTGCGGGTGCAGGCGCCAGGCGAAGCCGTGGGCGACGAGGACGGCGAGCACATGGCCAAGGATGATGGCACCGGCCTGGATGTTCCACAACCACCAAGCGGACACCGCGCCGGCGACGATGCCGGCCTCGACCTGCATGTCGGCGGTGCCGAACAGGTTCCAGCCCAGCGCGAACGGGTCGGACAGGGCGGCTAGCGCATACTGGCCGTCGACCAGCAGCGCCGTCAGATAGTGCGCGACATGATAGGCGAGCGCGATCGGCACGATCGACCAGACCAGCAGCCCGGCTGCCTGGGTGAGCGGCGGTCCACTGCCGGCAAGACGTTGGCCGAGCACGACGGCCAAAAGGAACACCGCCGCCAGCAGGACGAATGTCAGCACGAGACCGAGACTGCCGCTGCCGATCACCGCCGTGCGGCCTGGGAATTCGAGCGGATTGACGCCGAACAGGCCAAGCCAGAAGAAGGTCTTCGACAGGCCGTCGAAGGAGACCGAGGACAGGGTCAGCAGCAGGAAGGCGATGCCGCTGGGCGGTAACGGCTCCGCCGCCAGCAGCTTGGCGCCTGGCCAGCACAGCGCAAGCCGGCCCTTCTCGTCGCGCTCGACAGGCGCGAAACGCGCCACCATGGAGAAGAAGATGGTCAGGAACTCACCGCTGCGGCTCCAGGCGCGATAGCCGAACATCAGCATGGCCAGGAAAGAGAACAGCCAGTAGATGCCGGCGGCAAGGGCAAGCCTTGCCGGGTCGTCGGGCGCCGGATCGATGAGTTCGAACCAGGCAAAGGCGAAGAACAGGATGACGGCCGGCCAGCAGCCGATCCACCGGGGAAGACGCCACGGCCCCTCATCGCTTGCGCCGCGCAGGCGCGAGGCGAGGCGCCACGGCCCGACCCAAGGGTTGAGCCATGACCAGATGTCGCCGACAGCGCCTTGCAGCAGCGTGAGGCCGGCCCACAACAGCGTCCAGATCACCAGCGGCAATGGATTGGAGAGCGGGTCGCGGCTGCCGAAAAGGCCGGCGGCGATGAGAGTTGCAAAGCCGGCAAAGGATATCAGGCTGAGGGACGTGCGGGCGGTATCGCCGAAGGTCAAAAGCGGCAGTCGCTGGCGCCAGAAACGATCGATGAAAGCCGCCGGCAGCAGCGCCAGCACGAGGAAGCTGACGGCCACGGCGAACGCGCCGCCGACAAGGTAGTAGCCGGTCGGGAGGAGCAGGACGTGGCCTCGGTCGGAGGCGTGGGCGAAGGCGCGAGTGGGGAGGAGGGCTAGCAGTGCGACGGCGAAAGCGAATCCGTGAAGACGGCGCTCTACGGTGCTCCCCTCTGTCCTGCCAGATATTTCCCCCTCGAGGGGGGAGATCATGCTGCCATTTTCGGACGGGAGCCTCTGCCGCCGACGACTGGCGCCTGTTCGGATAACTTGGCACCCTTCCTCTCCCCCGTCGATCGGGGGAGAGGTGTCGAGCGTAGCTCGACGGAGTGGGGGTCGACCCTGGCGCGGGTCGAGCGTGGTCCTCTTTCTTATGTCCGTTGTGGCGGTTGCCAAGTGGTTCCCCCACTCCGTCGCCGCTTCGCGGCGCCACCTCTCCCCCCTCCGGAGGGAGAGGAAAGGAGCCTCTGTCGGCAGGACAGAAGGGGGCGTGAAGGAACTCGAACTATCCATGAGTCCGATCTTGGCTCACACCTTGACCAGTTGCTCCACGCGGTCCTTCTCGCCGAAAATCCTGAGATAGCGCTGGATTTCCTTCTCGTCGCCGGTCGCCTTGGCTGGATTGTCGGAAAGCTTCACCGCCGGCCGGCCATTGGCTTCGGTGACCTTGCAGACCAGCGATATGGCATCCAGGCTGTTGGTTTCCGTCGGCGCGCAGCCCTCGAAATCATTGGTGAGGTTGGTGCCCCAGCCGAAGGACATGCGCACCTTGCCCTCGAAGTGGCGGTAGGTCTCCTCGATGGTTTCCACCTCCAGGCCGTCGGAGAAGATCAGCAGTTTCTGCTTGGGATCCTTGCCCTTCTCGCGCCACCAGGAAAGGATTTTTTCGCCGCCCTCGATCGGCGGGGCGCTGTCGGGGCGAAAACCGGTCCAGTCGGCCACCCAGTCCGGCGCGTCGCGCAGGAAGGAGGCGGTGCCGAAAGCGTCGGGCAGCACGATCAGCAGATTGCCGCCATAGTAGCGCTGCCAGTCCTGCAGCACCTTGTACGGGGACTGTTTCAGCTCCTTCTCCGAATTGGCAAGCGCCGCGAACACCATAGGCAATTCGTGTGCGTTGGTGCCGAGCGCTTCGAGGTCGTTGTCCATCGCAAGCAGCACGTTGGAGGTGCCGGTGAAGGCCTCGCCGATACCTTCCTTGAGCGCTTCGACACACCAGCGCTGCCACAGGAAGGAGTGCCGCCGGCGCGTGCCGAAGTCGGAAATGCGGATGCTGGGCAGCGCCTTCAGGCGCTCGGTCTTGGCCCACATCTTGGCCTTGGCGCGGGCATAGAGCACATCGAGCGCGAAGGGCCCGAAGGCCCGCATCGCCGCGCGGGATCGCAGTTCGTTGATGATGGCGAGCGCCGGGATTTCCCACAGCGTGGTGTACATCCACGGGCCGCTGAAGGAGAGCTCATACTGCCCGTCACGCTTGGACAGTTCGTAGTCGGGCAACCGGAAACCTTCCAGCCAGGCGAGGAATTCCGGCTCGAAGATCTGCTTGCGGCCGTAGAAATTGTTGCCGCCCAGCCAGATCATCTCCTTCTTGGAGAAGCGCAAGGTGCGGGCATGATCGAGTTGTTCGCGCAACTCGCCTTCATCGATATCGTCGGCCAGCCGCACCGAAGTGGTGCGGTTGATCAGCGAGAAGGTGGCCTCGACCTTGGGGTACATCCCCCAGATCATCTGCAGCATCAGAAGCTTGTAGAAATCCGTGTCGAGCAGACTGCGCACGATCGGATCGAGCTTCCAGGTGTGGTTGTAGACGCGCCGCGCAATATCGGTCTTAGCCATGTTTCAACGCCGCCTTCGCTGCCTGCCATCCACAACCGCGAGAGGCCTCATAGCATCGAATTGACCAAAACGCTGCTCGCTTTCAGGCTGGCCCGACAAAAAGAACGGCCTGCATGCGGCGAGGCGCGGTTTGCCGTCAGCTTGCCGATTTGCCACCCATCACCTTGAGTGCCGGGCGTTTGCGGCGGGTGACGAGGCGGCCGGCGACCGGAGCATCGGCGCGGCCGTCATCCCCGGCCTTCTCGGCGAACAGCCAGTCGATGAACACCTGCACGATCGGCGCCGTCCGCATTTCGTTGCGGCAGACGATGTAGAATTCATCGACCGCCGGCACCGACAGGCTGAACGGCGCGATCAGCATGCCCCTGGCCAGCAGCGCGCTTGCCGTCACGGAATCGCCCAGCGCCACGCCATGGCCGTGCACCGCGGCCTCGGTCGCCATGCGGGCATCGCCAAGATGATGGCGGCGGCCGCGCTCGAGGTCCAGCGCATCGGCGGCCGCCAGCCAGGTGTGCCATTCGCGGCCGTCGTCGCCATGCAGGAAGACATGGTCGGCAAGATCCCTGACGCCGCGGATCGGGCGGTTGTTGATCAAGGTCGGGCTCACCACGGGAAACAGTTCCAGCCCCGACCATTTGCGCATCCAGCAATCGGCCCAGCCGCCATTGCCATAGTGGACGCAGACATCGATATGCGGCGCCCTTATATCCCTGGGATCATTGGAGGGAATGAGCGTCAGCTGGATGTCTGGATATTGCGCGGTGAAGCTGCCGAGCCTCGGCGTCATCCACAAAAGCAGCAATGCCGGTACGCAGGACACCGAAAGCGCGCCGCTGCTGGCTGGGCGCGTCAGCCGCTGCGTGGCGGCGGCGATGCCGTCGAAGGCGGTCGAGACAGCCGGCAGAAGTTCGGCGCCATGCGGCGTCAGCTTGACCCGCTGGCCGACACGCTCGAACAGCTTGACCCCGAGCGACTGCTCCAGCGCCTTGATCTGGTGGCTGATGGCGCCATGCGTGACGTTCAGTTCACTCGCCGCCTTGGTCAGCGAGCCAAGGCGCGCCGTCGCCTCGAAGGCGCGCAGCGGGTTCAGGGGCGGCAGGCGTTTGGCCATCATGGACTCGACAGTTTGTGAGATTTTCTCACAAAAAACACCCTAACAATATCAATTGATTTTTCAATGCGGCTGCCGGACACTTTGGCCCTGAACAACTTCAAGACGTGAAATCTGCAGGCTGCCAGCGGGACAAGCGACCCGGCCGGACGACGGTCAATTCGCCTGGGATCGCCACTGGCCAAGCTGCACCAATCGAGGAGGAACCGATATGGGCTACGATCGCGGCAAGCTTGATGCGCTGCGTCGCAAATATGGCGAGAGCCATGGCGGCGAGATGTTCGATCCCAAGTTCCGCAAGGTCGCCGACAAGATCTTCTCCAAGAGCGGCACCAGGCTGGCGCCCTATTCCGGCATCCCGACCTTCCTCGCCGCGCCCTACCGTGAAATCGCCGCGGAGAACCCGGATTTCGGCGACCTGCAGGTGGCCATGATCGGCGTGCCGATGGACCTCGGCGTCACCAACCGGCCAGGCTCGCGCTTCGGGCCGAGGGCGCTGCGCGCCATCGAGCGCATCGGCCCCTACAACCACGTGCTGGAATGCGCCCCCACGCATGAGCTGAGGGTGGCCGACATCGGCGACACGCCATTCCGCAGCCGCTACCGGCTGGAGATCAGCCATGAGGATATCGAGCGCCGCACCAACCAGATCGTCGGTGCCGGCGTCATTCCGCTGTCGGTCGGCGGCGACCATTCGATCAGCCATCCGATCCTCAAGGCTGTCGGCAAGAAGGCGCCGGTCGGCCTGATCCATATCGACGCCCATTGCGACACCAGTGGCCTGTTCGACATGACCAAGTTCCACCACGGCGGCCCGTTCCGCAACGCGGTGCTCGACGGCGTGCTTGATCCGACGCGCACCATCCAGATCGGCATCCGCGGCTCGGCCGAATATCTGTGGGAGTTCACCTACGAGTCCGGTATGACCGTGGTGCACGCCGAGGAGGTGACCGGGCTCGGTATCCCCGCCATCATCGAAAAGGCGCGCAAGATCGTCGGCGACGGCCCGACCTATGTGTCGTTCGACATCGATAGCGTCGATCCGGCCTTCGCGCCCGGCACCGGCACGCCGGAAGTCGGTGGGCTGACGACGCGCGAGGTGCTCGAGCTGCTGCGCGGCCTCAAAGGCCTCAACATCGTCGGCGGCGACGTCGTCGAGGTGGCGCCGCAATATGACGCCACCACCAACACCGCGCATGCCGGCGCCCAGGTGCTGTTCGAGATACTGAGCCTGATGGTGTTCAGCCCGGCCATCACGGGCAAGGGGGCCTGACGGACTTCACGAAAAGGCGGCCGCCGCGCTGGAGCCGGCGGCTGACCCAACAATCAAAAAAGCTTCCAGAAGGGGAATGACAATGACAATCCACTCGACACTGAAATCATCCATCGCCGCCGCCCTGATGCTGGGTGCGGCCGGTCTTGGCTTTGTTACGCAGGCGGCCAATGCCGACGCGCTGGCCGATATCACCAAGGCCGGCACCATCAATGTCGGCGTCTTCGCGGATTTCCCGCCCTTCTCCTCGGCCAGCGCCGATATGAGCCTCAAGGGCTATGACATGGATGTGGCTCAATACATCGCCGACACGCTCAAGGTGAAGCTCAATCCGGTCGCCGTCACCGGCCAGAACCGCATCCCCTATCTGAACGACCATCGCGTCGACATCCTGATGAGCGTCGGCTACTCGAAGGAGCGCGAGCAGGTCATCGATTTCGCCGCCGCCTACGCGCCCTATTACATCGCGGTGATCGGTCCGGCGGCGATGTCGGTCAAGGGCAAGGAAGACCTTGCCGGCAAGTCGATCGCCGTCAATCGCGGCACGCTCGAGGACACTTCGCTCACCGAGGCCGCGCCCGCCTCGGCCGACATCAAGCGCTTCGACAACTACAATTCGGTGATCCAGGCCTTCATCTCGGGCCAGACCCAGCTGATGGTCGTCGGCAACGATGTCGGCGCGCAGGTGCTGGCCAAGCAGGATGCGCTGAAGCCGGAGCAGAAGTTCCAGCTCCTGACCTCGCCTTCGCATATCGGTCTCAACAAGAATGAGGACGGGTTGAAGAAGGCGGTCAACGACGCCATCGCCAAGATGCTGGCCGACGGCAAGCTGGACGAAAGCTCGAAGGCCTGGCTGAAGACGCCGCTCAATCCCGACAACCTCAAGGATTGAGTTCCCATGGCCTTCGGCTGGCTTCCAGGTGCCGTGGGCGACATCGCGCACGGCGCGGCCACGACGATCCTGCTGATCGCCGTGACCACGCTGGCGGGAACGCTGCTCAGCATCCTGGGCGCCGCCGGACGGCGAAACGGCCCCGCGCTGCTTCGCCGGGCCATCGCCTGGTACGTCGAGGTGATGCGCAACACACCGTTCCTGGTGCAGCTGTTCTTCATTTTCTTCGGGCTGCCGAGTCTCGGGATCCGGCTCGACCCGATCCTGGCCGCCATGCTGGCGATGACGCTCAACATGGCGGCCTACACGATCGAGATCGTCGGCGCCGGACTTGATGCGGTGCCGCTCGGGCAGACGGAAGCAGCGCTGGCCCTGGGGCTCAGGCCCCGTCAGGTGTTCATCAAGATCGTGCTGCCGCAGGCACTCAAGGTGATCTATCCGGCACTCACCAGCCAGATCGTCATCATGATGCTGGAGTCGGCCGTGGTGTCGCAGATCGCGGTGCGCGAGCTGACCTACGAGGCCGACATGCTGCAGGCTCGGACCTTCCGGTCCTTCGAGACCTATTTCGTCGTGACATTGGTCTATCTCGCTTTGTCCATGGCCTTGCGCCGGCTCCTGGTCACCGGCGGGCGCCGCGCTCTCGGGGCTGGCGTGTCATGATCGAGTTCACCTTCTGGGACATCGTGCGCAATCTTCTGCTGGCCGCACGCTGGACGGTGCTGCTGTCGTTGGCCGCCTTCGTTGGCGGCGCGCTGGTCGGAATGGTCGTGCTGTTCTTCAGGATCTCCAAGAACACATGGAGCCGGCGCCTCGCTTCCGGCTACATCGCCCTTTTCCAGGGAACGCCGCTCCTGATGCAACTGTTCCTGATGTTCTTCGGCTTGCCGATGCTCGGCCTGCGCATCGAGCCATGGACCGCGGCGGTGCTCGGCCTCACCTTCTTCGCCAGCGCCTATCTGGCCGAGATCTGGCGTTCGGGGGTGGACGCGCTGCCCTTGGGCCAATGGGACGCCGGCGCCAGCCTCGGCCTGCACTATCTGCAGGAACTCAGGCTGATCATCCTGCCGCAAGCCTTCTCGATCACCCGCGCCCCGACGGTCGGTTTCCTGGTGCAGCTGATCAAGTCGACGGCACTGACCTCGATCATCGGCTTCGAGGAACTGGTGCGGACCTCGAACGCCATCAACAACGCCACTTTCGAACCGTTCAAGGTCTATGGCCTGGTGGCGCTGATCTTCTTCGTCATGTGCTTTCCGCTGACGCAATATGCCCGATCGCTCGAAAAGCGGGCGGCTCATTGAGTGGAGAGCATGCTGTGTTGGCGAACATCGGCGGAGACTAAAAAACTATAGGAGGCGCTCGAATGCCTGTTGGGGTCATTGGATGACGTTGGGTGCGTCAACTTTGGGGTCGCAAGCGGACGGTCCGCTTTGAGGTTCGGAATGTCAAAAGCGGACATTCGGCGCCCGTACGCATTGGCTTGAATTGGAGGCGATCGGCAATCATCCACGGTCGGCCATGTCGGCTCGCCGATAGGACATACCCTGAGACGCACCGCATGGCGCTGTTTCATCGCCGGCAAAACGGCACTCGCTGGCCGCGCTGAGCACAGGCTCTGGTCCAGTTTCCCATCGCAGGAGCAATCAGGACTTGTGCTACTCGCCAAGAACTATGCGCAAGAGGTGGACCGTGCTTCGTGCGTTGGTTTTCTTGAGAAGATTGGCCCTGTGGAACTCGACCGTTCGCGGGGCAATTCCCAGGGTGCGGGCAATCTCCTTGCTCGAATAACCCCTGACGATTTGGGCGAGCACGACACGCTCGCGGGCTGTGAAAGCGGCATGGCCGGTGTCCGCGAGGACATCCAGTGCGCCATTCAGCTTCCTGATCTCCTGCTTGGCGGCCTGAAGCTCCGGCGTCTCTAGAAATTCCCATTCCCCCTTTCGCCGGGTGATGGTGAATTGGTGGGCGCGCGCCACATCGAGCAGGTCAACGGCCCTGCTTTTCGACAGGGAATAAGTGCACAACACCACCATCTTCTGGCCCGCCAGTGACCGGTCGAGTTCATGCTCGTACTGGCAAAACTCCTTCCAGTGGCTTGTCCCTATCCAGAATGCGTTGCCGCTCACTCTCATCCCGGCGAAGCCTCTTTCCCGGGCTGCGCGCAGCTTCTCATCCCAGCCGCCGGTGATGTGCTGCATGTCGAACTCCCCACCCGGAAGATACCAGTCAGTGGCTGGGATCATCTCCATCTGGCCGGCCACCAGGCGTGCATCAATGTCGGGAATGGACTGCCGCAACGCATCCTTCGCCGTCTCTGCGTCGATCGGATCGGAGACCGCCCAGATGCAGAATTCGTTGTCCTCCAGGCCAGCCGCGAAATAGGAAGCGTTGGTGGCTAACAGGTCCTCTTCCGCTTCGTAGAAGACGCAGATGTGTGTGCCCCAGGATATCTCGCCCATGACGCGGATGCCGGACTTGCGGAGCGCGTGGGCAGACTCATCGTTCATGTCGATGCCGCTTTCCGGGTGCACGAGTACGTCACTGAGCCACTAAATCAGTCGCAGCCGACGGCGGCCCACGCCACGTCGGCCATTCCGTTACGGAACCTGTTGATCGTGCCAGTAGAATATGCGCGATAGCTGGCCATCTATGGGGGCATGCATCTCCGGATACTATCAGCCGTGGCCCCAACATGACAGAGATTTTCAAGGCCGGGTTCGGCAATCTGATCCGCAGTACCGCGGTCGCGAACCCGCGCCGCTATGGCGTGCCGGAAGGGATCGCGGCCCGGCTGCCCGATCTATCCAGGGATGGTTTGGCCATCAGCGATCTGCGTGAAAAGGGTATGGCGCTCGTCTACGTCAACCGCGCGTTCCAGGACATCACCGGCTATTCCAGCGACGAACTGATCGGGAGAAACTGCCGCTTCCTGCAAGGCAGCGATCGCCTTCAACCCGAAATCCAGGCCATTCGCGAAGCCATCGCCCGGCGTGAGGATGTTGCCGTCACGCTGAAGAACTTCCGCAAGGACGGTAGCTGGTTCTGGAACGAACTCCGCCTCGCACCTATGAGCATCGCTGGTGGCGAGCCGACGCACTATATCGGACTGATGCGGGACGTGACGGCGAGCAGGGTCGCCGCCGCGCAAATTGCCCAGAGCACCCGCGCCGACATGCTCACCGGTGTTCTCAACAGATACGCCTTCGTCGAGGACGTCGACATCCTGCTGCGTCAAGGGGAACGGCCGATCCTGCTTGTCAAGATCGACATGGCTCGTTTCCATGACATCAACGAAGGGTACGGATATGATGTTGGCGACCAGGTGCTGGTGCAGATTGCGCGACGCCTGACCAACACAGGTGCTGCATTGGTCTGCCGCACGGGATCCAATGAGTTTGCGCTCGCCCAGCCGCTTGGCCATGCCGACGAGGCCCAAGCGGCAATCGAAATGATCCGGCAGTCCCTGGCGCCGCGTTATCTCGTGGCGGGCGCAACGATCAGGATCCGTTTCGCGACGGGCTATGTCGTTGGCAACCAGACGACGGACGCCATAACGCTGGTTCGTCGTGCCGGTGCCGCTTTGCATCGGTCGAAGTCGTCGGCGTTCCTCGATATTTGCGCATTCAGTTCCGAGGACGATAGGCGTGCGCGAAACCGACTGCGCATGACCAGCGAAATGCAGCAGGCCCTGGAACATGACGAGTTCGATTCTCACTACCAGCCGCAGGTCGACCTCGCCACGGGAACGGTTGTCGGTGCAGAAGCCCTGTTGCGATGGCACCATGGCCTGTTTGGGATGCAGTCGCCGGACAAGTTCATCAGCCATGCCGAAGACACGGGTCTTATACTCGACATCGGCGCCCGTGGCCTTCGCACCGTCGCGGACTTTGCCGCGCGCGTGAACAGGGACCGACAAGTGCCGATAGTCTTCTCGTTCAATGTCTCGCCGCTTGAGTTCAAGCTTCGTGACATGCCGAAATTTGTCTCCGACGTGCTTACCGCCAGTGGCGCCGATGCTGCATGGATCAAGCTTGAGCTCACCGAGAGCCTGATGGTCGAAAGTTCCGCGGAAATGCTGTCGATCATGAGACACCTGCGCGAACTGGGCGTCGGCCTGTCCATCGATGACTTCGGAACCGGCTACGCCAATCTGCGCTACCTCGAAGACTTCCCCCTCACGGAGATCAAGATCGATCGCGGTTTTGTCAAAGGGCTGGCGCAAAGCCGATCCAAGCGGGTCATCATCGAGTCCATCATCAGGATTTCCAGGGAACTCGGCTTTCATGTCGTCGCCGAGGGAATAGAGACAGAGGTGGAACGCACGCTGTTGCGCGAGATGGACTGCGATTTCGGGCAAGGATTTCTGTTCGGTCGGCCGGTCGACGCTGCAGGATTTGAATCGCTGATTTGAGGGCTCGCACGGCCAGCCAGTCGAGATGTGACCAAAGCTCTGAACGCGGACCGTTTGGCGCATTCGTTCAAGACTCGAGCCCGGACCCACATCGTGAATTATTAGATGGAACTAAATCGGGGTCGAAACCGTAGGGTGGGACGGCCAAGGGGAGCATCCAGATGAACAACGGCGCGGTTCTGGTCGTCGAGGATGAGCATCTGATCCTGCTTGACGTCGAGTCGGCCCTGGAAGAAGCTGGCTTTGAAGTCGTAGGGGCTCAAAACGCGGCCCAGGCCATGGCGTTCTTCGACGCCGAGCCGGTCAAGTTCAAGGGCCTCGTCACCGACATACGCCTGGGGGCGGGTAAATCCGGTTGGGAGGTTGCACGGCATCTGCGCCGGGCCAACCCGACAATACCCGTGATCTACATGAGTGGCGATAGCGCCATCCACTGGGGTGCCGAGGGTGTTCCGGAAAGCGTCATGATCACCAAACCCTTCTTCCTGCCGCAGATTATCGCGGCCTTGTCGACGTTGCTGAATCAGCAGCATTCCGACAATAGCTGACTACCTACGCTCGATGACGCCACGCACCCACCGTTACATTGTACCCTTTGCGGGCCGACCTTAAAGTCGGACGAAGTGCTCTCCCGCCGACAACGCAAGCCGCCTATCGGGATAGTTTCCTGGCGCGGAAGCGACCTCCGAGGTGGTCGCGCTAGATGTCTGCTTTTGGGGCAATAGCAAAATTGTCCACTACGTCCAAGTTGGGGGCGCAAAGCGAACGTTTCGTGGGCTGACATGAAGGCTCCGTCCAATGAGCCGCAATGTCGGCAGCCAGGCAGCCGGCGGCCGTCCGCTTCAATGCCCGAAGGCAAGCGACGGCGCGATCCGGTCGCGGCGCAGCCAGCGCGCCAGGAGCAGCGCCGCCACCACGGCCAGCCCTGTCGAGAGGCCCATCCAGATGCCGACGCCGTGCAAGCCGAAATGGAAGGCGAGCAGCACGCCAAGCGGCAGGCCCACGCCCCAATAGCCGATCGCGGCGTAGATCATCGGCACCTTGGTGTCATGCAGGCCGCGCAGCATGCCGGCGGCGACCGCTTGCGCGCCGTCGAAGACCTGGAACAGGGCGGCGAAGGCCAGGAACGACACGGCAAGCGTGATCACCCTGGCGTTGGCCGGGTTGGCCAGATCGATGAAGGCGCTGATCAGCGGATGCGGCCACAGGATCATCACCAGCCCCATCAGCGCCATGAACGAGACGCCGATGACAAAGGCGGTCCAGCCGGCACGCGAGACGCCTTCCGGATTGCCTGCGCCGTGCGCGAGGCCGACGCGCACCGTCACCGCCTGGTTGAGGCCAAGCGGCACCATGAAGGAGATCGAGGCGATCTGGATGGCGATGGCGTGCGCTGCCAGCGAATCCGCGTCGATCAGGCCCATCAGCAGCGCCGCGGCGTTGAAGATCGTCACCTCGAAGGCGAGGATGCCGGCGATCGGCAGGCCGAGCCGAAGCAGGCCCTTGAAACGCTGCCAGTCGGATCGCCAGAAGCGCCCGAACAGGCGGTAGCGTCGGAACCTCTTCTCCAGCATCACCACCGCTGCCATGCCGGCGAACATCAGCGTGCTGGACAGCGAGGTGGCAAGGCCCGAGCCGGAGATGCCCATTGCCGGAAAGCCGAGATTGCCGAACATGAACACCCAGTTGAAGAGCGCGTTGCAGGCGACTGCGACGAAAACGATGACCAGAGCCCAACCAGGGCGTTCCAGCGCCGAGATGAACGAGCGCAGCACGATGTAGCCATAGAAAGGCAGCACCGCCCATTCCAGCCAGCGCAGGTAGATGCCTGCCTGGTGCGCCAAAGCAGGCTCCTGGCCCATCGCCAGCAGAATGGATTCGCCATGCCACAGGAAGATCCAGATCGGGATCGAGATCAGGATCGCCAGCCACAAGCCCTGGCGCACGGTGCGGCGCAGGTCGCGCACCGAATGGCGGCGACGGCCAAGCTCGGTTGCGATCATAGGCGAGGTTGCCAGCATCAGGCCGAGGCCGAAGATCAGCGGCATGAAATAGAGGTTGGCGCCAAGCGCGCCGCTCGCCAGCGTATCCGGCCCGAGCCGTCCCATCATCATGACGTCGGTGGCCGTCATCGCCGTTTGGCCGAGATTGGTCAGCACCATCGGCCAGGCCAGCGCCAGCGTCGCCTTGATTTCCTGACGCCAAAGATTTTCCGGCGCGCGAGCGCCGGCTTCGATCGCAGACATTGTTCCGCTCTTTCCAGGCGCGGCACGTCGGCAAGAAGCCGGAAGCCGCATGTCAAACGCGAAACCTATGGTTTCACGGCGTTTGCGCCGTCTATTGAACGAAATGCGACATGAAGGCAAGGGAGGAGGAGCGGGTACCGATTGAGCCAGATGGCAAACTTGCACCTCTCAGCAAAGACTAGCGCCGGCATTGCCGTAGGGGCACGAACAGTTAGATTGGTAACCACATTTGGTTTCAGGTCGACCGCCTCAAGCGGAGCAACTACGAAAGTTACGTCTGGATGGACGAAGAGAAAATCAGGCAGGCGCTTATCCTGTTTCCTGGATCGCGCCGCGCGGCTAACGGTGTCATCGTCGGAGATGAGGAGGGCAGTTTCTATATCACCGATTTCGGCCCGAGAGATGAGGAGCTAACTCCAGAAGAGGATTTTCTTGTTCCTTTTTGCGCAAAGAAAGAGATAATTCGGCTAAGGTCACTTAAAACATCCCATGACTATCTACTTCGGCTTAGAGCAATTACCATAGCCGATTCAAGCCGCCTAAATCGTGTCATGATTGAACGTCGAAAGAAATTTGAGAGAGGGGGCCGTATATGGACACTCTCCGGATACTACGATACTTTTAATAAATACCATAGGAATTACATATTGAAGATTCCGCACAAAGATCGAAAAGCTTTAAGATCGGTTCCATCCGGATTTGTGCCGCTGATAGAAGCTAACGCCATTTGCCTGAAATCGGTTCTTGGCGAAGTAGTTATAGTATCCGAGGCGTTAAAATATTTCTATTACTACATGACAATCTGCCTTCACGGGACCCGCTATGGAATTCTGCCAGAAGATTGCGTAAACGCAGGCTTAATAGGCCTTCGCGTTATGGTTGGTAGTGAGGCTCAGGATTTCGATATCGATCCGCGAGGGATTTTGCCAAAACCAGTTGAAGCAGCGATCCGACAGAGCGTTGATGCGATGGTTGAGTTTACCTATGGTCACGAATACGCTCACTTTCTACTTGGTCATCTATCGTCGGTGGCAGAATTAAGGATGGCAGATCGCAATGAAGATCAAATTATTTATGAGCACGCCTTTGAATATGAGGCAGATTTACACGCAATTAGAGTGGTAACAAATCGCGATTATCGTTCGAAGTTAGCCGTAGCTGCTTTTAATATTTTTCTTTATCTATACCTTATCGAATTTATGGCTGTTGAGCATTCCGATGTCCCGAATTTTGCCGTGTCGAGAACGCATCCGGCCCCCCTAGATAGGCTAAGAAATCTGCGCGAAACCCTTGGGAATAAGGATCTTCCGAAGCGACACGAACTTGGAATGGCCATTTTTGAAGTCCGGAGAATGGCCAGTATTATACTTGAAAGAATAAAGGCATCTAGTAGGAGCGACGTTCTTACGGCTTATGGATCGGTTTACATGCATGGACTAGGTGGTAAAGAGAGGCGAGATCGTATCGACTACTGACCCAAGTCATAGCCTATCAGGGCATGAACTGCGCAAACAGGCAGCTAGTCGGCTGCTTGTTATCTTGCCGGCCCGATATGCTGAGGATTGGCCGGGAGATACATAACCGGTGAGTTCCGGGAGGTATGAATGCAGTTCAAGCGCAGAAAAAACCCCGTTGCCACGCTTCGCACAGCACCAGCCTTCGAACATATCGTCACCGAAGCCAGCGACAGCTTTCTGTGGCGGCTCGACGACTATCCCTGGGAGCGCAATGTCTGGAATTTCCACCCCGAGTACGAAATCCACCTGCTGCGGAAATCCTCCGGCGTGGTCCTGGTCGGCGATCACATTGGCGAGTTCGGGCCTGGCTACCTGACCATCGTCGGCGGCGGCCTGCCGCATGACTGGGTGACGGCGGTGCAGCCGGGCGAGCTGATCGAAGGCCGCGACATCGTCCTGCAATTCGACGCGCAGAGGTTGCGCGGCTCGGCGGGCCTGTTGCCCGAACTGCGCGAACTGGAGCCGTTCCTGGAGCGGTCGCTGCGCGGCATGGTCTTTCACGGTCGCACGGCGCTGGAGGGCGCCGAACTGATGGAGCGGATGGGGACGGTGCATGGGCTCGCCCGCCTCTGCCTGTTCCTCGAGCTCGTCGACCTCCTGGCCAGGACCGACGAGTACGAACTCTTGTCTTCGCCGGATTTCTCCCCGGTTCTCGATGCCGCGTCGCTCGACATCATCCAGCGCACGCTGACCTATCTGTTCCAGCACTTCGCCGAGGATCTGAAGCTGCCCGACGTGGCCGAGCTCGCGGGAATGACGGAGAGCACATTTTCGCGCTTCTTCCAGAAAAACACCGGCAACTCCTTCAGCGACCACCTTGCCAAGCTCAGGCTCTGGCAGGCCTGCAAGCTGCTGGCGGATACCGATGTTGCCATCACCGACATCTGTTTCCAGGTCGGCTACATGAACATCTCGAACTTCAACCGCGCCTTCCTGCGCAAGCACAAGATGACGCCGTCATCCTACCGCAAGCTGTCGCGACAACGGTTGACGATGCGCGCATAACCACGCCCTGAAATCGACGGTTCGGATGCGATCGATACTCGTGTGACGGACTTTGTTCCGAGGCGCCATTTTTTGCGCTGCACAATGCATAAAAGTACATGTTTGCTGCAACGGGGCTTCTAGCTTGGTCCGGCTGAACTCCTCATTTTGGCGATGGGTGGCTTGTCGCTCGGGCGATGGTGAGGATCGCAGACCCCGAGGATGTCCGCTTCCCGCGAGTGTTCCTGGAGGAGAAAAATCAATGAAACCAATTCGGCTCGCTGCGGGCTTGGGCGCAGCTTTCATGCTTTCCGCTACCGTATCAACCATCGCATTGGCGCAGGCGCCGGTCTGCACGGCGCCGGTCAAGGTGCTGGCGCAGCCACGCGACGGCCTGACGCTTCTGGAGGACTCCAAGGCCGAGTTCGAGAAGCTCGCCGGCGCCGGCTTCCAGATCGACTATCTGAACGAAAACGACCGCCGCGCGAAATCGCGCGCCGATGCGTCCACCGTCGGCAACTACAACGTCTACTACGTCGACGAAGCCAATGTCGCTCTGTTCGCCTCGTCGAAATGGATCGTGCCGCTGACCGACTATTATCCGGCTGACTATGACTACGCCGACTTCGATCCCGGCCGCCAGAAGGTCGCGACCTATGACGGCAAGGTCTGGTTCGCACCGCTGACTGGCGGCGGCGACCTGATGGTCTACCGCAAGGACGTGCTGGAGGCCGCCGGCATCCAGCCGCCGAAGACACTCGACGAGCTGATCGCCGATGTGCCAAAGCTAACCAATCCGGACAAGGGCATGTATGGCATCGCGCTGCGCGGCGCACGCGGTTCGGGCGCCAATGTCTGGCGCTGGATGCCCTTCTTCAAGGCCTATGGCGGTCAGTGGTTTGATGGCGGCAAGCCGGTCTTCAATTCGGACGCCGCCGTCAAGGCGACCGAAACCTATCTGAAACTCTTCAAGGACTCGGCCCCCGGCACGCAGACCGGCAGCTGGGATGAATCGACCGGCGCCTTCCTCTCCGGCCAGGTCGCCATCCTCGTCGAATCGACACCGCTGTCGGGCATGGCGGTCGATCCGAAGACCTCGCAGGTGGTCGGCAAGATCGGCTTCCTGCCGCCGCCCTCGCCACTGCCCGGCGGCGGTTACGGCCATGGCCTTGCCATCGCGGCGAAGGCCAATGCCGACGACGCTTCGAAGAAATGCGCCGGCCTGTTCATCGCCTGGGCAACCTCGAAGGAAAACGAGAAGCGCCGGCTCGACGCCCACCAGTTCGGCGAGCTGAACCGCACCAGCATCCTATCCAGCAAGGAATTCGCCGATATCTACGGCGCCGATCTCGGTCAGGCGCTAGCCGAGACCGGCAAGGTCACGGCGGTGAACTTCTGGCAGGATCCGCGCTGGCCCGATCTCGGCGACCGTTGGGGCATCATCCTCGAGGAACTGGTCACGGGCACCCGCACCGACATCAAGGGCGGCCTCAACGAGCTCGAGGCCTATGCCAACGATCTGGCGAAGAAGAAATAGAGCGATCCTCCCGCCCGTGGCGCGCGGTCCGCGGCATTGTCCGCAATGCCGGGACCTGCGCGCCGCGGGAACTTTGCCCAACGAGTAAGTCATGCCGACACGATCGAGACGCAAGCGAGGATAGATGCCAATGGCTCGACGCACGTCGCTCCCTGTCACCTTCGTCGTTCCGACCATCGCCATCCTGCTGGTGCTGTCGATGGTGCCGACGCTCTACGCCATTGTCATCGCCTTGCAGAACCGCGAGTTGAGCACACCCGATTATTCCTGGGTCTGGCTTTCGAACTTTTATGACTTGTTTCTCGACCGCCGCTTCCTCAACGCGGTCTGGGTGTCGGTGAAATGGGAGATCGTCACCGTCGTCGCGACGATGGTGGTGGCGATCGGGCTCGGGGTGCTGATGTTCGAGGTCGCCAGCCCACGCCTGCGCAATGTCTACTGCCTGCTGTTCATCATCCCGGTGCTTTTGCCGCGCGTCTCGGCTGCCTTCGTCTGGAAGTTCGCCTACCATCCGCTCTACGGCATCGCCACCTATCCCTACAGGCTCATCACCGGCGGGCTGATCTTCGATCCGTTGTCGAAGCCGGCGACGGCCTTGTTCGCCGTCGCTTCGGTCGATGTCTGGCAGTGGGGATTGTTCTTCGCCGTCATCGTGCTGAAGCTGCTCGAAACCCTGCCGCCGCAGCCGATCGAGGCGGCGCGGCTCGACCACGCCAAACGCTGGCAGATCCACGCCTATGTTACCTTGCCGATGCTGAAGGCGCCGTTGATCAGCCTGATGTTCGTGAAGATGATCGAATCACTGCGTTCCTTCGACCTGATCTACGTGATGACCCGCGGCGGACCGGGCGTGGCTACCGAAACGCTCGACATGTACGCCTTCTCGCAAGGCTTCATCGAGTCCGGCAAGGTCTCCTACGCCTCGGCCATGGCCGTGCTGATGATGATCGCCACCGTCATCACCTTCACCATGCTGTGGAAGCGGGTGCAGGCATGAAGCCCGGCAGATTGATCGGCAAGGCGATATTGGCGCTGGCAGGATTCCTGGCCGTGTTTCCGCTGCTGTGGACGGCGCTCAACGCGCTCAAGAACAATGTCGACATCATCACCCGCGTGCCGCGCCTGGTGTTCACGCCGACATCGGCCAACATCAGCTATATCCTCGGCCGCGACAGCGTGCTCACCGGGCTCTACAACTCCGTCGTCGCCTGCGGCTCGGCCGTGCTGATCGGCGTCGTGCTCGGCCTGCCGGCGGCCTACGCGGTGGCGCGCTACCCCAACCGATGGGCCGGCGACATCCAGTTCTTCGTGCTGTCGCTGCGCTTCCTGCCGCCGGTCGCGGTGGCCATTCCGCTGATGGTGATCTGGCTGCAGGTCGGTCTCTACGATACTTTGCCGGCGCTGATCATCACCTACTCGCTGCTCACCATCTCGGTGATCATGTGGCTCGCCATCCCCGCCTTCCAAGGCGTGCCGAAGGAGATCGAGGAAGCAGCCTTCGTCGACGGCTACGGTGCCTATTCGGTGTTCTGGCGCATTGCCTTGCCCGTCGCCGCCCGCTCCCTGGCAGGGGCGGTCGCCTTCAGCTTCGTGCTGGTCTGGAACGAATTCCTGATCGCGCTGATGCTGTCGAGTTCCAACGCCAAGACCTTGCCGATCGTCGCCTCGGAACTCTCCCAGCAGGGCATGAATGTGCCGTGGGGCATTCTGAACGCCTCGGTCGTGCTCCTGTCGCTGCCCCCGCTGCTGTTCCTCGGCGTGCTCAGCGGCTTCCTGAATTCCGTTTTCCGGCAAAAAAAGACTTGATGTGAGGATTTCCCCGATGCGGGCACTGGTGCTTGAGAAAAAAGGCGAACTGTCGCTGCGCGAGATCGCGTTGCCGCTCGATGTCGGGCCGGACGACGTCAGGATAGCCATCCACACGGTCGGCGTCTGCGGTAGCGACGTGCACTATTACACGCATGGCGCGATCGGCAGCTACGTCGTCCGCGCGCCGATGGTGCTCGGCCACGAGGCCGCGGGGACGGTCGTCGAGATTGGCTCCAATGTCGAGACGTTCAAGGTCGGCGACCGCGTCTGCATGGAACCGGGCGTGCCGAACCTGTCGTCGCGCGCGACAAAGCTCGGCATCTACAATGTCGACCCGGACGTACGCTTCTGGGCGACGCCGCCGGTGCATGGCGTGCTCGCGCCCTACGCCGTGCATCCGGCCGCCTTCACCTACAAACTGCCCGACAATGTCTCCTTCGCCGAGGGTGCGATGGTTGAACCCTTCGCCATCGGCATGCAGGCGGCAAGCCGTGCCAGGATCGTTCCGGGCGATGTCGCCGTCGTCGTCGGCTGCGGCCCGATCGGCATCATGATCGCGCTTGCCGCCCTTGCCGGCGGCTGTTCGAAAGTGCTGATCTCCGACTTTTCCGCGCCCAAGCTGGCGATCGCCGTGCAGTATGCCGGCGTCGTGCCGGTCAATATCGGCAAGGAGTCGCTGGCCGATGCCGTTGCCGCCGCGACCGGCAATTGGGGTGCCGATATCGTCTTCGAGGCCAGCGGCAATCCGAAGGCCTTTGCCGACCTGTTCAATGTCGTTCGGCCGGGCGGCGCGGTGGTGCTGGTCGGCCTGCCGGTGGAGCCGGTCGCACTCAACGTGCCGGCTGCGATCTCCAAGGAGGTGCGCATCGAGACGGTGTTCCGCTATGCCAACATCTTCGACCGCGCCTTGCAGCTGATCGCTTCCGGCAAGGTCGACCTCAAGCCGCTGATCACCGGCACCTATGATTTCTCCGACAGCATCAAGGCATTCGAGCGGGCTGCCGAGGGCAACCCGCAGGACGTCAAGCTGCAGATCCTGCTCAGCGGCGAGAAGGGCTGACCATGTCCGCGATCGTTTGCTCCCATGTCGACAAGGCCTATGGCGCCACCACGGTGATCCGCGATCTCAACCTCTCGATAGAGGAACACGAATTCGTCGTGTTCCTCGGCCCGTCCGGCTGCGGCAAGTCGACCTTGCTGCGCATGCTGGCGGGGCTGGAGGACATCAGCGGCGGGGAGGTCTCGATCGGCGGCAAGGTGGTCAACGATCTCGATCCGGGCGACCGCGGCATAGCCATGGTGTTCCAGAACTACGCGCTCTATCCGCACATGACGATCTTCGACAACATCGCCTTCGGGCTGCGGCGCCAGAAGGTGCCGCCAGCCGATATCCGCAAGCGGGTCGAAGCGGTGTCGCGGACGCTTGGGCTCGAACCCTATCTCGGCCGCAAGCCGGCCGAGCTTTCCGGCGGCCAGCAGCAGCGCGTGGCGATTGCGCGGGCCATGATCAAGACGCCAAAGGTGTTCCTGTTCGACGAGCCGCTTTCCAATCTCGACGCCAAATTGCGCAACCATATGCGCGTCGAGATCGCGCGCCTGCACCAGTCGTTGAAGACCACCACCGTCTACGTCACCCATGACCAGCTGGAGGCGATGACGCTGGCCGACCGCATCGTGCTGCTCAAGGACGGGGTCATCGAGCAGATCGGTTCTCCGGCGGAAATCTATCGGCGGCCCGGCAACATGTTCGTCGCCGGTTTCATCGGCACGCCGAACATGAATTTCATCGAAGTCACGGTCGGCCGCTCCGGCAATGGCTGGATATTGACCGGTGCCGGAACGGTTCTTTCGGTCGAGGGCCGGGAGTTTCACCTGCGACATGGCGACCGCGCCGTGCTGGGCATCAGGCCTCCGGACCTGAAGACGGCCGGAGCCCGTGCCGCCGGTATATTGCAAGGCACGGCCGATCTCATCGAATTCCACGGCAATGACGCGCTGGTGACATTCGGTTCCGGCGGCAAGGAGATCAGCGCGCTGGTTCCGGCACGTGAATGCCCGGCGCTGAACGCCCCCGTGCGCTACACATTCGAGGAAGAAAGCATCCATCTGTTCGACGCGGCTTCGGGCGCGTCGCTGCGCAAGCAATAGCGCAAAATCTACCGTATCGCGTCGAGCGCCTGCCGCTGCCGGTGCATTTCCAGGAAGATCCGGTAGTCGCGATCGAAACGGGCGCCGGCGGCCGGGTTGGCGGCACGCCTCTTGCCGCCCTGCTGCATGGCGAGACACGCGGCGTTGAGGTCGGGGAAAAGCCCGGCGGCGGTAGCGGCGACCATGCCGGTGCCGAGCAGCACCGCCTCGTCGGCCAGCGGTTCGACCACCGTGCAGCCGGTGGCATCGGCGTAGAGCTCCATCAGCAGCGGGTTCTTGGTGTGGCCGCCCGTGACATGCAGCGTGTCGATCAGATAGCCGTTCTCGTTCAGCGCCTCCAGCACATGACGCACGCCGAGCGCGATGCCGACGGCGGTGCGCCAGTAGAGCTTGCACAGGCTGTCGAAGGAGGAATCCAGCGTCAGGCCGCTGACGACGCCCACGGCATGCGGATCGGCCAGCGGCGAGCGGTTGCCGTGGAAGTCCGGCAGCACATGCAGCCGCGCGGCGAGGTTCTCCCCTTCGGCGGCGCGCAGTTCGGCGACACGGCTGGCGATCCTGGCGTGCATCGCGGCGTCGGGCTCGCCGCCGGCGCCGTGCCAGCGGATGATGTGGTCGAGCAGGGCGCCGGTGGCCGACTGGCCGCCTTCCGACAGCCACAGCTTCGGCAGCGCCGCGCCGTAATAGGGGCCCCAGACACCCGCGAAAGGCTGCGGATCGGGAGACATCGCCATGACGCAGCTCGACGTGCCGGCGATCAGCGCCAGGTGGCGGCCGATATCCTGCTCATCGCCGGCAAAGCCGCCAAGCACGCCAAGCGCGCCGGCATAGGCATCGATGACCCCGGCGCCGACCCGGCAGCTTTCCGTCAGGCCGAGCTCAGCCGCCGCTTGCGCCGTCAGCGGACCGATGTCGGCGCCGACCGGACTGGCGCGCTCCGGCAGATTGCCGTGCTCGAAAAGATCGCCCAGGCCGACGATTTCGAAGAAATCGCGCTGCCACGCAGTGTCTTCATGCGCCAGATAGGTCCACTTCGCCGTCAGCGTGCATTGCGAGCGGGCCAGCGACCCGGTCGCCTGCCAGGTCAGGAAGTCGGCCAGGTCAAATAGATAGCCGGCTTCATTCCAGGTCCTTGGCAGGTTGCGCTTGAGCCACATCAGCTTCGGCGTCGCCATCTCCGGCGACATCACGCCGCCAATATAGTTGAGCACCTCGTGGCTGGTCGCCGTGCATTCGTCGGCCTCGGCGATGGCGCGGTGGTCGAGCCAGACGATAGTGTCCCAACGCTTGTCGCCGGTAGTCGAAACGCTGAGCTGATCGCCCTGCCGGTCGCGCACCACAAGAGAACAGGTGGCATCGAAGGAGATGCCGACAATTTCGTGCGCCGCCACACCGGCTTTTTCACGGGCGGCACGCACGGCGGCGCAGACGGCCGACCAGATATCGCGTGAATCATGCTCGGCATGATCGGGTTTTGGCTGGTTCATGGCGATCGGCCGATCGGCACGGCCGAGCAAGGTACCACTGGCGTCGAGAATGCCCGCGCGAGCGCTCCCGGTGCCGACATCGACCGCGCAAACAAACTGTTTCGTCAAGATGCTCTAACTCTCGCTCCCAGGCCTGCAATCAGATCGGGCAATTGCAGCATGTCAGCGAATATAAAGTCCGGTTCACTCGACGCAAGCCGCGCTTTCAAGGCGGGGTTGCCGGCATGCGAGCCCCCGGTGAAGGCAAAGACGCGCATGCCGGCCGCGCGCGCCGCCGCGACGCCGGCCGGACTGTCCTCGATGACGAGGCATTTGCGCGGATGGGCTCGCATGGTGGTGGCGGCATGAAGGAAAAGATCGGGCGCCGGCTTTCCCTTGGCCACCATCGTGGCGCTGAACAGATGCGGCTCCATCAGTCCGAGCAGGCCGGTGACGTCGAGCGCGTAGCGAATGCGTTCCAGCGTGCCGGAAGAGGCGACGCAGAACGGCAGGCCAAGCCTGGGCAACATCTCCTTGATGCCAGGGATCGGCTTCAGCTCCTCACGGAACTTCCGCATCAGGTCGACGCGCATGGCGGTAAGGTGCTGGTCGGTGATCTCCAGGCCGAAGTCGCGGCCAAGCATCTCGCGCACGCTTTTCATGCTCTTGCCGAGGAAATGTTCATACGCGGCATCAACGCCGATATCGCCGCCGGCGAGTTCGATCATGCCAAGCAGCGCCGAGACGGAAAGCGCTTCGCTGTCGACCAGCACGCCATCGCAGTCGAAGATGACCAGTTCAGGCGTCATGATGTCGAATGGCTTTCAGAGCTTGCCGGCGAGATAGCGCGTCAGCGTGGCGCGGGCGCCATCGGCCCACAGGATGCCGAGCGCGTGGCTGAAGGCCTCGACGAATGCCGTTGCGTGGCCGACATCGCCATAGATGTCTTCCATCGCCAGCCAGGCGGCGGGCGCATCCTTTGCCGCCTTTGCCGTCGCCTGCAGCCGGTCCCAGCTCGGGTCGTTGGGTTCGATGACGGCGCCGCTGTCGGTCGTGCCGAAGCAGTAGCGGCACCAGAGGGCTGATTCCAGCGCCAGCCCGGCAACGCCTTTGCCGGTCTTGAGTCGGTCGGCGATGGTCGGGATGATGAATTTCGGCTGGCGATTGGAGCCGTCGAGGCAGAGCCGGCGCACCGTGTCGCCGATCTTGGGATTGGAGAAGCGCTTCTCGATGAGTTGGTAATAGTCCTCCAGCACCGTGTCCGGAACCGGCGGCACCGTCGGAATGATCTCGTCATGCTCGAGCTTGTCGAGAAAGCCGCGTACCAGCGGCTCCTGCATTGCCTCATGGACGAAGTGGATGTCCATCAGCCCGGCGGGATAGGCAATGGTGGCATGGCCGCCGTTGAGGATCCGGATTTTCATCAGCTCGTAGGGGGACACATCCTTGACGAACTGGACACCGACCTTCTCCAGGGCCGGCCGGCCGGCCGTGAAGTGATCCTCCAGCACCCATTGTTTGAAGGGCTCGCAGAACACCGGCCAATTGTCTTCCAGGCCGAAATCGTCGGCCAGAATCTTGCGCTCGCGGTCGGTGGTCGCCGGCGTGATTCGGTCAACCATGGCGTTTGGGAAGGCGACCTTGTCGCCCACCCATCCGGCAAGCTCTTCGTCGATCAGGCGGGCCAGCCCAATGACGCCGTCCGAGGTGACGTGGCCGTTATGGGGAATGTTGTCGCAGGACATGACGGTGAACGGCACAACGCCGTCAGCGCGCCGCCGCATCAGTCCGGCAAGGATGATGCCGAACACGGTTTTCGGGGTCGCGCCCGGTTGGGCGTCGGCGACGATGTCCGGATGAGCCGGGTTGAACTTGCCGGAGGCCGGGTCGATGAAGTAGCCGCCTTCGGTGATGGTCAGCGACACGATCTTGATCGCCGGATCGGCCAGCCTGGCTATGATGCCGGCGGCATCGCCCGGCGTCAGGAAGTCGACCATGGCGCCGGTGACGCGGGCGCTCATATGGCCGTCATCCTGCTCGACGACCGTGGTCAGCCAGTCCTGCTCCTGGAGCTTGCCGCGGCCGATCTTCTCGCCCTCGAACACACCGGCGCCGACCAGGGCCCAGTCATGGCCGACACCTGAATTGAACAGATCGTCGAGATAGACGGCCTGGTGCGAGCGGTGAAAATTGCCGACACCGAAATGCACGATGCCGGCCTTCAGTTTGGCACGGTCATATTTCGGACCCGCAACCTTGGCGGGAAGGTTCGCGAGATTGGCGGAAGAGAGTTTCACGGTCATCTGTTTTACCCTTTGGCCGGCTCCGGCCTCGTTACTCCGCCTCTCCCGGCCCAGCCGGAAGAGGATAAGGGCGGCATGCCCGCGAAGGCCAATGCAGCCTCTGATGTCGGCCTCTGCTCCTCGCGGAGGGACGAGAAACAGAGGCCGCCCCCCTCAACTCATCCACTGGCCGCCATCGACATTGTAGGTCTGGGCGACGATGTATTCGGCATCGGCGCTGGCGAGGAAGATCGCCATGCCGGCAAGGTCCTGGGCCGTGCCCATGCGGCCGTATGGCACCGCCTCGCCGACCAGTTTCTTCTTCTCGCCCCTGGGGCGGTTCTCGTATTTGGCGAACAGCGAATCGACATGATCCCAGTGCTCACCATCGACCACGCCGGGCGCGATGGCGTTGACATTGATGCGGTGCTTGATCAGGTCGAGCCCCGCCGACTGGGTAAGCGAGATGACGGCGGCCTTGGTGGCGCAGTAGACGCCGACCAGTGCCTCGCCGCGCCGTCCGGCCTGGCTCGCCATGTTGATGATCCTGCCACCCTTGCCCCGCGCGATCATCGAACGGGCGGCAGCCTGCAGCATGAACAAAGTGCCGGCGACATTGACCGAGAACAGTTTCTCGTAGCTCGCCCTGGAGATGTCGACGATCGGCGCCAGGTCGAACAGAGCGGCGTTGTTGATCAATATGTCGAGGCCGCCGGTCCGGCTCTCCACCGCCTTCACCGCGGCGTCGATCGACGACTGATCCGTGACGTCGAGTTTGACCGCATAGGCCTTGTCGCCGATCTCGGCGGCGGATTTCCGCGCCGCTTCGAGGTTGATGTCGGCAATCGCCACCGTGGCGCCCTCGCGCACATAGGCTTCGGCGAAGGCCCTGCCGATGCCCCGCGCCGATCCCGTGATCAGCGCCGATTTGTCCTTCAGCCTCACTTCGCCATCGCCTTGCCGTCAGGGCCGAAGCGATGCAGCTTGGCCTTGTCGGGGGTGAGATAGATCGTGTCGCCGTGATGGACGGCCAGCTCGCCGTCGGCGCGCACCGTCAGCGGACCGACGCCCTCGGCCTGGACATGCAGGAAAGTGTCGGAGCCAAGATGCTCGGCAACGCCGACGGTGGCCTTCCATTCGCCCGCCGTGGTCGAGATCTGCATATGCTCGGGCCTGATGCCGATGGTCTTGGCGCCATATTTGGCCGCCGGCGCGCCCTCGATGAGGTTCATCTTCGGTGAGCCGATGAAGCCGGCGACGAACAGATTGTTCGGGGTCTTGTAGAGCTCCATCGGTGAGCCGACCTGCTCGATGTTGCCTGCGTTCAGCACGACGATCTTGTCGGCCATGGTCATGGCTTCGACCTGGTCATGGGTGACATAGATCATGGTGGTCTTCAGCTGATGGTGCAGTTCGCTGATCTCCAGGCGCATGGTGCCGCGCAACGCGGCATCGAGGTTGGAGAGCGGCTCGTCGAACAGGAAGGCCGAAGGCTGACGCACGATGGCCCGGCCGATGGCGACGCGCTGGCGCTGGCCGCCGGAGAGCTGGCCCGGCCGGCGTTCGAGGTAGTTGGTGAGGTTGAGGACGCGTGCCGCGTCCTTCACCTTCCTGTCGATGGTGGCCTGGTCCTCGCCCGCCATCTTCAGCGGGAAGGCGATGTTCTTGGCCACGGTCATATGCGGGTAGAGCGCGTAGGACTGGAACACCATGGCCAGCTTGCGCTTGGCCGGCGCCTCGCCGGTGACGTCACGGCCGTCGATGTTGATGGTGCCGCCGCTGGTGTCCTCCAGCCCGGCTATCAGCCGCAGCAGCGTGGACTTGCCGCAACCCGACGGGCCGACGAAGACGACGAACTCGCCATTCTCGATCACCAGGTCGAGGCCGGGGATGATTGACGTCGCCCCGAAGGACTTGGAGACGTTCTTGAGCGTGATGTTTCCCATGGTTTCCTCCCCGAGGGGTTATTGTCCGTCGTCCGTTGCGTGCGGCGGTATTATTTCACGGCGCCGCCCGCTATTTGACCGCGCCGAAGGTCAGGCCGCGCACCAGCTGCTTCTGGCTGAACCAGCCCATGATCAGGATCGGCGCGATCGCCAATGTCGAGGCGGCCGAAAGCTTGGCCCAGAACAGGCCTTGCGGGCTGGAGAAGGAACTGATGAAGGCGGTCAGCGGAGCAGCATCCGTGGTGGTCAGGCGGATCGTCCAGAACGCCTCGTTCCAGGCCAGGATGATGTTCAGGAGCATGGTCGAGGCAATGCCGGGCACGGCCATCGGGGTCAGCACATAGATGATCTCGTTCCACAGCGAGGCGCCGTCCATCCGGGCCGCTTCCAGGATTTCGCCGGGGATCTCGCGGAAGTAGGTGTAGAGCATCCACACCACGATCGGCAGGTTGATCAGCATCAGCATGACCATCAGGCCGATGCGGCTGTCGAGCAGTCCGAGGTTGCGGAAGATCAGGTAGATCGGGAACAGCACGGCGACCGCGGGCATCATCTTGGTGGACAGCATCCACATCAGGATGTCCTTGGTCCGCTTGGTTGGCGAGAACGCCATCGACCATGCCGCCGGAATGGCGACCAGCAGTGCGAGGATGGTCGAGCCGACCGAGAGCAGCACCGAATTGAAGAAGAACTTGAAGTAGCCGCTCTGCGCCTGGACCTCGGTATAGCTCTCGAACGTTCCCGACGGGATCAGGTTGAAGCCCTGGATCGCCTCCTGTTCCGACTTGAACGAGGTGATGATCGTGTAGAGGATCGGGAAGAAGATCAGCAGGGCCACGATCCAGGCGGCAACCGTCGCGATCGTCTTGTGCTGGGTGGTGACTGCACGGGCCATCTTGTCCTCCCTTACTTGTCGAGGTTCTTGCCGACCGCGCGCATGGCGAAGAAGGCGACGATGTTGGCGAGAATGACGGCGATCACACCGCCCGCGGATGCCTGGCCGATTTTGAACTCCAGCAGCGCCTTCTGGTAGACGAGGAAGGGCAGGTTGGTGGAGGCGTAGCCGGGACCGCCATTGGTGGTGACGAGGATCTCGGCATAGACCGAGAGCAGGAAGATCGTCTGGATCAGGATGACCACGGTGATGGCGCGCGACATATGCGGCAGCGTCAGATAGATGAAGCGGCTGATGAAGCCGGCGCCGTCCATTTCGGCGGCTTCCTTCTGCTCGCCGTCGAGAGACTGCAGCGCGGTCAACAGGATCAGTGTCGCGAAAGGCAGCCACTGCCAGGCGACGATGATGATGATGGCCGTCAGCGGATGCTGCCCGAACCAGTCGATCGGTTGCATCCCGAAGAAGCGCGCTATGTCGGCGAACACCCCATATTGCGGGTGCATGATCATGTTCTTCCAGACCAGTGCGGCCACCGGCGGCATGACGAAGAACGGCGAAATGACGAGGATGCGCACGATCCCCTGACCCCACATCGGCTGGTCGATCAAGAGCGCCAGCAGGATGCCTCCGATCACCGTGATCAACAGGACACTGACCACCAGGATCAGGGTGTTGAGAATCGACTGCAGGAAGGCGGGGTTGGAATAGAACAGCGCGTAGTTGGAGAAACCGACGAATCCGTCGCGGATCGGGTTGAGCGGATTGTACTGCTGGAAGGAGAACCAGAGCGTGAGTGCCAGCGGCACGATCATCCAGACGAACAGCAGCACAACAGATGGCGCCATCATGAAACGGGCAAGCGAACGGGTCTGCTGAGTAGCCATGACGGTCACCCTTCAATGGTCAGACTGAATTTTCACAGGCGTTGAAGGCGGCCGCCCGAGCTGGGAACTCGGGCGGCCGTTGCCGGTCGAGGAGGCAACCGGCATTCGGCACCGGGAGGAGCCTTACTTGATATACCCGCCCTCGGTCATCGCCGCGGTGGCGGCGTCCTGGGCCTGCTTCAGCGCATCGTCGACGCTCGACTGGCCGGCAAGAGCCGCCGAGAAGAGCTGGCCTACAGTGGTGCCAAGGCCCTGGAACTCAGGGATGGCGACGAACTGGACGCCGACATAGGGCACCGGCTTGACGGTCGGATGCGTCGGGTCGGCGGCATTGATGGAGTCCAGCGTCATCTTGGCGAACGGAGCCGCCTTCTGGTACTCGGCATTGGCATAGAGCGAGGAGCGCGTGCCCGGAGGAACGTTGGCCCAGCCTTCCTTCGAAGCGACCAGCTCGGCATAGTGCTTGCTGGTCGCCCAGGACACGAATTTCTCGGCGGCGTCGGCCTTCTTGGTGCCGGCGGGAATGGCCAGCGACCATGCCCACAGCCAGTTGCCGCGCTTGCCCAGCCCATTGTCCGGCGCCAGCGCATAGCCGACCTTGTCGGCGACGGTCGAGTTCTTCGGGTCGGAGACGAAGGACGCCGCGACGGTGGCATCGATCCACATGCCGCACTTGCCCTGCTGGAAGAGCGCCAGGTTTTCGTTGAAGCCGTTGGAGGACGCCCCCTCGGGGCCATCGGCCTTCATCAGGTCGACATAGAACTGCAGCGTCTTCTTCCATTCCGGCTGGTCGAACTGCGGCTTCCAGTTCTCGTCGAACCAGCGGGCGCCGAAGGAGTTCGACATGGCGGTCAGGAAGGCCATGTTCTCGCCCCAGCCGGCCTTGCCGCGCAGGCACACGCCGTTCACGCCATTGGCGCGGTCGGTCATCTTGTCGGCGGCCTGCTTGATGAAGTCCCAGGTCGGTGCATCGGGCATCTTCAGTCCGGCCTTCTCCATCAGGTCCTTGCGGTACATGACGAAGGAGCTTTCGCCGTAGAAGGGCGCGGCATAGAGCTTGCCGTCGACCGAAAGACCGCCGGCGATGGCCGGAATGATGTCCTTGGCGTCATAGTCGTCGCCGAGCTTGTCGAGCGGCAGCAGCCAGCTCTGCTTGGCCCAGATCGGAACCTCGTAGGTGCCGATGGTCATCACGTCATACTGGCCGCCCTTGGTGGCGATGTCGGTAGTGACGCGCTCGCGCAGCACGTTTTCTTCAAGTGTGACCCAGTTGAGCTGGATGTCGGGGTTTGCCTTGGTGAAGTCGTCGGTCAGCTTCTGCATGCGGACCATATCGCCATTGTTGACGGTGGCGATGGTGATGGATTCGGCGTGTGCGGCGAAGGCGAGAGCGCTGGCCGACAACAAGCCCAGGGTGAGCGTGCGAAGTTTCATCAAATTCCTCCCATGAACCAAGATGAGCATTTGCCTTGGCTGTGAGCAATTACTCACTAAGTCTTAATTATGTCAAGCCGGATTCGATGCTGCAGCGCAGCACTCGACGGACCGGACGCACGAGGGACGCATGGAAACTGGGACGACGAACCGCCCCCTGGGCCGGATATCAGGCGACGGGACAGGAAGGTCTGGAGGCTCGCGGCGGGTGCGAAGCGCCTGTCAGCAGGCGATCTCGGCAAGCAGCCAGTCGCGAAAGGCGCGGATCTTCGGCACGTTGCGGCGGGCCTCGGGATAGACCAGCCAGTAGGCGTGGCCATCGTCGCCGACCAGGTCGAAGGGCTGGATCAGCCGACCGTCGGCAAGTTCGGCCTTGAACAGGGCCCGGGTCAGGATCGCCACGCCATGGCCTGATATGGCCGCGTTGGCCTCATAGGCCTGGGCGCCCATGCTGCTGCCGGGCCGCTTGGCAAGGTCGTGCGAGTGCACGCCCGCCGTCTCGAACCATTGTGTCCACCAGATGTCGCCGGGATCGAGGATCGGCAGCCGCAGCAGGTCCGCCGGCTCCTTGATCCCGCCGATGCTCGCCGCGAGTTTCGGGCTTAGCATCGGGGTGAAATCGGCATCGAGCAGCTTGTGGGCCTCCAGGCCCGGCCATTTGCCGCCGCCCGAACGGATGGCGAGGTCGACGTCCTCGCGGGCGAAATCCGTCAGCCGGCTCGATGTTTCGAGCCGCACGGCAAGGGCTGGATGGGCCATCTGGAACGAACCCAGATGGTGCGCCAACCAGTTGGAGGCAAAGGTCAGCACGGTGGTGACGCACAGCAACCCATCCGCGCCGCCACGTGCCGCCGCATAGGCCTGGCCAAGGATGGCGAAGGCCTCGCTGACGGCCGGCGCCAGGCGCTGCCCGGCTTCGGTCAGCTCGATCTGGCGCGGCCGGCGCAGGAACAGCGGTGCACCGACGCGCTCTTCCAGCACCTTGATCTGATAGCTGACGGCAGCTTGCGTCATGGCGAGCTCCGCGGCGGCCTTGGTGAAGGAAAGATGCCGCGCCACCGCTTCGAACACACGGATCGCCTGCAGCGGCGGGAGTTGCGAAATCTGTCGCGAGCCAAGGTCAGGCATAAAGCCTCCTTATGGGTTCTTATCGACGTTCGATTGGCAAAGGCGGCCGGCAAGACCGACATTCAGCATCAACCGGTCATTCGGGTTGAGGATAGCGAAGGTTGACGATCATGACCATGGCGCAACAAAAATGCACTCCCGCTCCAGATCATCGCTGGATTTCGTGGCTCGCGGACGGATTCCTCTTGTTCGCGGTCAGGAAGAAGGCGCATCTCGACATCCGGGACCTGTCGCCGCATCTGCAGCGCGACCTCGGGTTCCTCGATGGCAACGACCCTTTCGGGCGGCATAGATAGCCTTGTCGGCTTTATCACGGAACAGTCGCCCCTGCCGCACCCGGCAAGCGGCAGCGGGTCCCCGAGGGGTCAGAGGCTGGCCAGCAGGGCTGTCGCCGTCCGCTCGTCGGTGATGAGCCCGTTGACCAATCGGCGGTTCACGGCCGCCAGGATCCCCGGCAGCTTGCGCTCACCCATGGCGAGCGCAATGACCAGCGACTTTTCGCGTGACGGCAGCGAGGCCGACGACACCCGGTCGTTGGTGATGCCCTCGATCATGCGGCCTTCCCTGTCGAACACCCAGCCGACGATCTCTGCGATGCCGCCCGCTTTCTGCAGGGCTTTCAGCTCGCTTTCCGAGATGAAGCCGTCCTCGTAGAGGGGTGCCTTCGGACCGAGGTCGCCGATGCCGATGAAAGTGACGTCGGCCTCGGCGGCGAGCGCCAGCGTCGGCTGGATCATCGGCTGGTTGAGCAGCATCTCGCGCTCCTGCGGCGAGGAGGCGATGACCGGCAGCGGCATCGGGAAGGAGCGCGCCTTGACCCTGTCGGCCATGGTGAAGATGACGTTGTAGAAGGCCGCCGAACCGTCCGGCGAGATGTTGCCGGTCAAGGACACCACCTTGTGCTGCGGGCATTCCATGGGCGGCAATTGCTCGATCGCCGCCTTCAGCGTGCGCCCGGTACCGATCCCCATGACGATCGGTGTCGGCGACCGCAGCCGCCGCTCGATCTCGGCGGCCGCCGCCTCGGCGATGCCGATGGTGGTGGAAGAGGAGTTGGGATCGCTCGGCACCACGTCGACCAGGTCGAGCGCGAAGCGGGATCTCAGCCGTGCGGCGAGGTCAAGGCAGTTGGCGATCGGATGATCGACGCGAACCTTGATCAAGCCTTCCGACACCGCCAGCGACACCAGCCGCTGCGCCGTCTGCCGCGAAATGCCGAGCGTGGTGGCAATCTGGTCCTGTGTGTTGCCGGCGACATAATAGAGCCAGCCGGCGCGCGCCGCGTCGTCCAGCCTGTTGCTGCCGCCATCCTGCCGGGTATTCACGTCCTGCCTCCCGAAACCGCTGCTCACAGGAGCGGCCGTTTCCAGTTTCGCAGGGAACGGCCTCCTGCGCAATTGTCAATCGCAAGGGCAATTGCTTGCTCCTTCGCGGTTGGGATTTTTCCCGGCGGCAATGTTCCAATGCGGGAAGCAGGGTGGCGTCGGGTCCGGTCGCGGCCAGCTTCTGTGATCCCGACGGTTTATCTCCCGGCGCAAACCCTTTAAGGGGATCGCAAAAGGAGCTCTGCATGACACCGAAGGCGGTTTTCTGGGACATGGATGGCACGCTGGTCGACAGCGAGCCGTTGCACGAGGCAGCCCTTGTGGCGGCAATGCGCAATGTCGGCCTCACGCCGCCATCCGACTTGCATGAGCGTGTCCTCGGCGTCGCCGCCTGGCCGGTCTATGAAATGATGCGCGACGAGTTCGGCCTGGACTTGGCCTTCGACGACTGGATCGTGCGCAAATACGAGCACTACCTGCCGCTGGTCGAGGGCTTGCGGCCGCGTCCCGGCGCGATCGAAGTGTTCAATGAATTGCGGGCGCTCGGCGTTCAGCAAGCCGTGGTCTCCAATTCCGACCGGCTGATCGTCGATGCCAATCTGCGCGCGGTCGGCCTCTTTTATCCCGGCATGAAGACGATCAGTCGCAACGACGTGCGCGAAGGCAAGCCGCATGCCGAGCCCTTCCTGCGCGCGGCCTATCTGGCCGATGTCGATCCCGCGCACGCGGTCGCTGTCGACGACAGCTGGCCGGGCGCCATGGCGGGGCTGGCGGCGGGCATGAAGACGATCTTCTGGCCGGAAAAGCCGATGGAAGGACCGCCCGGCGCCACCGTCATCAACAGCGCCGAGGAATTGCGGGCTCAGCTCGGGCTCTAATTCCGGTAAACCGGCTCTTCCTCGTCGAGGATCGCCTTCAGCTCGGCGAGATGGCGCTCGGCCTGGCCGGGATAGTCGTCCATTTCGCTGGCCGTCTTCTCGGCGATGGCGTGGGACAGCGTGCGCAGCGGCCGGCCGGTCCACAGCGCCTTGATGTAGGTCTCGGCCGCGCGCTCGAAATAGAACATGCGGTTGAAGGCGTCGGCAACCGTGTCGCCGATCACCAGCACGCCGTGATTGCCCATCACCATCACCTTGACCTTGGGGTCGGTGAGAAGCTGCGAGCAGCGCTCGCCCTCTTCCTCGAAGGCCAGCCCGCCATAATGCGCGTCGACGACATGGCGGTTGAAGAACATCGCCGAATTCTGGTCGATCGGCGGCAATGTCGAATCGGCCAGCGAGGCCAGCACCGTGGCATGGATCGAATGGACATGCATGACGCAGCGCGCATGCGGCACGTTGCGATGAATGGCGCCGTGCAGGCCCCAGGCCGTCGGATCCGGCGCGTTGGGGCCCGACAGCGTGTCCGGATCGTTGGCGTCGATCATCAACAGGTCGCTCGCCTTGATGCGCGAGAAATGCACCTGGTTGGGGTTCATCAGGAACTGCGTGCCGTTCTCGTTGACCGCCAGCGAGAAATGGTTGGCCACCGCCTCGTGCATGTTGAGCCGTGCTGTCCAGCGAAAGGCACAGGCGAGATCGACGCGCTCCTCATAGAAGGGCAGGTTGGTCAGCGTTTCCTTCTGCAGGCGGGCGATGCTCATCGAATATCCTCCGGTTTTGGCGAGAATGCCGCGATCAACGGCTGCTCGCAACGGGTTTTGGTTGGTGCAGGCAGATGCGGATCCTGTCAGGCCGCCGTGCTGGCGGCGGTGCCGGTCCTCAGTCCGCCATGCTCGACGATGAAATCGATGACCTCCTGCAGCCCTTTGCCGCGCGACAGGTCGGTGAAGCCGAACGGGCGCTTGCCGCGCATGCGGCCGGCGTCGCTCTCCATGACGTCGAGGTTGACGTTCACATAGGGCGCCAGATCGCTCTTGTTGATGATCAGGAAGTCCGAGCGGGTGATCGCCGGCCCGCCCTTGCGCGGGATTTCCTCGCCCTGGCAGACCGAGATGACATAAAGCGTCAGATCCGCAAGGTCCGGCGAGAAGGTGGCGGCAAGGTTGTCGCCGCCGGATTCGATGAAGATGATGTCGAGATCGGGGAATTTCCGGTTGAGCTCGGCTATGGCCTGCAAATTGATCGATGCGTCCTCGCGAATGGCGGTATGCGGGCAGCCGCCGGTCTCGACACCGACGATGCGCTCCTCGGGCAGGGCCTGCAGCCGGGCCAGCATCATGGCATCTTCCCTGGTGTAGATGTCATTGGTGACCACGGCGATGGAGAATTCGTCGCGCAGCGCCTTGCAGAGTTTTTCGGTGAGCGTCGTCTTGCCGGAGCCGACGGGGCCGCCAATGCCGATGCGAAGAGGACCGTTGGCTTGAGTCATGTTGGGAACTCCGTGATGGCAAGGATGGCGAAGCCAAGCCCGATCAACAGGCAAAGCGGCGAATAGTACCGGACGTCGAGCCGGGCGAAAGGCTGCTCGGGCGCCAGCCGCCGCCACCACGGCGTGAAGCCGGCAATGCCGCGGCCCAGGAACACCAGGCCGATGAGCAGCGACGTGGCGGCCAGGCCCTCTTTCGGGAAGGGCGAGGCAAAGAAGCCGATCAGTGCCAGCGGCCAGAGTGTCGCCAGGCCGAGACACGCCGCCACGGCGAAACTGGCGAAGGGCGTCGGCATTTCGTCGACACCGCGAAAGCCGACGACGGCGCGGGCGCAGGAGGCCGCGTCCCTGCCCGGCCAGATGCCGCCAATGCCCCAATAGACATGCAGCGCCGTGATCAGCAGCAGGACGAAGGACAGCGCGAGGGCAAGCATGATCATGAGCGGAACAGCCGCGAATACTGGGTTTCGTGCTTCATCGCCGTGATGTCGGAGACGAAGGCGCAGCCGCCGAGATCATCCAATGTCGAGCGCGACGCGCGGCCGGCGGTCGCGAGCGCCAGCGGCTCGAAGCCGGCCAGCAGCGTGGTGGCCTCGCTCTGGCCGACGACACCGAGCCTGATCGCCGCCTGGACAAGGTTGGAGAAGAAGGCCTGCAGGAAGGCGGACAGCGCATCATCAAGCGCAATTCCGTTGCCGCCGGCAATGGCGCCGACTGCGACACAGTAGGCGCATTCGGCCGGCAAGCGCCCCAGCACCGGATTGGGCCATGCGGCGGCGGCCTTTAGGAAGGCGGCGCCTTGCAGCATGGTCTCGGCGTGGCGTTCCCGCGAGCCGGCGAGCGCCTCGGCCAGGGCAGCCACTTCGTCGAGGTCGCCTGCGCTGCGGGCGCGGCGCCAGCTTTCGGAAAACAGCACTGCATCGTTCCAGCCAGAGCCCATCTCGATCAGTGTTTCCAGCCAGCCGGCAAGGCCAGTGGCATCGCAAACCAGGCCGTCATGCACCGCGCGCTCGAGGCCGTGGCTGTAGGCAAAGCCGCCGACTGGAAAGACCGGCGACAGCCACGCCATCAGCCGCAGCAGGGCGATGTTCGAAGGCTGGTCAGTCATGGTCGTGGTGATGACCGGCGTGGGAATGGCTGTGCGAATGGGAATGCGTCTCGCCATGTGAATGGGAATGCGCTTCCGCGTGGCTGTGGGCATGGCCGTGATCGTGACTGTGCGCGCCGCCATGGCCGGAATAGGCGCCGCGCACCGGCTTGAACGGCTCGGAAACCTCGCGCACCGTGGCGCCAAGCCCTTCAAGCATCGCCTTGATGACATGGTCGCGCAGGATGACGATGCGATCCGCCTCGATGCCCGCCGCGAGATGTCGGTTGCCGATGTGCCAGGCAAGCTCGGTCAGATGCACGCCGTCGCGGGCGCGGATATCATAGATCTCTTCCGGAGCGGCAACGATCTCGACATGGCGGCCATCCTCCAGCACCAGCCGGTCGCCGTCGTTCAGGGCAACCGGCTCGGGAAGGTCGACCAGCACCTTGCTGCCGTCGGACAGTTCGATGGCGCGGCGGCGCAGATGCCGTTCGTCATGAGGCAGAACGGCGCGCCCGGACGGCACGATGTCCCCCGCCTCGCCGGCGGCCAGCACCGAAACGGCGCGCGGGAATTTGGTGAAATCGGTGTTGAGGTTGAGCTTCATTTCATGGCTCCGCATTGGAGCGCCGCGCGTCCTCTTGGACGCGCAAGGGACGCTCTGACATTTTTGAATCTATGCATCATGCTTTCCGGAAATCGATTCCGATTTTCGGGCCGATGCATTGGCTTGCGCCCGCGCGCGGGCAGGGCGCGAAAGCACCCGGTCGAAATAGGCGTTGACGCGCTCGGACTCGATCGGGAATTTTCCAGCCCGGGCCCAGCCGCCCATGTCGCCGAGCAGCACGTCGACGGCGGAAAACCGGTCGCCGAGCGCAAACGGCTTGTCGCCAAGCCGGCGGTCCAGCGCCTTGGTTTCAGAAGCGAAATCGTAGGCGGCAGCGGGGCCGACATCGACCCGAACCTCCTTAGGCAGCAGGAAGCGGTGGCGCAATTTGTTCCACAGCGGCGCCTCGAACTCGCTCTGGGCAAAATGCATCCAGGAATCCATCTCGGCACGGCCGGCGATACCTGGATTGGCACCCATGCCCTTGTCGGCGTGTTTGTCGGCCAGGTAGACGCAGATCGCCGCCGAATCCGTCACCGTCAGCTCGCCGTCGATGAGGATCGGCACCTTGCCCGATGGGTTGAGCGCATAGGCTTCCGGCGAGCGCAATTTGACTTCGACGAATTCATAGGGCTGCCCGAGTTCCTCGAGCATCCAGAGGACGCGGCTGACCCGGGAGCCCTGTGATCCGACGGCCTTGTACATGGTTGGCCCCTGCATTCGCGGCAACTCTAGACCATCCCTCGCGGTCATACGATCGTGTCGAAGAGCCGCAGGATGAACGATATCTGATAGATCAGCGCCGCCGCGACAAAGGCGGTGTGAAAGCGGCGGTCGCGCACCAGGATCGCGGCAATGCAGAGTGCGACGAAGATCGGCGTGCGGAACAGATATTCGTTGCCGAAATGGGCGAAATGCTCGGGCCCTTTCAGCAACGTGTCGATCACGTCGAGCAGATAGGTGGCCGCCAGCAGGCCGAAGAACCAGGCGCGGCGCGAATAGAAGAAATCCTCGTAGCTTGTGTAGTCCAGCATCGAATCCGGAAACAGCAGCGCGCAGAGCAGGAACAGCGTGATCGCGTAGAAGATGATGAAAAGGTATTTGCCGAAGGTCCATGCCTCGATGGCGTAGAGGCCGAACTCCCACCACCAGAAATGCACCAGCATCAGAAGCACCGAGGCGACCCAGGCCAGATGCACGGGATAGAGCCGGTACTGGCCGGGATGCTGGATGATACGGGCCACCCCCGACAGCAGGCGGGTGACACCAAGTCCGATCACCATGCCCATGACGATGCGGATGTGCGGGAAGATGTCGTGGGCGGAGGCTATTTCGGTGGCCATGGCAAGTCATGCGGTTTCATTGAGCCGCATATTGCGGTGTCACGGCACCTGCCGCAATGGGTTTCGCGCCCGTCGGTTCGGTCGCCGATCCAGCATCAAAACAGGAAATACCGTTGCGCCATTGGCAGCACGGTTGCCGGCTCGCAAGTGAGCAATTCGCCGTCGGCGCGGACCTCGTATGTTTCGGGGTCGACCTCGACATGCGGCGTGGCGTCGTTGAGCACCATCGAATGCTTGCCGATGCCGCCGCGGGTGTTTTCCACGGCGACGAACTGCTTGTCGACGCCGAGCCGGCCATGCAGGCCGGACTCGAGTGCCGCCTTGGAAACGAAGGTCACGGATGAGTTGGTCCTGGCCTTGCCATAGGCGCCGAACATCGGCCGGTAGTGCATCGGCTGCGGTGTCGGGATCGAGGCGTTGGGGTCGCCCATCGGGGCGGCGGCGATCATGCCGCCGATCAGCACCATGTCCGGCTTGACGCCGAAGAAGGCTGGGTTCCACAGCACCAGGTCGGCGCGTTTGCCGACGGCGATCGAGCCGATCTCTTTCGACAGGCCATGCGCGATGGCCGGGTTGATCGTGTATTTGGCGATGTAGCGGCGGACACGGAAATTGTCGTTGTTGCCTGTCTCCTGCGGCAGCGAACCACGCTGGCGCTTCATCTTGTCGGCGGTCTGCCAGGTCCGGATCGCGACTTCGCCGACGCGGCCCATGGCCTGACTGTCCGACGAGATGATCGAGAAGGCGCCGATGTCGTGCAGGATATCCTCGGCCGCGATCGTTTCCTTGCGGATGCGGCTTTCGGCGAAGGCGATATCCTCGGGGATCGACGGCGACAGATGATGGCAGACCATCAGCATGTCGAGATGCTCGGCCAGCGTGTTGACGGTGTAAGGCCTGGTCGGGTTGGTCGAGGAGGGGATGACGTTGGGCAGGCCGCAGACCTTGATGATGTCGGGGGCATGGCCGCCGCCCGCGCCCTCGGTGTGGAAGGCGTGGATGGTGCGCCCCTTGATCGCCGCCACCGTGTTCTCGACGAAGCCGGATTCGTTGAGCGTGTCGGTGTGGATCATCACCTGCACGTCGTAATCGTCGGCAACCGACAGGCAGCAATCGATGGCGGCCGGCGTCGTGCCCCAGTCCTCATGCAGCTTCAGCGAGCAGGCGCCGGCGAGCACCATCTCTTCCAGCGCGGCGGGCAAGGAGGCATTGCCCTTGCCCGACAGACCGATATTCATCGGGAAGGCGTCGAAGGACTGGATCATGCGGGCCATGTGCCACGGCCCCGGCGTGCAGGTGGTGGCCAGCGTGCCGTGCGCTGGGCCGGTGCCGCCGCCGAGCATGGTGGTGATGCCGCTCATCAGCGCTTCCTCGATCTGCTGCGGACAGATGAAGTGGATATGCGCGTCGAAGCCGCCTGGTGTCAGGATCTTGCCCTCGCCGGCGATGATTTCCGTGCCTGGGCCGATGATGATGGTGACGCCATCCTGCGTGTCCGGGTTGCCGGCCTTGCCGATCGCGGCGATCCGGCCGTCCTTCAGGCCAATATCGGCCTTGAGGATGCCGGCGGTGGCATCGACCACCAGGGCGTTGGTGATGACGGTGTCGACCGCGCCCTGCGCCCGCGACACCTGGCTCTGGCCCATGCCGTCGCGGATGACCTTGCCGCCGCCGAATTTTACTTCTTCACCGTGAATGGTGAGGTCCTTTTCAACCTCGATGAAGAGTTCGGTATCGGCCAGCCTGACCCTGTCACCGACGGTCGGGCCATACATCTGGGCGTAGGTGGAACGCGAGATTCTGGCCATCAGAGATTGCTCCCGAAATTTGGAATGGTTGAGGCCGGGGTGCACATTGACGCCATCCAATGGTCACGCAATGACCCGGTGGGCGACACCTTCTGATCCCATTTGGCGGTTGAGGTGAGCACGTCACCCCCAAACGACCGTTTGCCAAATCGATGGAAGGAAAATCCATGCGCAAAGCGATAGTTCTTGCAGCCGCCGCCAGCCTGATGCTGGCCGGTGCCGCCAGTGCCCAGCAGCAGCCCGCGCAACAACCCGCTCCGGCCACGCCTGCCCCCAAGGCGGCCACTCCCGCCCCTGGCGGTCAGCAGGCCGCGCCGGGGATCCAGAGCGTCAACATCGTCGATATCACAGAACTGCCGAAAGACACCCAGACGCAGGTCAATCAGGTGATCGCCCAGCGTGGCGACGCCGGCCTGCAGAAGCTGCGCAGTTCGATCGATGCCACACCCAAGGTGAAATCCGCCCTCGAGGCAAAGGGAATGACCTCGGCGCAGGTTGTCGCGGCCAGCATGGAACCCAATGGGGCGCTGACCTTGATCACCAAGAAGGCCAGCTGACGGCATGGCTCGGCGGGCCGAGATTCGGTCCGCCGGCCGCATCATGGGGGGAACCGTGGCAGGGCTGGAGTCGTTTCGTTTCCTGAGTGCTGGAACAAACTGCGAAAGCGAACGATGACCGTCACCACCTTGCCCGATGGCCGATGGCTGTATGTCATAGCCGCGACTGCGTTTCTGGCAGCGAGCTTTCCTCAGGCCGCGCTGAACGCGCAGGGTCTTGAAAGCCCGGAGACCGTCGATCGGATCGTCGGCTCCCAAGTCAGCGCGGAAGAGGCCAAGGCCACCGCTGAAATCGGCAAAGTCACCTCGGCGATCGACCGCACGCGTGAAAACATCAGCACGGTGCGCAAGACCTCCAAGCTCGACAAGGTCGATATCGTGTTCCTGACCGACGCGGCGCGCAGCGAAGGCGGCCCGCCGGCGGTCATCGAGAACAAGGTCCGGCAGCATCGGGATGATGTCGCGGAACTGCGCAAGGAGATCGAGGCCAACGCCTTGCTCTACAACGCGATCGATTCGCGGCGCGTGCTTGCGCAGGACATTCTGGCCGTCGAGTTCGACAATCCGGGGAAGATCGTCATCTATGCGGCCGCCAAACCGTCGGACTAGAGCAATTTCAGGAAAAGTCTGAAGCGGTTTTCCCGGGGAGCGCGTATGGCGCTTCCTCCTTGGAATCCGTTCGCGCCGCGCGTGAGACGCCACAAAACTCACAGCTTGCCCATCACCTTCTGCTGGAATCCATAGACCTCGCGTTTGCCGCCAAGCGGCACCAGCGTGACGTCGCGCTCCTGGCCTGGCTCGAAGCGCATGGCGGTGCCGGCGGCAATGTCGAGGCGCATGCCGCGCGCCTGTTCGCGGTCGAATTTCAGTCCTTCGTTGGTTTCGAAGAAATGATAGTGGCTACCGACCTGGATCGGCCGGTCGCCGCTGTTGGCGACTTTCAAGGTGACGGTCGGCAGACCCTTGTTGAGCTCGATGTCGCCTTGGGCGGGGATGATTTCGCCAGGGATCATGGACTTCACACGACGCCGAAGGCGAGGCCGACGCCGATCGCCGCGCAGGCAGCGCCCGCGACGCGGGCCAGCCCGCGGAACCTCAGGCCAAGGCTCAGGCCGGCGGCGATGCCGACGGCATGGAGCATCACGGTGGCGACGGCAAAGCCGGCCATGTACTCGAGCCCGCCGGCATTTTCGGGCACTTCGGTGCCATGGGCGTGGCCGTGGAACAGCGCGAACAGGCCGATAATGGCGACGCCCGCCGAAACGGGCAGATCGACCGCCAGCGCCACCAGCAGTCCCAGCGCCACGACGGAGGCCAGTATGCCCGGCTCGACGAAGGGCATCGGTACATGCGCCATGCCAAGGGCGCCGCCGCCCAGCATGACGCCGACAAAGGCGGCCGGCCACGCCCAGCTCGCTCTGCCGCCCTTGAGTGCCGCCCACAGGCCAACGGCGATCATCACGGTCATATGGTCAAGGCCGGACAAGGGGTGCATGAAGCCGGCCGTGAAGGACGACGTCGTACCGACGCCGACATGGGCGTAGGCGGGCATTGCCGCCGCCAGAAACAGGATCGCCGAGAGGGACAGTCGTTTTGCAGGGATCATTTCGATTTGCCTTCCGTTTCCAGTGTCACGGTGTTCACGCCGCCTTGCGAGGACCGCAGCCCTCGGCCTTGAGGACGCGTTTGGCGGAAGCCGGATATTTCTTCAGCATCGCCGTCGGTCGGATCGGCCGCGCCGAAAAATTTCCGCGGCAATTGGGGCAGACGCCGCCCAGCACGGTTTCCACGCAATCGGCACAGAAGGTGCATTCGAAGGTGCAGATCAGCGCATCCTCGGCTTCGGGCGGCAGGTCCTTGTCGCAGCACTCGCAGTTTGGGCGCAGTTCAAGCATCCCGGTTTCCCTCCTCACCTGATGGGCTCGTGCACGGTCACAAGCTTGGTGCCGTCGGGAAAGGTCGCCTCCACCTGCACGTCGTGGATCATCTCGGCGATGCCCTCCATCACCTGCGCGCGGGTGACGATATGGGCGCCGGCCTCCATCAGTTCGGCGACCGGGCGCCCGTCGCGGGCGCCTTCGACGACGAAGTCGGTGATCAGCGCGATCGCTTCCGGATGGTTCAGCTTCACGCCGCGCTCCAGCCGCTTGCGTGCCACGATCGCCGCCATGGCGATCAGCAGCTTGTCCTTTTCCCTCGGCGTCAGGTTCATGCAGGTTTCCGAATCACAGTGACCATAATTTGGGCAGCCCCGCCCGTCCGTTGAGCAATCCGACAAGCGGAACCAGCCGCTGGCGCAGTTGGTAGCCATCCCCGGCGTAAAGCCTCGCAAGAAGCTTGCCAGATGCCTTCACGCTCCAGAAACTGGCGCCGCCCTGGTCTCCGATGATCTCGCGGACCGGGTCGAGCAGAGCCTCGGCCCGTGTCGACACCAGCAGCAGCGTTGCCACCGCGATCGCGCCGCCGGCGGCGGCCGGACGGGCGAGCCGGGCCGCGATGTCAGGTCCGACGCGGAAATCCTCGCCATGGAGGAGAAAGCCATCCTGGCGAACACGCCAGCGGTCACGAAAAATACCTTGCGTGGCGCGCTCGCCCATGGCCAGGCGGCCGAAGAGAGTGGCCTCCAGCAGCAGCGCCTCCGCCCCGGCGGCAAGCTCGACATCCAACGTGCGGGCGAAGGCTGCCCGGTCGAAGACGATGGTTTCCTGCGGCAGCCAGGCGATGCGGCCGTTTTCGCCGACCGTCAGCTTGACCCGTACCTCCGCATGGTCGGATGCGGCGCGATAGACCTTCTCGCAGGCCTGGGTCGTTATCGACGCCGAGGCATCCGCGCCCACATCCACATCCCAGCCGATGCGGTCGCCACCGGTCAGTCCGCCGGCGGTGTTGATCAGCACCGCCTCCAGCGGATCGGCCGAAACGGCCGGCAGCCTTATCTTGGCGGAGCCGTCCTGATAGAGGCGCCGCAGCCGCGTGCGGCCATCGGCGCTGGCGCAGCCCAGTTGTGCCAGGCCGGCGGCGCGCTGTGCCAAAGCGGGCGAAAACTTCGTATATTCGATCGTATCCACGCCGTCAGGTTAAGCACTGCGGCGGTTTTGTCGATATATAGCTTGTTGCTTGATGGCGTTTCCGTTTCTATAGAGGGAGCCACCTCGGTACGGTCAAGCGATGCTTGGCGGGGGTATAAGGCGACGATCGCGGCCTGATATCGAGGACAAGAAGGCGCTGTTCAGTTGGCGTCGGGAAACGACAAAGTGGGGAAGAAACCGAATGGCTGACCAACTGGCAACGGATATCATCGAGAAGATCAAGGCCCATGCCGAGCCTGGCGGCGAGGAAATCACCACCAACACCGAATTGACGGCGCTCGGCATCCATTCGCTGGAGCTGACCGAGATCATCTTCGACCTTGAGGAGGAATATGGGATCGAGATCGAGATGAACACGGTCGATGCCTGGAGCAATTTGAAGAATGTTGGCGACATGGTCGAGGCCGTTCGCGCGCTGATCGCGAAAAAAGCCTGACCGAATGCTGAGACGCGTCGTCATCACCGGCCTTGGCGGGCTATGCGGGCTCGGCACCGATGTGCCGGCGATCTGGGGCGAGATGCGCGCCGGCCGCTCGGCGATAGGTCCGATCGACAATCCCTTCCTGCACGACCTGAAGGTGAAGACCGGCTGCGAGATCAAGGCGCTGCCCGATCACGGCATCGAGCGCAAGCAGCTGGTGTCGATGGACCGCTTCAGCCTGCTGGCGGTGCTCGCCGCCCGCGAAGCCCTGCAACAGTCGGGATTGGCTACGCATGCCGACAACACCTATCGCATGGGAACCATTGTCGGTATCGGCGTCTGCGGCTTTGAGACGGTTGAGGAAAACTATCGCGCCATCCTGATCGAGGGCAAGAATCGCGCCGGCATCTTCACCGTGCCCAGGGTCATGCCCGGCGCCGCCGCGGGCCAGGTCAGCATGCACCTGGGCCTGCGTGGGCCGGTCTTCGGCGTCACCTCGGCCTGCTCGTCGGCCAATCACGCCATAGCCTCGGCGGTCGACCAGATCCGGCTCGGCCGCGCCGACGTCATGGTGGCCGGCGGCACCGAGGCGCCGCTGGTCTGGGGCGTGCTCAAGGGCTGGGAGGCATTGCGGGTGCTATCGCCCGATACCTGCCGGCCGTTCTCGGCCGATCGCCAGGGCTTGGTGCTCGGCGAAGGCGCCGGCATGGCGGTTCTGGAAAGCTACGATCACGCCATGGCGCGCGGCGCCACCATCCTCGCCGAAATCGCCGGCGCCGGTCTCTCCGCCGATGCCTCGGACATTGTTGCTCCGACCATCGAGGGACCGGAAGCGGCAATGCGCTTCTGCCTGGCCGATGCCGGACTGAATCCCGAGGACATCGACTATCTCAACGCGCACGGCACCGGCACCAAGGCCAACGACCAGATCGAGACCAACGCGATCAAGCGTGTCTTTGGCGAGCATGCGCGCTCGCTGTCGGTTTCATCGACCAAGTCGATGCATGCCCATTGCCTGGGCGCGTCGGGCGGACTGGAAATGATCGCCTGCGTCATGGCTATCCGAGAGGGCATCGTACCGCCGACCGCGAATTACCGCGAACCCGATCCCGATTGCGATCTCGACGTGACGCCCAATGTCGCGCGCGAGCGCAAGGTGCGCGTCGCGATCAGCAACGGCTTTGCTTTCGGCGGCACCAACGCGGTGCTGGCGTTCAAGGCCATCTGATCACGGGGGCAGTGGCCTGCCGAGGGTGGTGAGCGCCTTGGCGGCCGCACACCATGCCCGCCGCGTTCGATTCGGTTGACTGTCCGTGCATGGCGAAACCGTCGCCGCCATATTGATCCCGCCTGACCGTGCGCCTAATTCTTGGCCACCGCCAACACCATGCGCCTTTGGCGCAAATCCCCCCGCTCAGGAGTTTCTCGATGGCCGACCTGTCCGCCTTTCCGATCGCAACCCGTTGGCCGGCCAAGCATCCGGACCAGATCCAGCTTTACTCGGCGACAACGCCGAACGGGGTCAAGGTCTCGATTGCCTTGGAAGAGATCGGCCTGCCCTATGAGCCGCATCTGATCAACATCGGCAAGAACGAAAGCTGGACGCCGGAATTCCTGTCGCTCAATCCCAATGGCAAGATCCCGGCGATCATCGATCCCGACGGTCCGGACGGCAAGCCGATCGGCCTGTTCGAATCCGGCGCCATCCTGCTCTATCTCGCCGAAAAGACCGGCCTGCTCATACCGGCGGACGCGGCGCGGCGCTACGAGACGATCCAGTGGGTCTTCTTCCAGATGGCCTCAGTCGGGCCGATGTTCGGCCAGGTCGGCTTCTTCCACAAATTCGCCGGCCGCGAGATCGCCGACAAGCGCCCACTGGAGCGATACCGTGACGAATCGCGGCGGCTGATCGGGGTGCTCGACGGCAGGCTCAAGGGCCGCAAATGGATCATGGGCAACGATTACACCATCGCCGACATTTCGCTGCTCGGCTGGGTGCGCAACCTGATCGGCTTCTATGAAGCGCGCGAACTCGTCGGCTTCGACGATTTCGCCAATGTGGCGGCTTGGCTGGAGCGCGGCCTGGCCAGGCCGGCAGTGCAGAAGGGCCTGACCATTCCGGCGAAGGCCTGACACAGGCCTATCGCATCATGTGGGAGCAAGGATGTTCCCTTGCAGGTGGTGTTCAGGCGGCGCAAGCCTACTTCGCCTTGGCCTTCGAACCACCCCTGCCGATCACGGAAGCCGCAAGCGAGGCGGCACCGCGTGCGGTGGCGACCATCGCGCCGGCCGCAATATTCGCCGCCGTGCGAACAGCACCAGATTTGGCCGGCGCGGGTTGGCGCGCGCTGGCCGTCTTCGCGGCCGGTACGACCTTTCTGGGGGCTGCCTTGCCGAAAGCGCCCTTGGCGTCTTTCGAGCGTTCGGCAATCGCTGGGCCAGCACCGGCTTTCGCTTGGGTTGCCTTCGCGGGCCTCGTCTTTGCGGGTTTTTTTGCCTTGGTTGCCATCGGAAAATTCCTTACGCCGGACAAACGGGTTCTGAGGGATAACGACGCGAAACTCTTAAGGTTCCCGTCCAGAAATACCGAAAATTAAGCGTGTTAACCAATGACCAGATCGGCGGCCCGGCGCCGGGCCAACACGCGTTCGATGTTGGGCATGTCATTGGAGGCGATCCAGGCGCGCGCATCCTCGTCGGAGCGGCCATGGCCGTGCCAGCGCTCCACCAGGCGCCGCTCGAGTTCATTGCGCGGCACCTCGACGAAGATCGAGAAATCGAACAGCGGCGCCAGCCGTGACCACGGCTCTTCGTCGAGCAGAAGGTAGTTGCCTTCGACCAGGATGAATTTCGTCTGCGTGCCGACGATCGCCGCAGCGGCGCGCGACAATTCCATGTTGCGGTCGAAGACGGGAATCGCGATGTCGGGTTCGCCGGCCCGGATACGCTTCAGCAGGGCTTCGAAGCCGGCAAAGTCGAAGGTTTCCGGCGCCCCCTTTCGCGCGCGCAGGCCGCGCGCATTGAGCACGATGTCGTCATAATGGAAGCCGTCCATCGGCACGACTTCCACCGCCCCTTCCGGCAACAGGTCATGCAGGCCGGCCGACAATGTGGACTTTCCCGCCCCCGGTGGCCCGGCGATGGCGACGATGAAGCGCTTTGCCTTGCCGGCGCGCTTGAAGATGGTGGCGGCGAGGTGGGCGATTTCGGACATGGGAAGCCTCCACTTGCCTGGATGGTCCGCACGATGTTTCCGCATCTTGGCGGCAGTTCAGGGAAATTTCAAACCCCGCGCTCGCGCAATCCTTGCTCAGGCAGGGACGGAGCGGCCGATGCGCAGGAAATCGCTGTCGAAGGGCACGTCCCGGCCCGATCCGCCCGCGGCAAGCCGCATGCGACCCCCGGCGGCGGTGATCTCCCCTGGCGGGGTGCCGCCGGACAGGGGCATGGCGCCGATGACATGGCGGAACGAAAGGCTTCGACCTTCGCCGAGCGCAAAGGCGGTCGCCACGCCCTCGCGCTTCAGCCAGTTGTCGCCGATCGAGGCGGCGTGGCCGACGGCCGTGCGGCCGTCCTCGATGCCGAGCACGCCCAGATGGCGCCCGCTCCAGGGCGCGTAGTCGCGCCCGCCATTGCTGAGCCACAGCATGGTGACCGGCAGTTCGGCCGGGTTCTTCAGCACCAGCACGAGGTCGCCCTCGGCCTGGCGCGCCAGTGCCGTCCAGCCCGGCCCGCCATGATCGGCCTCGACCAGGGTGACGAAATCCTCGCGCCGGTCATCCATGCGGTATTCCGCCAGGTCGAGCGTGCCGCCGCCGGCGGCGGGAAACCGGCCGAGATCGGCCGACCGCGCCGGATAGGCCAGCATGTAGCGGCCCCGCGCGGGATCGGGCTCCAGCGGATCGGCTAATGTCGCGGCAAAGCGCTTCGGCGAAAAGGCCAGCCGTCCGCCGCCTTTCATCACCGTCATCGGGTGATGGGCGACGGATATCGCCCCCGACCCGCCGGAAAACACATGTTCCTGGTAGAGGAAGGGATGGCCGTCGATGAGTGTAAAAATCTTGTCGACGCTGGCGCCCATGACCTTGTGCCGCAGCCGGAAGACGGCGCGCCAGCCATCCCGCGTGGCGTTGCTGTCCAGGACATCCCAGGCGCTGTTGGCCGGCCAGCCATGCAGCGGCGCCTCCTCGACGTCGCTGCGCGAAAACGGCGCGCAGAGAAAATCGCCGGACAGGCGAACCGTGCCTTGCGGCAGGTCGTTCGGCAGCGCTTCGCCCGCATCGACCCAAGGGGCGCGGTGGAGTGGCCGAAGCTGCCTTCCGGCCACATCGACGACCATGTCGGCGATGTGGCCGACAGTAAGATCGAGCGAAACCGAAATACCCTTGGCCTTGATCGTGCTGATGGTCATTGCGCTCTCACCGAATCCGAAGCCGCGAACAGAACCCTTTCAGCGCCGGTTGCGCAAGCACCGCAATCGGCATTTCGCATCAGCTGCTGCCGCGTGTACTCCCGCGAAGGCCTCTGTAGGGCGTAGGGCGCTGCCCCCTGACGAAGGTTTGGGTCATCCGTCGTGGCCGGCGCAGTCCGCTCTCTCCCGCTCATTGCGGGGCGAGGAGCAGGCCGAACTCGACAATCCTGGGACTATCAGCCATTAACCAAATGGACGCACCAATCGCGTTACGTTAGCTTCGCCTTATCTCAGCAACAGCATCGCCAGAACGTCTTGCCCTTGTCCAAACTGCGTCCCTTTCCGATCCTCCAGAGACTTTTCGTCGCCCTTGGCCTGTTGCTGATGGTCGCCGGCTGCTCGACCACGACACCGCCGGATTCCGTGCTGGCCGTGCCCGCGCCGCCGCAGAAATATGCCGCGATCGTCGTCGACGCAAAGACCGGCAAGCAGATGTTCGAGGTCAACTCGACGGCGCAGCGCTATCCGGCTTCGCTGACCAAGATGATGACGCTCTACCTCCTGTTCGAGGCAATGGAGTCCGGCCGCGTCACCAAGGAAACGCAGATCCCGGTTTCCGATCATGCCGCCTCGCAGCCGCCGACCAAGATGCGCTTCCGGCGCGGCGAGAGCATCGATGTCGATTCCGCCATCCGCGCCATCGTCGTCAAATCCGCCAATGACGTGGCGGTGGCGGTCGGCGAATATCTTGGCGGCTCGGAGGACCAGTTCGCCGCCATGATGACCTCCAAGGCGCGTTCGCTCGGCATGTCCAGCACCACCTTCCGCAACGCCTCGGGCCTGCCCGACGACGGCCAGATGACGACGGCGCGCGACATGGCGGTGCTCGGCATGGCGCTGCGCCAGCGCTTCCCGCAGCATTTCCACTATTTCTCCGAAAGCGATTTCATGTTCCGTGGCAAGCTCGTGCGCGGCCACAACGACATGCTCGGCCGGGTGCGCGGCGTCGACGGCATCAAGACCGGCTATATCAGGGCCTCCGGCTTCAACATCGTCACCTCCTACAATGCCGACGGCCGCCAGCTGATCGTGGTGGTGATGGGCGCCGACTCAGCCCGCCAGCGCAACGACCATGTCGAGGCGCTGATCCAGCGCAGCCTGTCGCCGACCACGGCCGACGCTAAGACCAGGCTTATGTTCGCCGAACAGCAATAAGTGAGCAGCGAGGAGAGGAGCCTCCCTCGACTTCGTCATCCACGGGCGGAGCAAGGAGCGCAGCGACGCGGCGCAGACCCGCGGATCCATGCCGCGGCCTCCGAGCGCCGCTGCGGTGCAAAACTCCGCTCCGCTGCATCCTGCGGTCAACGTCCCGGCATGGTTACCAGGGTCTCCGCGACGCCGCTTCGCCCAGGGACGACGAGTTGGGGACGCCTCGGCCAATCGCGAATGTCCGTGATAGCCCAGCGCGATGAATCCGCGAAACGCCACAAAAGACCCGCAGCCGGCTATTGTTTCACGACTGTCACGCAATCGTCTGGAAGCCATGGCATAGGCAGCGCAATCCGACAGTGGATATGCCCCGCCACCTCGGCGTATCCTCCCTATCAGCGCCACAGCAGGAGCCAGCATCATGAGCACCGTTCCCAAGGCATCCGAGCAGAAGGCGGCGGACAATGAGAACGACAGCGGCGGCGAGTATTTCGAGGCGCCGATCACGACGGGGGATCCGCACGAGGTTTCGGACGATCATTTCGACACGCCCGAAGTGCCGGACTCCGAACCCGCCGGCCATGGCTCCTCCCGCATAAAGCCGAAGCGGAAGCCGTCGGCGATCTCGGGCCGCAAATTCCGCAAGCGCGACCTGGTGCGCATCGACGATCTGCGCCCGAGCCTTGCCGACCGCATCCGTTCCGACCACCCGGACCTGCCCAAGGGCGCCCGCATCAGCCGCGAGGAACTCGGCCGCTACCGCATGCGCTACATGGAGGAACTGCTGCAGCAGGAGCACGGCGAATTCTCCGAGCTCGACCGCCAGGTGGTGGAATCGATCGCGAGACAAGACACGATTTCCGAAAACTCGGAGGAGGAGTTCGAGGAGCATCGCTCTTTTGCCGACCGCGTTTCCGACAACATGGCGGCCTTCGGCGGCAGCTGGTGGTTCCTGATCTCCTTCGCCAGCGTGCTCTTGATCTGGATCGGCATCAACCTGTTCGAGGGTACCATCGGCGCCTTCGACCCTTATCCCTTCATCCTGCTCAATCTCCTGCTCTCCTGCATTGCCGCCATCCAGGCGCCTATCATCATGATGAGCCAGAAGCGACAGGAGACCAAGGATCGCCTGCGCTCCTTCAACGACTACCGCGTCAACCTCAAGGCCGAGCTCGAAGTGCGCCACCTGCACGAAAAACTCGATTACCTCATCTCGCGCCAATGGACGCGGCTCGCCGAAATGCAGCAGATGCAGCTCGACGCCATGCACGAGCTGACCGGTGCCAAGAAGGCGAAACGGGCCGTGCGCGGGGTGAGACGGCGGACCGTGAAGGGTGAGGCGGGGCAGTAGGCATTGTTCCCGCGGCGGACGAAAGTCCTCGCCTCTCGAATGACCAGCGATGGACTCGGCTCCAGAGCCCAATGGACCTTTTTGAGGGGATGAGCTCCCAAAAAGGGCAGCGAGCCTGCAAAAGACCGACAGTGCGCGAGCCTGGCCGGCATGTCCAATGCTCGATCTCGGCGCGCCGCCCAATTGCCAATTGCCCGTTGAAGCGCGCGCCGGCTTCCGCTAAGAAGCCGTGACTTGCCGGTTCACCGGCCGGTTCGTTTTCCGGATCACCGGGAAGCACCCGTAGCTCAGCTGGATAGAGCGCTGCCCTCCGAAGGCAGAGGTCACAGGTTCGAATCCTGTCGGGTGCGCCAGTTTTGCCATGTACAACAATGCTTTAGATGCGTGCCGGATCCGTCGTTTTGACGTCGGTCAGTTTACGCGTAAGCGGCAGAGCTAGGCTGAGGTTCCGGCTGGGGCGTCAAAACGACGCCAACTCGTGCCAAAATTGCAAAAATGAGCCCGGATACCTGCCAAACTGGATGATGGAACAGGTGTCAGTTGGTTGACTGCTGCCCATGAAGGCAGCGCTCCGCCACAGTCCGGTTTGGGGCCGTGAACGGACTGGCGGCTTATTGATATCTCGAACCATCCGTGCCGCATCAGGTTCAATCGCGCGTTCTTGAGGGCGCCACAGGGCGCAGTGCAATCCGCGCTGCTGCGGAACAGACGTCGACCTTGGCAAAGAGGCCAGTCGCAGACGTGTGTTTCTCGCCGTCGAACTTCTAGCGAGGGTAACTCATCGCTTTGTGGCGTGTCTCAGAAGGAACCTCGCCAAAGATTCTCTTATAGAATGCGGCGAACCGTCCCAAGTCGGTAAATCCATAGTCAAGCGCCGCTTGTGTAACGCCGGCAGGTGCAGCATCAGCCACTGTAAGCATCCGATGGACGTCAGCCAGACGCCTTAGACGCAGGTAGGCTACGGGACCCAACCCGAGCGAGTGCTGAAACGCACGGTGGAGGGTGCGCCGCGAAACGGTGAGTGCTGAACACAATTCCGAGATGTGCACCGGCCTGCCGATTTCCACCCCGTCAACGTAGTCTTCGACATCGCGAACCAGTTTCGCCCCCGAAAATAGCTTGTCGTAGCGCTCGCTGGATACCTCATCGACTATGCCTGATATGAAGGCCTCGATAAGTGACCGTTTGAGGTAACTCACGCCTGCCTCGCAGTGGGGACCTGCCCCGCCGCGCAGCTTTTCAATCTTGCCAGCTATCTCACCGCATGCACCCGTGCGCAGGGACGGCGACCTGTGAAACCTGGAGATCTTGGTCCAAAATTTTGGATCCTGCAGGATGGGCTCACCCGCCGCAAAATCAGCAAGCGCCTCTTCGCTGAGAGTGATCGTCGCGTAGCGCGAGTGGCCTGTAAATCGCCCCTCTTGTTCGACGGATTTGGGAAACACGATGACGTCGCCGGGAACAACCTCAAAGTCCCATTGCGAGACCTCACCGCTGCTCTCCAGCATCATCCCGATCGTAACCATGTCCTGGTTCATCACACCACGAGCCCGGATGTCCGGTCCGAAGTCGCCGGTGCTCAAAGACAGCGAGCCAATTTGCGCATGCATCAAATGCCCGTCGAATTTCCCCGACGCCAATTGCACGATTTTCAGATCCGCACCACGCACCGCTTCACGCAGGTCTTCCGCGGTTTGAAGCCTGAGGATGTGGACTTCCGGCGCGACCGAGTTCGGCCTGACCCCAGGGAGGGCCAGTCCGCCATCCTCGCAACTGTTGGAACGCTGCCTCTCCGCTGAATGTTCGCTCAAACTATCCGACATGGGACGATCCCTAAGACCCTCCCCCGCAGCCGACATATAGCATTTTTCCACGCAAACGTGTGGTGAAAACGGCTCGATGGTTAAGTTAAAAATCAAGTGTACTTGTTTGTGGCCGAGCGGAAGGCTTCGGACGCCTCATTCTCCACATGGCGAGCACGTCAGGAATAAACCAACATTTGCACTTTTACCTAAACAGGTGGATTGCAAGTCGGCCATTGGCACAAATCGCATAGCGACGGGGCCCTTTGGCGTTTAGGCTGAAACATCGAAAATGAACACGCAAGACCTGTCGGCGAACCAAGGGGCGTGTCGTGAATACAGACCACGAAGTAGATGTTCGATCGATCCAATATCTGGCAATCAGCTGTTTCGAAGCCCGCGAGGAGCTTGAGCGTGTCCTTTCGGATCCGCAGTTTCAGTGTTCGGAGCGAAACAAGAAGTTTCTTCGCTTCGTTGCGGAAGAGCTTTTTGCCGGACGTGAGGGTGCACTCAAGGCATATTCCATAGCCGTCGACGTCTTCGGTCGCCCTTCGTCCTTTGACGCTTCCACGGACCCGATCGTGCGAATCGAGGCCACTCGCCTTCGGTCTGCACTGTCCCGCTATTATGAACTGTACGGGTCGAGCCGTGAGGTCAGCATTGAACTGCCGAAAGGCAGATATGTGCCAATGTTTGCAGGGCAAAATCGGGCCGAAGATGATCTTGGCGATCGCTCAGGTATCCTGCATCCCCTTCTAGGGGGGACAATGCCGATCAAGTCTAATCGACCGACGGCAGTCGCGCGCGCAGTTGGCATTCTGAAAGAGATACGCCTTCCCGGTGCTGCCTTGCTCGTTGTGGCGCTGTTCGCGGGTTTCAACCTGCTCAGCAGTTGGAACACGATGGCCATCTCTGAAAGGCCGACTGTGGCCGTCGATCTACAGTTGGACGGTACCAATGATCATGAAGCGACCGCCCTACGTGACCTGCTCATGAGTGCTCTGTCTGACTTCAGCACACTGCGGCTGTCGGCCCCTGACGCTTATACTTCAGGCACGACCGACGAAGCCTCGGCTGCGTCGCCCCGAAGCCGCTACCGACTGGTGCTGAAATACAGCTCGGATGCGGTCGAGAAATCAGTCTGGTGGCAGGTGGTCGACCAGCAGACAGGCGAAGCACTTCAATCCGACAACGAGCGCGTTCGCGTCGATGCCGCTGCGTCCGCCAATCCGGACGAACGGCTCGTTTCCCGGCTGGCTTCGCGCATTGCCTCGCTGGATGGCGCGATCAATACCCTCGAAGCCAACAAGGATTTGGAGCATCCGACGCTGGGCAACGGTTGCGTTTTGCGGGCCAGCCTAGCCTTGAGCATGCCGACCCCGAAGGCCTTGGAACAAGCGAGGATTTGCCTTGAGCGCACATTGGCGCAGCGCCCCTACGATGCGGACGCTCATGCGATGCTGGCCTCGATACTCCTGTCGATCGATCAGCCGGACGCGGCGACCGATCTGACTGCGGCCGCTCACGAACATGCCGCCCGTGCAGCAGCGTTGGCCCCGGAATCCTCCCGCAGCTTCACGGCCAAGATGATGGCAGAGTTTCGTGTAGGCCACGTCGAAGCCGCGATATCAGCGGGGCGCAGGGCATTGATGCTCAACCCTTACAACGCCACGCTGGCAGCTGCATTCGCCAGGATACTTTACTCTACTGGCGAGCGAGACGAAGGGGTAAGGCTTGCCAACGATGCCCTGAAGGCCGACGGGTTGCCGTTGCCTGACGCCGAGTGGACGCTGGCGTTCGACGCGTATCGCCAAGGACAACTGAGTGCCGCCTTGGTCCGCCTGAAACGCGAGGCCAACGGGTGCTATCTCACCGACCTTTTGTTGACGGCAACGCTAGGACGCTTGGGGCGGGAGGGAGATGCCTCAGCGATCATCTCCGACATACGCAAAGCACGCCCCAATTTCGATCAGGATTTCCATTCCGATATGTCCCGCCGTCATCTTGATCCGCAGTTGACCGCGGAACTTGCGCAAGGGCTCCAACTCGCCGGCCTTCGCCTTCAATAGAGCGGAACGATCGTCAACTCGTAGCCATCTTTCTCGCTTCACTTTCCTGCTGGAGTTCGCGAGCTTCCCGCTGATCGCGCTCGAGGAAGAAATTGAGGAATGTGCGGATCACGGCAATAGCTGCCAGGCGGCCCACATCGTCCCAACTCGGCGCGACCGAAGTCTCGATGATGTCGGCGGCAAGCTGGAACGTGAGGCCGGCGATCAGCCATCTTGCATGACGCATCCACACCGCGCGGATAGCGTAGTGGCCGTCCGGGTGGCTAAGCATCACTCTTATGCCGTTTACGAAGGCCTCGAGCGTCCCTGCAAGGATCAGGACCAAGGCCAGAAGATCGATGATCGGGGCGCTGACTTCAGCCAGCTGGTTCAGCCATTGTCCCAGGATCACGGGTCGCCACCCCCATTGAGACGGACGATGCAGCGAAAACCAAGATGTGAAATCGACGTGTCGACCGGCTGTGCCATGCGCGCTGCGGGACGATAGCGCCGGCAGTAGTTTGGCGCGCAGAGATGCGAACCGCCCTTGGTCACCTTGCGCGGGATTTTCACATCGGGCTGGCGGGGGTCATAGCTTGCCTCACGCGCAGCGCCGCGCGGATTGTCAGCCGTGCAACACGGACTGTCGATCCTGCCGTGTTCCTGGTACCAGTCCGTCGTCCACTGCCAGACGTTGCCGGCCATGTCGAAGAGCCCGTAGCCATTGGCCGGGAACGAGCCAACCGGTGCGGTGTACTCGTATCCGTCCTCCAGCGTGTTGCGACAAGGGAACTCGCCCTGCCAGGTGTTGGCCATGTGCCGGCCGTCCGGCGTGAATTCGTCGCCCCAAGCGTAGTCGGCGCCGTCGATTCCACCGCGCGCGGCAAATTCCCATTCCGCTTCCGTTGGCAGTTCCTTGCTTGCCCAACTTGCGTAGGCTTGAACATCCTCATAGGCGACGTGCACCACCGGATGATCGGCGAGCTTCCTGATGGAACTGGCAGGGCCTCTTGGATGGCGCCAGTTGGCGCCGCGCACGTAGACCCACCAGTTGTAATGGTTGCGCATATCGACCGGTCCGGCCGGCTTCTTGAACATGGTCGAGGACGGCGAGAGCATGTCTGGCAAGGCGCCGGGATAATTGTCCGGGTTGGCGGGTTTTTCAGCCAAGGTCACGTAGCCGGTCGCAGCGACGAAGTTCTCAAAGTCGCCGTTGGTAACGGTAAATCGGTCCATCCAGAAACCATCCACGCGCACACGGTGGACAGGCGCTTCCTCAGGATAGAATTTATCCGAGCCCATCAGGAAGGAACCACCCGGGATCCAAACCATGTTGCGGAATAGGGGGGCGTCGGCAATGACGTTGTTGGCGTTGATTGGGGCAATGTCATTCATCACTTCATTTCCAGCCTGAATGAAGAACGTTCCCCAATACCTGAGAACGGAAAGGAGTATGTGCCATCGTTAGCTTGCCTCTGTGCCGCTGATTGCGTGCAGCCGCGAGCGCCATTTCACGTAGGGGACGCAGACGATCGCACCGACGAGCAGATGCCAGATCACCACGGCGACCACCGCCTTTTCCTCGGGAAAGGTTGCGCTGGCGATCGCCATCGCCACCCCGGGATGACGTGTGCCGGTGGCGAGGGCAAGCGCGGTCCTGTTGTCCGCTATCGGCCCGCCGAGCGTATGACCGATTGCGACGCCGACGATAGTGAAGACGGCAAGTGCGACAAGCGTGCCGTTGCCCACCATATCGCTCATGGAAGGCCAGATCTTGATCAGGACCGGGATGAAGGCCACGACCAGTAGCACCGTGGCAAACAAGGACAGTGGGCGCGCTGCACGTTCCGCAACCGCAGGTGCAAACTGCCGGACCAGGAGGCCGGCAAGAAGCGGAACGAGGATGCCGGTGACGACGATGGAGATGATCTTGCCTGCAGGCACACTCGTTTGAAGCTGCAGCGGCTGATTGATCAGCCATATGCCCAACGGCACAATGAGGATCGAGAGGATTGCCATGGTTACCAGCAGCCCGGCGACATAGGAGGTGCCCCCGCCAGCCTTCCTTTGCTTGCCGGGAAGGACGGGCGGTACGGGCGACAGGGCCAGTGCGACCAAGGCGATCTTGGCCGCAGGATGCAGATTGAATACCAGCGCCATCAGAATGGCGAGGATGGGCATGACCACGTTCATTGAAACCATTGAACGCAAGAGCAGGCTGGGTTGACGGAAAAGGGAAGTCGCGTCGGCCCAGGTTGCCTGGAGCCCAAGCGCAAGCACCAGCAACGCCATACTGAGGTTGATCGCCATCGGGATGAGTTCTGCAATGGTCATCAGGGGTGGCTTTCTGCAGTGTTAGCAGGCGGGCGCGAAGATCTGCGGGGCGACGTCCGATGCCGCCCCGCCTTCAACCGGAATGACCTAGTTGCCAATGCCTTCAGCCGCGGCTTTCAGCACCGCTCGCGTGAACTGATCCATGTCCGCATCGGGCGGAGCCTGGCGAGCCGGAAAATCCTTGAACGTCGCCATCTTCTTTTGAACAATCGCCGCTATCGGCAACACGGTCCAAAGTTTCGCGACCGCGTAGTTGGGATAGAATGGTGCTTCCATGTGTTGTTCGAACGGGTCGTTGCGAAGATTCACAGGCCTTGGCACCGTGGTCTTGAGCATGGCGCCGCCGAACCAATCGTCCTTCGATTCGAAGTGGACCTTCCAGTTGTTGTAGCGAATGGCAAACAGATTGCGCTCGCCGAAGTACATAAATTCGTGCCTCGGTGACTCATCGACTTCACCCTTGAGGTACGGCAGCAGATTGTAGCCGTCGATATGCACTTTGAAATGCTTGCTGCCGGCATCGTAGCCGTTGAGCAGCTTTTCCTTGACATCGGGGACCCCAGCTGCGGCAAGGACCGTCGGCAGCACGTCCTCAAGGGACCCGATGCCGTTCAGGACCTGGTTGCCTGTTATACCGCCTCCGGGCCAGCGGATCAGGAACGGCACACGAAAACCACCCTCCCAGCCGAGGCCTTTTTCGCCGCGGAAGGGCGATGTGCCACCATCGGGCCATGTGAATTTTTCGGCGCCGTTGTCGGTAGAGAAAATGACGATGGTGTTGTCGGCAATACCGAGATCGTCGAGCTTCTGCAGCAATTGGCCAACGACCCAGTCCAGCTCTTGCATCCCGTCAGCGTATCTGCCGAGTTTGGTCTTCCCTTCCCACCGCTCCGACAGATGGGTCCAGACGTGCATTCTGGTGGTGTTGTGCCAGAGCAGGAATGGCTTCCCGGCTTCATGCGCGCGGTCGATGAAATTCAACGACTTGTCGAGGAGCGTGTTCTCGATCGTCTGCATGAGCTTGGTGTTCAGGGGCCCGTGATCCTTGATCGTCTGCTTGCCGACACGCCCGAAACGCTCATCAACCGTGGCATCGTCCTTGTCGGTCGCCTTGCATTCGAGGACTCCCCGCGGCTTGAAGAGTTTCTCGAAAAGTGCGTTGTCCTTTGGGTAATCCGCCTGCTCTGGCTCCTCTTCAGCATTCAGGTGGTAGAGATTGCCGTAGAACTCGTCGAAGCCATGCACGGTCGGCAGGAATTCGTTGCGATCGCCAAGATGGTTCTTGCCGGTCTGTGCGGTCATGTAGCCGAGCGGTTTAAGCAGGTCGGCAATGGTCGGATCTTCAGGCTGCAGTCCCTGCGGTGCACCAGGCATGCCGACGGTGGTGAGTCCTGTGCGGAGAGGGATCTGCCCGGTAATGAATGCCGCCCGACCAGCCGTGCAACTCGCCTGTCCGTAGAAGTCGGTAAATAGCGCTCCATCCTTGGCAATGCGGTCGATGTTCGGTGTCGGCAAGCCCATTATCCCGCGATTATATGCACCGACATCGAACCAGCCGATGTCATCCGCGAAGATCAGCAGAACATTTGGTTTGTCAGTTTTCGGTGCCTTGGCCATCCTGTTACTCCTCGGGTTGAAAACAAAGCTCATTCGATGACGTGATTGAGAAGCGCGGATCGACCCGTTAGCCGCCGGTCCCGTCGGTGAATGGTCCAACGTTGAAGATCATACTGCTGATCGCCACGAGACCGATTAGGAGCAAGATCACGGCTGTGAGCAGCGTGAAGGAAACGGGATAGCCGCTTTCGGCATGGATCAGCCCGGCATCGCGCATAACTTTACGCTCATGACGAAGTCCGGCCATGAACAGGATGTGGTAGATAATCCCGACAACGAGCATCAAGATGCCGAGCAGCACCAACGTGACGCCGAAATTACGCGGGGCCGCGGCATGGGCGAGTGTGCCGGCGTCTCTGAGTTTCTGGAATACCTGGAAGATCGTGAAGCCGAAGCTGATCAGCGACAGCGCCGTACGGATGACAGACATCAGGGTGCGGTCGGCGCTCATGCGGGTGCGCTGGAACGACATGCCGGTACGGCGCGACGACAGTTCGGTGTTGATGCGGTCGGACGGTGATTGTGCGGTGACTTGTTCAACGCTCATTGCAGGATCCTGCGAACCGGGCAGTGTCGAGATCGACCAGCACTCTTGGATGCAGCCGCAGGATTTCGAAGTACGTTACCGTAACGATACGTGTCCGGAGGGCTGAACTGGCGGCATTGACTGCCGCAGGAGGAGAAATCACTCTGCTGCGGGATCGGCCTTTAGAATTGTCCCGAGCTGATCGGGAGCCGGCGCATTTCTCTTTCCCTCCACGATCGCGATGGGAGCACTGACCGTCGTTGCCGCGACCTTGCCGACCGTTCCCACCGTGCCGGCAATCACCATGCCCAGTCCGTCGCCAAGGCCTACTCGAGAGTCCGTCAGGATTTGACCGGAGGCCAGTTGAGCTCCCAGCAACGCCACGATTTGAGGACTCTCGGCGAACTTGCTGTGATTCAAGCGATCGTTCGTCTTTACGTTGGTCAAGTCGATGACCGTTATTCCCGCAGCCTGAAGCTTCGACTTGTAGGGCTCCTTTGACGGATCAATCTGGCCTACCCGGTCGACATCGCCTGAAATCAGACGTGAGATCGCAAGCGCCCTATCGTCGCGAGAGATCATGATCGTAAATTTCGGCTTTTCGAGTCCGAGTTCGGTCCACTGGCGCCCGAAGACATCCACATCAAGGTCGGGAGATGCAAGAATTACGTTCCTGATCTTCGGCGAGACCCGACCATCCTGCAGTGCCATTTGCCTTAGCCCCTCCATGGCGAGCCAGGTTCCCATGGAATGGGCCATGACGGTTATGTCCGTCACGCTGCGATCATCGGCCAAAGCCTTCAATGCCCGCTCGAAGGCAGTGCGGGAAAAGTTGGTGCTTTCCTTGTCGTAATTGTAGTCCAGGACGCTCGCGCGCGACGGCCATGTGAAGAGAATCGGGGTAACCTTCGCCCCGGAGTCATGGACGAATTGCGCAAACCGAAAAACGGAATCCTCGTAGCGGTTGTTGAAGCCATGAACGAAGACGAGCACATGACCGTTCGCATTGTGAGCATGCAGCCAGTCGCCGGCCTGAGGGACCGAGAGGTTTTTCGCGGCAACGACTGCAAAGTCCTTTTGGGGATTGGGTGGCAGCTTTTTCGGCCACTCGACCGTGCCGGACGCACGGCCTGGCGGAATTGAAATTGTCAGATCGGTCAAGGAGAGTGTCGGACTGCGCTCGCCCGTGAACAACGTTGCAGGATCGCCGGAAGGTTTGCGGCTGGTCGCCACCAACATCGTCACGTCAGACGCTGACGGTGACAGCGTATTGGCGGCTATCGGCGCCAGCACGCCTTCCGGTCCCCCTCCGCACGCCGTCAGCGTGAGCAGGCATAAAGCCGCGACAATGTTGCTAACCCAGTTGCACATTGAGTAGCACCTGGTGTGTCCCGCCGCTCAAAATTTCCCGGAAATGTCGAAGAACACCGCGTCGCCCTTCATGCGGTGCTCGACCTCGACCTCATGAGCCCATCTCAAGGTTAAATCGACCTCGGTTTTCTCGCCGAACCTGGCCTTGTATTTAACCAGCGGCCCGACGGCGATCGAACTGCCCCTGAAACCGCCATGGGCGTCGGCGAACGTGCTACGGTCATTTTCGATCTGGTCCAGGAAGCCTGCGATCGCACCCACGGACAGGTTCTCGGTCACGGCCTTTGTGACCGAGAGATCGAGATGGGCCATCGCGCCGCTATAGTAATCGGTGTCCTGGTTCTTGGTGTTGATGTCCACGCCGAATTTGGCCGAGAGATCCAGCCCATGTTGCGGGACAAGATAGGTGAATCCGATCGCCGGCGTGAATGTCCAGTAGTTCATGCCGATGAAGGCGAGGTCCCCCTCCTTCCATTCACCTGTAGGTGCGGTGATGGTCAGAGACGCCGATAGCCACGTATTCATGGCATCGTTGTGCCAGCCGAACACGAGCGGTGCGAAAGCGATGTCGCCAAGTCCGGTGACGTGCTGGTCCGTCCCGAAGGGGCCGACCTCGGCGGAGGCCGCCGTTCGGCCCAGCGGGACGGCAAGCTGGACGGCGTAAGTCCAGTTTCCCGGCAAGTGCAACTCGGGCACATAGACCCCCGCAAGGATCGCTGCATAGGTATCACCTGTGAGGCCCGCCGCGACGGAACCCTTGCCGAAGGGCACCTCACCACTTGCTTCGCCGTGGTAATAAATGTTCGACATTGCCCAATAGGCTGCTCCCGGCGTGGGCGGCACAATGCCGGCGCCAGGGCCCGCGAAGGCGCCAGGGATATAGCGGCCCGCGACGGCCTCGGTGGCATTTGCTTGCCTGGCGGGAGCGAATGCCACAAGAGCAGCTGTCGCGGTTATCAGCCAGGCAGGTGATCTTGCTTTAGTCATTGTCTCCCTTTCTGCACCGAGGTCGCATTGGTCGCTAAAAATTGACCAGCGAAACGCCGACCTCCATGTTGAAGTCGTAGGGTCGGTCGTTGCCGATACCGACACCTGGCCTGATGTAGCCGTTGATCGCGCCGCCGTTCGTGAGCTTGCCAAGATTGAAGCCCAGGGCGACCTCCCAGGACATGGGTTCTGTCTTGGCCTCGAAATCGTAACTTGCGGTCAAGTCCGACGTCAGCCACCAGCGTTTGGCGTGCGGCTTGTAGACGACGTAAAGATCGAAATCGCCGCGATTGACGTTGGCCCGGGCGCTGTCGCCGGCGAATGAAAAACTTTGGATGTAAGCTGGCGCGATGATGACCTCCGGGCTGGCAAAATAAGCCCAGGTCAATCCGGGTGCCGCGACCCATTTGCCGGTGCCGAGCACGTCCTCGGAGGCGGTCGGCGCGTAGATCTCGGTGCTGAGGATAAACGCCTGCCGCCTGCTTAGATATGGGATCCAGCTGAGCTTCGCGGACATGTCGCCGAGGCCGAATTCGTCGTCGCCGGTCAGACTGGTTGCATCAAGCGGCAAGGTCAGGCGAACCGAAGCCTTTCCGTCGAAAAACGGCTCGGTGTAACGGATGTTGGTGATGTCGTAGTATTCGTCCCCCGGCAGGAATCGATACTCGTTCGAGAACGAAAGGGTCCGTGTCAGAACGGCAGGGTTCGTCCCGGACGTATCCTTTGCCTCCTGGGCCTCGGCGCCGCCGGCAAGGGGTAGCGCAATAGCAAAGGCAATGGCGAGGATGCGGCAATTTGAGCCTGACGTTGTAGCCGCAGCTCCCGGCCCCCGGGGCCGGAAATTGCCAGCCAGCGGAGTTGGCGCTTCGCCAGAGCGAGTGTGCCCCATCAACATCCCCGGTCACGACCCCTCTGCTGCGCGCCGGAAGCTTTCGGCGCATCACACCATTGAATCGGAATGCCTGGATGCGAAGTACGTTACAGTTACAGAGGCAAGGCGCACTCACGCCGCCATGATGTCCCTGACTGATCACTGGCACATGCGGATGATATCGTTTTCCAGTTCAGTACACAGCTCTTCGTATTCCTCTATCGCGGCACGATTCGAGTTCGTCGTTTCCTTCCTCAACCGCTCCAACGCTGCGCTGGCATCCTCGTAGGCGCCGCACAAACCGAGCAGATTGGCATTCGTCGCGCTGCGGATTTGAAGTGCGCCGCGCAAGGCCGGCATCTTCAGCATGAGCCTTATCAAGCCTCGACGATCATGGTCGTGTTCCGAAGGCATGGCCATAGTTTCAAACCGGATGAACAAACAACGGCAACTCCGGTCATGTCGCTTGAGAAATGAGAAGCCGGCGGAGGGAGCACGTTTCTATAATCATCGTCGCAGCGGCAGAGGCACGCCAGCACTTTACTGTTACAGCCGAGTTCTCCAGGCGCCGTTCAGGTCACGATCTCGGCGTTTGAACCGCCTTATCCGGCACAGTGAGGGACCGCCGTCATCAGCGTAAACGTTCCGCGAAGCCCATCGGCAGGAAGCGCTGCCTGTTACCGTTTCGTATCGGTATGTACGGCAGCGGAGTCTTGTGCCTCAGAGTGCAATTCCTACTCTGATTTTCAGATGTGCTCGGCAGTCTAGCGGGCTTCTTGCCTTGTTAGCCCGTCACACGCGCAGCTGCCGCAGCGATCGGCTCCGCAGTCGGAGTCCTCGCCGGCGCGACACACCAAACCGCTGGAGTTCGCGATGCCAAGACAGGTCATATCCAAAACCCTCATCCGTCCTTGCGGTTGGCTTCTTGCCAGCGCCCTGACAGTCCTTCCGATCGGCAACGCGATGGCCGACGATGCAAAGGATTTGCTCAAGGCCATGTCGGACTACATGGCCAAGCAGAAGACCTTCTCGTTCAGCTATGACTCTTCCGTGGAAGCCGTCACACGCAATTTCGAAAAGCTTCAGTTCGCAAGCTCCGGCAAGGTCGATGTTGAAAGGCCAGACAAGATCAGCGTGTCGAGAATTGGTGGCTTTGCGGACATGGAAACAGTCTTCGACGGCACGACCTTGTCGATTCTCGGCAAGAACCTGAATGTCTATAGCCAGGTGGAAGCCAAGGGCACTCTCGACGACCTCGGTGAGCAACTTTCGAGCGCCGGCATTGATCCGCCAGGAGCCGATATTCTGGCGTCAAACGTGTTCGATATGCTTATGGACGGGGTCACCGACGCCCGGCATATTTCGAGCGCCTACATCGACGGCGTCGAGTGCGAGTATCTCGCCTTCCGCTCTCATGACGTTGACTGGCAGATATGGATCCAGACTGGCGATCAGCCAGTTCCACGACGGTATGTCATCACCAGCAAACACCTGTCGCAGGCCCCGCAATACACCCTTGAGACCAGGGATTGGAAATTCGGGTCCGCGGTGGCGGCAAACGACTTCAAGTTCAAGGCGCCGGCGGGCGCCAAGAAGGTCGACCTGGGCGACATCGCGCAGATCGATGAGGTTCCAAGCCCTGAAGACGACGGAGACCAGCAATGACCAGGTTCGGCAAGCTCCTGACGGCATCGATTTTTGGTGGTTTCCTGTGCGCTGAAATCGGACCCGTTTCCGACCTCGCTTTTCTCGGGGTTCTAAACCCGGTTTCGACCGCCCAAGCAAGGATCGGTCGTCCGTTGACGCCACTATCCTATGCCGGTGTCGCGCGCCGCACGGTTCGTCGGACAGAACGGCGCGTCATCGCACGGCAAATCGCCGTGCTGCCCCCCGCCTGCGTCTACGGTCTCTACTACGGGCACTACTACTACAATTGCGGTGGCATCTATTATGCGAGATCGGGCGGTGTGTACGTCGAAGTCGTCGTTCGGTAGATGAGCCCGATCATGGACAGACGCTCGGTGCTCGCCGGCATACTGGCTGCCGGCCTGCCGCTTTCCGCCGTCCTGCCCGTGCGCGCGCAAGCAGGACCTCTCGCCTCGTGGCATGAGGGGCCAGTCAAAACTTCGATCCTCGACTTTGTCGGCAAAGTCACGACGCCGTCCGCCCGTGATTTTGTCATCGCGGACGAACGTATCGCGGTTTTCGACAACGACGGAACCCTGTGGTGCGAACAGCCAATCTATTCTCAACTCGCCTTCGCATTGGATCGGGTGAAGCTGCTCGCGCCTGACCATCCCCAGTGGCAGACGCAGGAACCTTTCAAGTCAGTGATTTCTAACGATCTGGCTGGCCTGGTTCGCTCGGGCGAGAAAGGGATATTCGAAATTGTGGCAGTGACGCACGCGGGCATGACGACCGACCAGTTTGATCGCGCTGTCGTCGATTGGACCAGGACGGCCAAGCATCCCCGGTTCCATCGCGGCTATACCGAGCTTGTTTTCCAGCCGATGTTGGAACTGCTCGAGTTCCTGCGCCAAAACGAATTCAAGATTTTCGTGGTCTCGGGCGGCGGTATCGACTTCATGCGTCCCTGGATGGAAGCGGTTTACGGCATCCCGCCGGAGAGGATCGTCGGCTCGTCAGGCATGACCAGATACGTCGTCGGTGAAGATGGCGGGCCGGTCTTGATCAAGGACGCCAAGATTGACTTCGTCGATGACGGTCCTGGCAAGCCTGTTGGCATCCACAAATTCATCGGTCGAAGACCCATCTTCGCGTTCGGCAATTCCGACGGCGATCTGCAGATGCTGCAGTGGACCGCCGCCGGAAGCGGTGCGCGGTTCATGGGGATCGTTCATCACACCGACGCTGACCGCGAATATGCCTACGATCGCGGCTCTTCCGTCGGAAAGTTGGACAAGGCTTTAGACGAAGCTGTGAACGGCCATTGGGTGGTCGTTGACATGAAGCAGGATTGGAAAGTGGTTTTCCCGTCCTGAACGCACAGGCCTCGTTGGGAATTCAATGCTCAAGAGCTGAATACGCTAGGTGGAGAAAATGATCGGAAACCCGTTCCTTGGCGCAATGGCCGCAATCGTCATGCTTGCCGGAGGAGTGACCCATGTGGCCGCGGCCTCGATGGAGGCACTCCAAGGCGCATGGACGATGAACGGGACGGGATGTGAAGACAACTTCAAGAAGCGAGGCAAGGGGTTTGAATACAAGGACCGTAGTTCTACGCTGACAACCGGAATCATCGTCTCCGGCAGCAGAGTCCTCGGACCGAATTCCAGTTGTACGGCGGAGAAAATATCACAGAATGGGGACCATTTCTCTGCACTGCTGAGTTGCTCGGATGCTGTTCTGTTCAGCAGTTTCTCGGCATCGTTCCGCGTCATCGACAAGACTCATTTCGAGCGCTTCGACCCTCAATTTCCAGAGGTTTCCGTCATCTACTACAAGTGCGAATTTTGAAATGATGGTCGATTTTGGGCAAGAAGCCAACCCACGAAAAATGTCCCGCGACCAAGCGCGATAAGGCGCGGTCCGTAAAGTGGTTGCAGGCAAATCGCCGTCCCATAAACGTCACGTTGTCCCAGGGTCAAACCGCGGATTTGCTTGCAATCACGATGGCGCTGCAAGCGAGCCTTCGCACAACCCTGGACCACTTGGCTGTTGTCGCGTATTGCCCATCGTCGACCGCCTTCTTCAGAATATCACCGAGGGTGCGATACTCCTGCTCGCTGAGACGGCGAGCGTTGACCCTGTCCTTCGGCTTGCGAACGCCATGCACCGGATTCTGATCGATGATGCCGAGTTCGACCGCATAGCTGAGAATGCCGCCGAAGAGCCCTATCGTTCGAGCCGCTGTGCCGGCTCCACCGCGCACGATCGCGCGCCCACGCAGCTTGCCCGTCTTGACGTTCGCGCGGGTCTTGCCCGCCATGATGTCCTTCATGGGTTGCGTGATGTCGGACTTGGCCAAATCCCGCACCCTTCGACTGCCGAGCAGCGGAACGATGTGGCGCTCGACGCGCCCGACATCGGTGGAGATTGTCGTCGCCTTCTTGGGCCGTCCTCGTTTGCCGAGCACGAGGCCATTCTTGAGATCTTCGAGGTAGCGGGTGCAGAGTTCCTTGACCGTGATCGCCTCGCGATCGAGCTTGCGCTCCTCGGCGGGGTTGCCGCCCCTTGCGACTTGGCCGAGGAAGACTTTCGCCTCGCGCCTGGCTTCCTCAGGCGTCCAAACTCCGTGCAGGCCGACGTGAGCGGCCAGCAGTGCGATACTGTACAACGTAGCTGCGCTTGCCCGAAGCAAAGACACGCAAGCCAAAGCCAGGCAGGTCTTCGTCCCATATCACATAGTCCGACGATTTTATTTTGGTGGCATCGACGGTTCGTTTGGTCAGCTTCGCCATGCTAGGGTGTCTCCTTGACAGAATCCCCGCGTAAGCACGACAGGGAGGGGTTTGAGCCGTCCCGTCGTACCGTCGGCGCAGAATGATTTCAAATTTGTTTTGTGATTTCAGAGGCATAGCGCGCATTCGGATAGAATCGGATAGTTTCGGCGAAAGCCACTATCCATTCTCCGAAGGCAGAGGTCACAGGTTCGAATCCTGTCGGGTGCGCCAGTTTTCCCTTGAATATCAGTTGACTACTTGGCTTCACGCAATCCACCGCACCGGATGCGCTTAGGTTCGCGTAAGCACGAAGCCAGTTTTTCGATACGCGGGACGCGCCAAGAGCACATTTTCCCGTTGCCGGCATCGCATGCGATACGGCTTTTTCGTGGAATCGGCATTGCTCGCGCTGCCTGTAGGGTCAACCAATGCCCAAAAGGGCAGCGCTTTGATTTAACCTTGCAAACTGCCTATCAGGGTTGGATAAGGCGCACCGTCTCAACGGCCCAGCAAGTCCCTCGGCGCGCGGCCGCCCCTTATCGATCTGCTGCTTCGCCTCTCGGTGTGAGGGCCGCTATTCAACAGAACACTTCCGTTCGCTCCTAGCCACCTTTGCGCATGCAATCCAAATGGCGAGCGCCGTGACAACACCGACAATCCCATCCACGGCATAGTGCCATCCAAGATGAATCGAGCCGAGAAAGATCAACACGGCGTAGGCCAGCATGACATGGCCGAGCCTGCGGTCGAGGGAGTACGCGACCGCCGCAAACAAAGCCGCCTGCGCGTTGTGCATACTGGGCATGGCCGAGATGCCTCCGGGCAGGTCGAACGTGCCGATATGGACCTGCCAAAGAAAATCCTTGGTCAAGGATGAAGACAAAGAATAGTCCGCATCCACCCCGTCGAGATAGTGCATGAGATCGCCATAGGGCGAGGGCGTGCCCGGTACGATTTCCGAGAAGTAACAAGGTCCCGCGGAAGAGAACATTGTTGCCATCACCAAGCCTATCAGGAGCCAGGACATGATCGTCGCCCACCAATAGCGGACACGTATCGGCTCCGGCACGCGCGGACTGGCGAACAGCCCGCCCCAGAACAGGAAGACTACCGGCACCCATGATGAATATGCCACGTCCAAGAGCACGGTCATCCACGGTACGCCGACAACCGGCTGGATGATCTGCCAGGCCTGGTACCCGCCCAAAAGACCTGCATCCCAACGCGAGAAGGTCTCGTCCCATTGGAAAGGGGCCACAACCGGGATCAACATCTTGTTGTAGAGGAAGGCGGCCATGAAGAGAACCAATATGGCGCTGGCGTAGAGAAACCGTGTAAGCGTGTTCGACGTAGCCAGGTTTCTCATGCGAGCCGTCGCGAGGCTGACTGGTGATCCGTGACGACCCTGTACGATCGCGCCTGAGCAAGCCCAGATGACAAGGGCGGAACTCAACAACAGAAAGGCTCGCACGACCCGCTCGGCATATTCGAAGACATGGGGCAGGATCGAATCGCCGCTGATTGTTGCGACCACAAAAGTCAGAAAGACGAACGCAAAGATCACTGCGCAGAGCATCGCGTTGCAGCGCCTCGCGTAAGCGAGCCATGCCGGAAGCTGCTTTTCTGGCGCAAGGTCTCGCGTGATTTCGGAAGAAGCCATGAGAACTATATCGAGCGTTCGAACAGGTTTCGCGTTGGCCGGGCACGTATATTCAGAGGAACAGTATGTAGGGGAATTTTCGCTACGAGGCGTCCATCCCAGGAGTGATGCGGTCATTCTTCAAGAGCGCGGAGGTCGACGGTTCGGACACGGCGGTGTCCATCCATGGGAGGGTCAGATGATGCTGCTCGCGCACTAGGCGTCCAGTCCCCCACCAGATCACCGATACCACTACGATCGAGATGTAGCCGTCCACCGCGTAGTGCCATCCAGTGTACACTGACCCGTACATGATCAAGGCAGCGAAGATCCAACCAAGAACGCCAAGCCAGCGGTTGAGGGAGGAAAGGAAATAGGCGTTCAGGGTGGCAAGGGCGACGTGCAGGCTGGGCATGGCCGAGATGCCGCCCCCCAAACCTGCATTTCCTGTCGTGTGCAAGGTCAAAAGATAATCGGCGTATTCTCGGACGATGACGCTGGACTCCAGAGCCGACATGGCCACCCTTAGTTCGTCGAAGCGGTCACTACCGACGAAATAATCGTAGTAGATGGGACCAGCGGACGACAGGAGAAGTGCGAGCAGTGTACCGACGATCGAGATGGTCAACGCAAGCGCCCAGAGATAGCGAATCCGTGCGATCCGATCCGACCACATAGCCACGGAGAGAACCGTTCCAAACCACAGCGCATACCAAAGCACATCGTAGTTCTTGAAGACAAAGAACGCCCATAGATCGTGATCGAGGCGATGCGCCAATTCCCATGGCGCCGCTCCGTGTATCCACTCATCCAGGTCGGCAAGCCATGGATCGGTATAGAACGGAACGATTTTCGGAATCGCGCTCTTGTAGGTGGAAAACGCGGTCATGCCGACGAGGAAGAACAGCAGCACCGGCACGCAACCCCGCCATCGCGTTCGAAGCAGTTCAACGGCGTAGCGCGTCGGTGCCTGGCGGCCGAAAATGAGAGCTGCGCTGCCAACGCCTCCAACCAACAATATCGGAATGGCGACGAGGAATTTTTCGGCGTAGATCTGACTTAGAGCCACGAACGATTGCGGATCAAGGAAGAATGCGGCGAGCACATAGATGCTCACGCAGAATGCCAATCTCACCGACCATTTTGCGGACGGGCTGTACTGGCAGACTTCGGAATTTAAGATCATCATAATTTAACAGTATCTAATATGACGTTTTGCATAAAGTAGTTTGTCGATACTACGTCAATATTACTGATAGATTACTTTAACTCGATCGCAATGCGCGCAGTCGAGATGCGCTTGGCGACGATGAGGCATCGATGCTCCCGCACTGCCGCTCCCCGCAGTCATTTTCTACGTCCCGGCGCTGCCATGTTTAGACGGGAGAGATGGCAGCAAAAGGAAGAAGTTGGGCTGCCACTGTTATGGATCAACCGCAATCCGGAAAAGATACGAGAACAGCCTCTTGCCGAAGGTTTGGCCGGCCATGTATCCGCGACTGGTCTCGATCACTTTGGCGGGCAGCGCAAGCAGCCAAGTGCTGGGACGGGCACGGCGGTCAAAACATAGCCCGGCTTGCCTTGACCTCGCGTGCATACCCCTATCGGCAGAAATGGGGGCAAAAGGTTCTGGTGCAACCAACCTCCTGCGGGGTTCGAGCATGTCTGCTTTCGGGAGGTGGCAAGACTGACCGCGACGGCCGGCATTGGGCGCGAAGCTACCATTGTCAGAGCGGCCTGATCAGCCAGCAGCGTGGTCTGTGCTCTGTCCCCTTCGTCTGTCCCAGAAAATGCCGTCGAGCAGGCCTGAAAAGCACGCGACCTGTCCTGAAGGTTGGGCGCGCGCGTCCGCCTTGAATCTGCAGCCACATAAAGGCGGAAGATCCCAGCGTTGGTTGAACGCGACCGGTGTCGCCTGTCCATGCATAGTCGCGCGGACGTTAAGCGCCGTCAAATTGTGTTAAGCTGGGTAAAATCGCGTCGCTGGCGGGTGTTTGTGCCTTATGGGTGACCGGCATCAATGACGGACGGAATGTGATGAACAAGGTCCTCCTCATCGACGACGATGTCGAGTTGACGACGCTGCTGCAGGAATACCTGGTCGAAGAAGGGTATGACGTCGCGACAGGCGCGGACGGCGGCACAGCCATTGCCGCGGCCGCGCGCAATGCCGTGGACCTGATCGTGCTCGATATCATGATGCCCCGAATGAACGGGATCGAGATCCTGCGAAGGATCAGGAAGCTGAGCCAGGTTCCCGTGCTGATGCTGACGGCGAGAGGCGATGACATCGACCGGATATCCGGCCTGAACCTCGGTGCCGACGATTATGTGACGAAACCCTGCTCTCCAGGAGAACTCGCGGCCAGGGTGCGCGCGATTCTTCGTCGTGCGAACCAGCCTGCGGCCGGCGCGGCCACCGACACGCTGAGAGCCGGGCGGCTGGTGGTTCAACCAGGCAACAGAACCGCCGAATGGGAGGGGAAGCCGCTGGAGCTTACCGGCACGGAGTTCAGCCTGCTCGAGGTTCTCGCTCGCAATGCCGGCCAGTTGATATCGAAGCAGGACATCTCAAAACGGGCTTTTGGAAAGCCGCTGACCCCGTTCGATCGCCGCATCGACGTCCATATCAGCAGCGTGCGTCAGAAGCTCGGCCTCAGGGAAGATGGACAGTCACGGATAAAGTCTGTTCGCGGTCAGGGCTATCAACTTCTTTTGGATTGACATGCCCCGACTGTTTAAGAAGTTCTTCGTGATAACCTGGCTGACGCTTGCCGCGTCCGTCGCGGTCATTATCCTGACACTCGACTTCTTTGAAACGCTTCCTTCCGCTTCGAGACTGGCACATCAGAAGCAGGAGGTCGTCCTCGAACTGATTGAAAACGTACTGCTCAAGGACGGTGAAGATGCCGCTCGACGCCTTGCCCGCATAAGCGAGGACACGGTACCGGTCGGTCTTATGATCTCCAGGATCGCGGAATCCGGCGCATGCAGCGACAGGAGCACGGCGGAGACAAGAACCGTCCTGAAGGACGGGATTTGCTACCGAATCTCGGTGCCCCAGCAATATAGTGTCATTCTCGACAAGCTTGGTCCGTTCGTACCGGGGTTCGGTATTCTGATTTCGAGCGCGATATCGGCGGCCGCGCTCGCCCGATATCTCATTCGTCCCGTCGTGCACCTGCGCGACGGCCTGAGCGCGCTCGCCCATGGCCATTTCGACATCCGCATCGGGCACAAGATGGCAGGTCGCAAGGACGAGGTCTCGGCGCTCGCGCACGATTTCGATTCCAGCGCCGCGCGGCTGCAGGAACTGCAGGATGCACAGCAGAGACTTTTCCACGACGTGTCGCATGAACTGCGCTCCCCGCTGTCGCGTCTGCAGGCTGTCGGGGGTGTCCTTCGGCAGAGTCCGGCGAAACTCGACGCCATGCTGGACCGCATGGATCGGGAGGTCGAACGGCTCGATGCGCTTGTCGGCGAAGTGCTGACCCTCGCCAGGCTGACGGCCGGTTCCCGTCTCCCATTGAAGACACAGAGGCTGGACGTCATCGATCTTCTGAACGAAATCCTTGGCGACGCGGCGTTTGAAGCCCAGGCCCACGAGGTTTCGATCACCACCAATATCGACGCCAGCTTTCTTGCCGAGGTCGAAGGCGAGCTGATCTACCGGGCGCTGGAAAACGTCATTCGCAACGCCATCAAATACACCGCCGAACATTCGCAGATCACCGTGAAATGCGAGACGACGGACGACCTCCTCAAGGTGTGCGTCGCGGATCAGGGGCCGGGCGTCAAGCGTGACGAACTCGAACGAATCTTCCGGCCATTCTCCCGCGGGAATGACGCGGCGCCGAGAGGCGGGTACGGCCTTGGCCTTGCGATTGCCAGACAGGCTATCGAGTGCCATGGAGGGCGAGTATACGCGTCGCTGCCGGACGTCGGCGGCTTGGCCATCATGCTGGAGATTCCCCGGCAGCCGGCGATGTTCAGTCCGTCGAATGATCGAGGCTGATCGCAAGTTTTACCCATCTTTACACTGCCTTTACGGCCATTAACGCTGGCATCGCTAAAGCTGAGCGGTGACCCCGGTTCTTCAAATGCGAGAAAGCGGACCAATGTCGGTGACCACGGCGGTGTTTCAGCAGGGCAAGAGGATGCGGTTCCTCTGGCTGGCCGCCCCGTTGCTTCTGATGCCGATCCTATTGGTGCAGAGCGCTTGGCTGCCGGAGACTCTTCCTCGCCAAGCCATCGAATTTATGGGGCCCACATTTATCATCATATGTGTCGCCGGGCGGTGCTGGGCATCGCTGTACATAGGCGGACGCAAGAATCTGGAACTCATCACGAACGGCCCTTACAAATACACCCGCAATCCGTTGTACTTCTTTTCTTCCCTGGGTCTTGCCGGCATAGGCCTGACTTTTGGGTCGCTCGCGATCGGGGCCTTCTACTTTTTGTTCGGGTATCTGGTATTCGCCTATGTCTCAGCCCGCGAATCGACTGTTCTGGTAGGATTTTTCGGCGATGCCTACCGGAAATATTGCCGCGAGGTTCCCGCCTTCTTCCCTCGCTTTGGACGAGGCGCCGGCGACGTGGAGCATCGGTTGCTCCCGACGTTCGACCCAGCCGTGCTGAAGCGTACTGCTATCGACGGTTGTTGCTTTCTATTGGCAATCCCCGGCTCCGAGTTGATCGAGTCGCTGCAATTCGCAAATCTCCTTAAGCCCGTGCTCCACCTCTTTTGATGGAAGCTGCCCGCCGGTGAAACGGGTTTCGTCGAGCCTGGCGGTTGCCCAGGCGAGCGAAGACGGCAGCTTGCGATGTTTTACCGAACTTTACACTGCCTTTACCGCCGTTAACGCTGGGGCCGGTAACCCTGAACCCATGATCCCGGTTCAGATGATTTGACAATGATCTTGAAGCTTCGGCAACGTGAAATGCGGCCGCGGGCAATGCTGTGCGTGGCTCTATTCTCATGGTTGTCCGCTTGCACGAGCGTGCCCTTGCGCGAGGGCGCGTCGCTGGGTTCCTACGCCGGAATGAGCCCATCGGGCGGCACCCTCACGAAAGCAAGATTACGTGTGGACTCGGCGCCGGTGCTCGCCGCACAGACCGTGCGCATTGTGCCGACCTCGACGCAGATCGGCAGTGGTGGCTTCGATCCCAAGGACCTGGCGCTCGTCACCAACGCGATCGACCGGGCGCTTTGCACCGACCTTGGCGACCGCTTCAGGATCGTGGCCGCGAGCCTGCCGGCGGACCTCGTCGTCCACGCGACGGTCACCGACATCGTTGCGACAAATCGTGCGGCAGCCGCGGGTTCCATCGTCGCGTCGCTCGGCGGCACGGCGGCGGGGCTCGGGGTTCCGATCCCGCGCCTTCCGATCGGCCTCGGCGGTCTGGCCATCGAGGCCGAGGCGGTCGACAAGGATGGTTCGCAGAAGGCATCCATGCTCTGGTCTCGCGGTGCGAACATGATCACGACGAGAGCTCGAGTGTCGGCCGTCGGAGATGCGTACTCCCTCTCTTCGGCTTTCGCCGCCGACTTCAGCCGCATGCTGGTCAAAGGCAAGGACCCGTTCAAGGGAATGCCGGCGATACCATCGATGCAAAGGGTGCGGGCCTCGCTCGGCGGTGATCCGAAATATGATGC